>DHFK01000081.1 GCA_002400365.1 Anaerolineales bacterium UBA4826 | reverse complement strand
GAAAAGTTTGTGGATGCGACAAAACACTCTCCGCCGTTTGGTTGGACAGACGGGAGATTTCCTCCGAGCAAAGAAAATCACCCAGTCGTAGAGGTGACTTGGCATGACGCGGTTGCTTATGCAGAGTGGGCGGGCGGGCGCTTGCCGACCGAAGCGGAGTGGGAGAAGGCAGCCAGTTGGGATGAGGTGAAAAAAGAAAAACGTCGCTACCCCTGGGGCAACGAGTTTGACGTGAACAAGTGCAACGCATACGAATCTGGAATTGGCGATACGACGCCTGTGGGCAAATACTCGCCGCGAGGAGACAGCGCGTACGGCGTGGGCGATATGGCGGGCAACGTGTGGGAATGGTGCGCGGATTGGTGCGGCAAGAACTACTACAAGAATTCACCCACGCGAAATCCTAAGGGTCCGGATTTGGCACTGGGCCGGGTGTTGCGCGGCGGGATGTGGGACCGCAATCAGAACCTCGCGCGCGCCGCGTGTCGTAGCAGTGGCGTTCCTAGCCACAGGGACATCTGCATCGGTTTTCGGGTGGTGGTGTCCCCGTTGTGACTCTGATCTCTGAGCCCTCTGGACTCTGACGCGAGGTTTTGGCGGTTGTCGCAGGGCGACCTCGTGTCGTCGTTGCCGCGGCCTCGGGCACCCGCGCCAGAGCAGTCACGAAACGATTTGTTCGAGGAATGTGGATGCGACGCCGGCGTCAAAGTGACTGCCCGCCAGCGCGCGGATGTGCTCGCGCACGCGCTCTTCTTGCCAGCCGGCGCGGTAGGGGCGATCCGACCGTAGCGCGTCCCAGACATCTACCACCGCAAATAGGCGCGCCGCGAGGGGAATCTCCTCTCCCTTCAAACCGCGCGGATAGCCCGTGCCATCCCATTTCTCGTGGTGGCAGTACGGAATGTCCAACGCCGGACGCAGAAACGCGATCGGCGAGAGGAGTTCGAACGCATAGGTCGGATGGCGCCGCATCACCGTCCATTCCGCCGGCGTCAGCGCATCGGGCTTGAGCAAGATCGCATCTGGAATGCCCATCTTGCCAATGTCGTGCAGCAATGCCCCGCGCCGGACTTGGACCAGTTCGGCGTCAGGCAGCCCCATCACGCGTCCCAGCCGGACCGTGAGATTGGTCACGCGCTCGCAATGTCCCTCCGTCTCCCGGTCGCGCAAATCGAGCGCGCGCGACCAGCCCTCCAAAGTCGTGTCGTACGCCAGAGCCAGTTCCTGATTCGCGTGCTGGAGATTGTCGAACAAGCCGGCGTTTTCAATTGCCGTGGCGACCTGGTTCGCCATCGTCTGCAGCAACGAAAGTTCTTGGGGCTCTAGTTTGCGTTCGTTCAACTGGACGACGATCAATCCGAGCACCTGGTCTTTGACAACCAATGGCGCGACGACCAGCGAACGAATCTGGCGTGACCGCAGGTATGCCAAGAGGGGACGGTCTGACGTATCCGCGGGGTTGTCTTCCCAAACGATCGGTTCGCGCTGACGAACGGCTGCCGCGAAACTTGGACTATCGGCAAGTCGAAAAGTCAACCCGCGCCCCGGATCGTCCGCCGGCTCGATCGCGGTCACCGTCGCGCTTGCTTTGACCGGGTCAAACAGCGCGATGGCGGCTTGGGAGGCGCCAAAGTGCGCAGCGATTTTTTCCAGCGCCGTCTGCTGAATGCGTTGGAGGTCCAGCGTCGTGACGCCGCGTGAAATCTCGTTGAGGAGTGCCAGGTGCTCGACCCGATCCGCCAGTTCCGCCGCGTCGCGTTTGGCGGCTTCGTAGAGGCGCGCATTCTGAATCGCGATCGCGGCTTGACTCGCCATCAATTCGAGAAACGCGCGCGTTTCCGCGTCGAACTGCGTTGGTTTCCAATACCCCAAATTGAGCGTCCCGAGAACGACGTCGCCTTTCTTCAGCGGCAAGCATGCCAGCGCGCCCGGTCGGCGGTCGGCCGGTTGATGGGCGTATGCCGGTGCCGCGGAGGCGTCTTGGATGAAAGCGGCTTGGCCCGTGCGCGCGACGGTGTACGTCGTTCCGCTCCGCCGCGGCTGCAAAGGCAGCGGCAGCGCGCGCGCGGCCCAGTGGCTCGCGCCAAGGGTTAGTGTATCCTGAGCCGGGTCGTACAAATAAATGTGCGCGTGAACTGACTCGACGAGCGCTTGTGCCGTTTCGGCGATACGCTGCAGGACATCTTGCAAAGCCAAGGTCGAGGTTAGCCCCAGACTTACCATCTGGAGCGCGGCGAGTTTGGCGTTCTGCAAGCCCAGTGCTTGTTCTGCCTGCTTGCGCACCGTAATGTCGCGCAAATTGATCACGATGCCCTTGACCGCCGGCAGGTTGAGCAAGTTATTGCCCACGCTCTCGACAGTGCGCCAGGACTCGTCGCGATGGCGGACGCGAATTTCGATCGGGGTGGGATCCATGCCCGGCTGCTCCAACCGATTGGCAAACGCGGTAGTGGCGCGCGGCAGATCGTCCGGGTGAACAAAACGAAAGACCCGATCGCCGATGAGCGCGTCGGGCGCATAGCCGAGCATCGGGGTGACCGAGGGGCTGACGTATCGAATCGTGGCGTCTGCGTTGAGGAGGAGGGTCGTATCGAAGATATTTTCGATCAGCGAACGAAAGTACTCTTCGCGCTGGGCGAGTTGCTGGGTCCGTTGCTCCAGCGCCGCAGCCATCTCATCAAAGGCATCTGCCAGTTGCCCCATTTCACTCGCCTCGTGCGCTGACCCGATGCGGACATTGGTATCGCCGACGGCAAGCCGCCGGGTTGCCTGCAAGAGGATATTCAATCGTCCGAGGAGCAGACCGCTGCCGATCCAGGCGATGGCAAAGGCGGAGAGCAGCATCAAGCCGATAGCAATCAGGTTGCGCAGAAAAACCTGGTTGCTCTCCAACGCGGCAAACAACGTGAGAGCAACCGCGGGGAGAATCGAAACGAGGACGATGAAAAAGAAACGCACCCGCAGACTGGAGAAACGAAAACCCTGCATCAGATTCTCTCCCAGTGCCGACATGAAAGGGCAAACGCGACGCAAGCCAGTAGAACGCGAGTTATTCTAGTCGAAATCAATCTGCATGTCAAAGAANNCTCGTCACCCGCCACTCGCCACTTGCGCTAGAAATTTCTCCGCCTCCATCTCTGCCATGCAGCCGTACCCCGCGCTGACCACCGCTTGCCGGAAAACGTGATCGTGCGCTTCGCCCGCGGCAAAGACGCCGGGGACGTTGGTGTGAAGGCGCGCGTCTACCTTGAGATAGCCCTCCTCATTCATCTCCAACTGCCCCTTGAACAGATCCGTGTTCGGCGTATGCCCGATGTAAACGAAAATGCCTTGCGCGGGTAGTTTGGAGCGCGCATGCGTCTGCGTGTTCTCCAGTACCAGCGTCTCCACTTTGCCGTTGCCTTTGATTTCCCTGACCACTGCGTTCCAGACGAAATTCACCTTTGGATTTTCGCGCGCGCGCGCTTGCAAGATCGGCTGGGCGCGGAGTTGATCGCGGCGGTGGATGATGTGCACCCGACTCGCGAACTTGGTCAGGAACAGCCCCTCTTGCAACGCGCTGTCGCCGCCGCCGACGACCGCGATTTCCTTCCCGCGAAAGAAAAAGCCATCGCAGGTCGCGCAGTACGAGACGCCGCGTCCCAGGAATTCTTTTTCGCCCGGCACATTCAACTTGCGCGGCGATGCGCCGGTGGTAACGATGAGCGATTTCGCTGCGTACGCGTTGCCAGTTTCCGTTTTCAGTTGGAACGGATGCGTCTTTAAATTCACCTCGGTCACAAAATCAGTCTCGATACGCGCGCCGAATCTTTGCGCTTGCTTTTGCATCAGTTCAACCAGTTCGGGTCCCGTGACGCCGTCTGGAAAGCCCGGATAATTCTCGACTTGATCCGTCGTGGCGATCTGTCCGCCGATCTCCCGCCCAGTGATGACTAACGGCGACTGATTCGCGCGCGCGGCGTAAATTGCCGCGGTCAGCCCCGCCGGTCCCGAGCCGATGATAATAATGTTCTCAGTCATTCTGCCTTACCTCGATGAATAGAACGTAAGATGAATAAAACGTAAAGCGTAAAACATAGCGCGGCAANNATCGCTAATCTTTTTTTATTCGCGCGATTCGCGTTATTCGCGGATCAAATTATCTTCGCGGTCAACGCAATTGTCGCGAGGTAATTCTGTAAACGCATTGAAAGAGTTTACGTTTTTCGCTTTACGTTTTACATTCGCGTTTCACGCCTTATCCCAGGTCTCCCACTTCGTACAAAATCGCCGCTGCCGCCGCCAGCCCCGCCGTCTCCGCGCGCAAGATGCGCGGACCGAGCGATACGGGCAGCACGCCGTGCTCTTGCGCGGCGGCGACCTCTTCCTCCGTAAAGCCGCCCTCGGGTCCGATGAACAAGTTGATCTCTTTGGCTTTGGGGATTGGCTGGAGCGCTTCGCGCAAACCGCGCGTGTGCTCTTCTTCCCAGGGCATCAGCGACAAGCCGCCGCGCCCGGCGATCTCGCACGCGTGAGAAAACAACATTGCCGCGCCGAGATGCGGCAGCCGCGCGCGCCCGGCTTGCTCCGCCGCTTCGACGACGATGCGCTCCCAGCGTTCCACGCGCCCATCGCTGACATCGTTCAAACTGCCGACGATGCACCGCGCGGTCAGGATCGGCGCGAACGCGGCGATGCCGATTTCAGTCCCTTTTTGCAGGACCCAATCGAATTTCTGCCCTTTGAGCAGACCCTGGTAGAGCGTGATCCGCGCGCTCGGCTCAGTTTCGAGTTTCCATTTTTCGACGACGCGTCCGCGCACGGTGTCGCGGTCAATCGTGACGAGTTCGGTTTGATGCGCCCAGCCCGAGTTGTCCAGCAGCACGATGTTCTCGCCGGGGCGCATCCGCAGCACGTCGCGAATTTGATGCACGATGGTGCCGCGCAACAAGACGCGGTTGTCGTGAATGGATTTGGGGGGAATGAAAAAGCGGTGCATTTGATGGAAGAGATCAGAGACTAGAGATTGGAGAATGAAGGCAGCAGAATCTCTAATCTCCAATCTCTAACGTCCAATCTCCGATTTCTTCTGTCCGACCAGCGCCACCCAATCCTCTTCCTGCATCTTCTCGACAATCTCGATGCCCACCGCGTTCAATGCGTCCACGACATCGTCGGCTTTGTAGTCCAGGATGCCGGACGCGATGACGCTGCCGCCCGAACGCAAAGCCGAAGCGAGCGCGGGCGCAAGGTCGCAAATCACTTCGGCAAGTATATTGATGCACAGGAGGTCGAAAAGGTTACAGTGTTTGTCGGCGTCAAGCGTGCCGCGCTCGACGCGCACGATGTCTGCCGCGTGGTTGATCGCCACATTGCGCGCGGCGGTTTCGACGGCGATCGGGTCTGTGTCGAGCGCGAGGACTGTACGCGCGCCGAGTTTCGCGGCGGTGATCGAGAGAATGCCGGAGCCGGTGCCCACGTCGAGCAGCCGCAAACCTTGCGCGGGTTCCGTCACCGGCGCAAGGTTTGCCATGCGCTTTTCCAGCGCGACCATGCACAGGCGCGTCGTCGGATGCAAGCCGGTGCCGAACGCCATTCCCGGATCGAGTTCGATGACGAGGTCGTTCTCGCGCGGCGCGTACTCCAGCCAGGAGGGTTTGATGACGAGCGACTTGCCGACGCGCAGTATCGTATAGTGTTTTTTCCACGCCTCAGCCCAGTCTTCTTCGGCGAGTTCGCGCGTGCGCGGCGCGGAGAGGGGGCGCAATTGCGCGAGATGCCAGAGACTTGTCTCGGCGCGCGCCACGCCGGCGCGGTCGTCAGCCGGAAAAAAAGCGCGGACGGTAAACGCCCGCGCCGGGTCGAACGGCACGCCGGGGTCTGGCAAAAGTGTTTCTTCGATCGCCGCGCCGCCGCTGACGAACTCGTTGAGCAACGCGGCGGCGGCTTCCGCGCCTTCCGCGTCGGTTTGAAGCGAGAGTTCGATCCAGTTCATAGAGAGTGTCGGGTGACGAGTGGCGGGTGAGGGGATTCATGCGTCACTCGCCACGCGGCACACTACTTGAACGCGTCTTTCACTTTGCCGAACACGCCCTTGTCCCGCAGCCCGACCGGTTCCTTTTCCAGCGTTTTTGCCAATTCGCGCAAAAGCGTCTTTTGTTTCTCGTTCAACTTTTGTGGGACGACGATTTGGATCGTCACGATCAAATCGCCGCGACCGTTGCGCCGCAGATGCGGCACGCCCTGTCCCTTGATGCGAAAGGTTTGCCCGGGCTGAACGCCGGATGGAAGCGTCAGCGGGACCTGACCCTCCAACGTCGGCACCTGTATTTCATCGCCTAACGCGGCTTGCGCGATGTTGATCGGCAGATCGAGCAACAGATCGGTCCCCTCGCGCCGATAGAATGGATGCCGCTTGACGTTGACGACGACGTACAGGTTGCCCGCCGGTCCGCCGCGCGCGCCGGCTTCGCCTTCGCCGGCGAGACGGATCTGCGTGCCGTCGTCCACGCCGGCAGGAACCGCAACCTCGAGTCGGCGCGTGATCTGAACGCGCTTTTGCCCTCTGCAGTTGGAGCACGGCGTCGCGACGACTTCGCCTTCGCCTTCGCAGCGCGGGCACGTCCCAACGTTGACGAAAGACCCAAAGATGGATTGTTGCACGCGCCGCACTTCGCCGGTCCCCTGGCATTGGGGACAGCGTACCGGCGTCGTCCCCGGCTCCGCGCCGCTGCCGCGGCAGGTCGGGCAAGTTTCCAGGCGGGGAATTTCCAGTTCTTTCTCGACGCCAAAGACCGCTTCTTCGAATGTAATCGTCAGGTTATATTTGAGGTGCGCGCCGGGTTGAGGTCCCCGGCGTTGCGCGGCGCGCGAGCCAAAGCCAAAGAACTCTTCAAAGATGTCGGCAAAGCCCCCAAAGCCGGTGAAATCGCCAAAGCCACCTTGAGGTGGATTGTGACCGTAGCGATCGTACAACTGGCGCTTTTCCGGATCGGACAAGACCTGGTACGCTTCGCCCATTTCTTTGAATTTCTCGGCGGCGTCTGCGTCGCCGGGGTTGGCGTCGGGATGGTATTGTTTGGCGAGGCGACGGAATGCTTTTTTGATTTCGTCGTCGCTCGCATGGCGGCTCACGCCGAGGATGTCATAATAGTCGCGTTTAGTTGGCACGGCGGTAATTATATGCGAAAGAGAGCGTTTGTAAAGGTTTAGCAACCCGTTTTCTTCAAGAAAACGGGTTGCTTGGACTAACTCACCGGCAGTTCGATGCGCACTCGGGCGCCTTGGCTTGCGCCGCCTTGCATTTGGATCCTGCCGCCCAGCATCTGAATCCGCTTGTCCAGTCCGGTCAGAGTAGCCGGAATCCTGCGCGTGGCGGTCTCGGCGCCCTTGCCGTCGTCCTCGACCGTGATGACTATGGGATTGCTCTGCAGGTCGAGCGTGACTTGGGCGTGCGCGACCTGGGCGTGCCGCGCGGCGTCGTTGAGCAATTCCTGCACGGACCGAAAGATCGTCACCTCGACGTACTTGGGCAGCGCTCTTTCTCCCACCGTAGTGACCTGGATGGGCAGGCGCGTCTTGATCTCGAAGGTCTGGGCGTAGCGTTTGAGCGTGGGCACGAGACCCAGATCGTCCAACATCATCGGACGCAGATCGAAAATGAAATCGCGGATGCGCTGAAACGTCGTATTCGCCGCCGTTTTGAGCGCGACCAGTTCCACGTGCGCTTTGGCCGGGTCGCTGTCGAACAAGCGCTCGACGATTTCGGCTTGCAGGATCAGATTCGTCAGCGATTGCGCCGGACCATCGTGCATTTGCCGCGCCAGGCTCTGGCGTTCGGTTTCCTGCGCGTCAATGATCTGGTTGATGGCTTCCTGATCCACGCCGCGCGTCTCGTCGGACGCCAACGCCAAGTTCGATACGCTCGCTAGATGCCGCGCCGACTGGATGAGGCGGTCCAGTTGCACGCGATAGCGTTGCAGCGCGCGTTGCTTGTTCTGGAGTTGCTCCACCTGGTTGCGCATCATAAAGAGGCGCATCTGCGCGTCCAGCGTCGCCGCAAAAGTGTCTTTGATTTCCTCGCGCGGATACGCTTCCAGGTTGGCTTCGACCTGGCGGAGTCTTTGGGCCGTCTCGGATTGTCGCTGCTGGAGCCGTTCGACCTCGCCGCCGGTTTGCTTGAGCAGCGTGTCAATCTCACGCGCTTCGATTTCAACCTGGGTGCGTTCTTTCTCGGCTTCTTCGATAATGGATTGTGGAACGGGGGTCGCAGGGCTGGGCATTGGGTCAACCTCTGGGGACGTCTTGCAGGCGAATCCAGCCACGGCGCAACGCGTACACGGCGGCTTGAGTCCGATCGTTGACGGCGAGTTTCCGCAGAATCGAGGTCATGTGATTCTTGACCGTTTGGCGGCTGATGCCCAGTTGCTGGGCGATTTCCTTGTTGCTCTTGCCGTGTGTGATGAGCGTCAGGATCTCCATCTCGCGCGTCGAAAGGGGCTGGAACGCCATCTCCGCGCTATCCCCGCCGGTAACCTGCATCTGATCGAATTGATTGAGCAGCCAGGTGGCAACCTGGGGTTTGGCGAGGACCGCGTCGTTCAGCATATAGTTGCCTTTGCTGACTTCATGCACCGCGCGCACGAGTTCCTGGGGATCAACATCTTTGGGAAAGTAGGCAGAGGCGCCGGCGCGGATCGCGTGGAGCATCTGCTCGTCGTCGTGATACGCCGTCAGGACGACGACGGCGATGTCGTCGCGCGAGGCGGTGAGTTCGCGCGTGGCTTGGAGCCCATTCAGCACGGGCAGATTCACGTCCATCAAGATCACTTGCGGTTCCAATTCGCGCGCCTTGTCCAGCGCTTCTTGACCGTTGATGGCTTCGCCCACGATTTCAAAGCCGGGTTCCATCTCCAGGACGCGGCGCAGACCGGCGCGGAAGAGGGGATGATCGTCCACGATCATCAGACGAATCCCGGCGGGCGAGACTTTTTTCTTGCGAGAGTTTTTGGCTTTCATGCTAACCTCGATTGGTTGAAGCAAGCGCGCGCGCGGCGCAGTCAGAACCACGCGGGCTCCGCGGCCGGGTTCGGAGAAGATCTGCAGGCTCCCTGCCAGCAGATCGGCGCGGTCGCGCATGGCGACCAGTCCCAGTCGTCGTCCCGGCACGATGCCCTGGGAGACATCGAATCCTTGACCGTTATCGGCAATCGTTACAACCAGTTCCTCCGGCGTCAGGTCCAGTTTGACCTCTGCCTGGCTCGCGTGCGCGTGCTCGCGCACATTGTCCAGGGCTTCTTGGATGATGCGGAAGAGCGCGATCTCCAGCGTCTCCGGAATTCGCTCGGTGAGCGCAGCCCAGCCGGTGAGGGTCAGGGCAATGCCGGTCTGTTTCGAAAAATCGTCGGCGTACCGGCGCAGACTGGGGACCAGCCCCAATTCCTTGAGCAGCGGCGGCTGGAGTTCTCTGATCCACATGTGCACGTCGGTGAGCCCGTGGCGAATCTCGTGCAAGAGCGTGGTCAAGCCGTCGCGCGCCGTCTTGGGGTCGGCATCCATCAACTGCAAGCACGTCTCGATTTCCAGCGTCGCGTTCGACAGCAATTGCGCCAGACTGGCTTGCAACAGATTGGCAAGCCGATAGCGCTCTTCTTCTTGTGTTTGGACGCTGATGGCTTTGGCTTGAATCGTCGGATCGTCCATGTCCGCCTTTCTGACCCTTCCCCGCAAGAACCAGTATAGCATCAAATTCAGCGGACTGCAAGAGTTTGATTTTGATTTGACACGTTGGTACGAACCGGGTAGAATGACCTTAGACTACCTCGGTGAGAAAAAATTGCCCCCGGAGGACATTCAAAGATGATTGATTTCTCCCTGACGGACGAGCAAAAAGCGCTGCAAGAACTGGCGCGCGATTTTGCCCAGAACGAGATTGCCCCAGTCGCCCCCGAATTGGACCGGACCGGCGCGTATCCGTACGATCTACTCAATCAAGCCCACAAACTTGGCTTGCTGAATCTGACCATCGAAGACGCGTATGGCGGCGGCGGGCTGGGCTGGCTCGAGGCGTGCATCGTCGGCGAGGAACTTGCCGCGGCGTGCGCCGGCGTGACGACGGCGGCGAACGCTAACGAACTCGCGCTCACCCCGCTGCACCTCGCGGCATCCGAAGAACAGAAAGAGAAATTCATCGCGCCGATCGCGCGCGACGGCGGCTTGGCGGCGTTTTGTGTGACCGAGCCCGGCGCGGGCAGCGATGTGGTGGCGATGCGGACGCGCGCGGTCAAGTCTGGGGATGAGTACGTTCTGAACGGGACCAAGCACTTTATCACCAACGGCGCAGTCGCGCATTTGCTCACCGTGTTCGCCGTGACCGACCCGGAGAAAAAGCATCGCGGCATGTCGCTCTTTGCCGTGCCGGCGGATACGCCCGGCATCACGCGCACGCACATGGGCGAAAAGATGGGGCACCGCGCGTCCGACACGGCGGAAATCGTTTTCCAAGACGCGCGCGTGCCCGCCGCGAATTTGATCGGCAAAGAGGGCGATGGGTTCAAAGTTGCGATGGAGACGTTCGACCGCACGCGCATCGGCATCGGCGCGGCGGGCGTGGGTGTGGCGCGCGCGGCGCTGGAGGCGTCCCTCAAGTTCGTGAAAGAGCGTCAGCAATTTGGACAGCCCGTCGCAAACTTTCAGGGCTTGCAGTTCATGCTCGCCGACATGTCCATCAAAATCGAAACGGCGCGCCTGGCGATCTACTACGCCGCGTGGCTCACCGATCACAAACTGCCGTACGCGTACGCCTCGGCGATCGCCAAGGCGTACGGCTCGGACGTCGCGATGGAGGTGACGACCGACGCGGTGCAATTGCACGGCGGCTATGGTTACATGGCGGATTACAAAGTCGAAAAATACATGCGCGACGCCAAGTTGCTGCAAATCTACGAGGGGACGAACCAGATTCAACGCGTGATCATCGCCAGGGCGCTGCTAAAGGATTGACCATGAGCCGTGATTTCATTCTGGTTTTCAGTGGGGGGATGGTTTCGCTCGTCACGACGCTGATCGTCTTGTTCGTCGCGGACTATATGTATCGGCGCAGGCGAACGCAGCCGCTCGAGGATGTGCCGCCGCCGGAGACGATGAAACCCGATTCGACCCAAGCCGCGCAAGAGAACAAAACGTAAAGCGTAAAACGTGAACCACGACCGAGCCCTACGTTTTACGCTTGACGCATAACACATCAGGAGTATCGGCAATGAACATTGTGGTACTGATCAAGCGCGTGCCGGACACAGAGACGCGCATCCAGTTGAAAGATGGCAAGGTGGTCACCGAAGGCATTTCCTGGATCATCAGTCCGTACGACGAGTACGCCGTCGAGGAGGCGCTGCGCATCAACGAAAAGCAGGGCGGCGGCAAGGTCACGCTCTTGTGTCTGGGACCCGAGGAAGCGAAGGAGACGATCCGCAAAGGGTTGGCGCTAGGCGCAGACGCCGCGGTGCATCTCAACGATCCCGCGTTCGGCGAGGGCGACGCGTCCACGACCGCCAAAGCGCTCGCCGCGGCGCTCAAGAAAATGCAGTACGATTTGATCTTCGCGGGCAAGCAGGCGGTGGACGAAGACAACGCGCAGGTCGCGGTCCGCGTCGCGGAACTGTTGAATCTGCCGCACGTCAATTCCGTCATCAAGTTGGATTTTAGCGACGACAAGAAATCGGCGCGCTGCCTGCGCGAAGTGGACGGCGATCGCGACGTGGCGGAGACGGTTCTGCCCGCGATCATCACCGCGCAGCAAGGCTTGAACGAGCCGCGCTATCCATCGCTCAAAGGCATCATGGGCGCGAAAAAGAAACCGATTACCGATTGGAACGCGGCTGACCTGGGACTCGCTCCCGCGACGCTGGGGGCGCAGGGCGCCAAGTTGGAGGTCGTGCATCTCGATCCGCCGCCGGCGCGCCCACCCGGCAAGATCATCCCCGGCGATGCGGCGACCGCGGCAAAGGAACTGGTGCGGTTGCTCCACGAAGAAGCGAAAGTGATCTAAGCCACAGAGATCACAGAGAACACAGAGAGTGCTTTTGGCGTCTTGTTTTTTCTCTGTGTCCCCTGTGCTCTCCGTGGCTATCATCTGACAGGTGATCAGACATGGCAAACAATATCCTCATCGTCGCGGAGGGACGCGACGGAAATTTGCGCAAGGTTTCGTATGAACTGGTAACGGTCGCGCGCGAAATGGCGCAAGGGCTGGGCGGCGCGGTCGAAGCGGTCGTAGTGGGCAACAACGTCGGCGCGTGCGCGGAAGCGTTGGCGAAAACCGGCGTTACCAAAGTGTATCACGCCGAAGTGGGCTTGCCGCATTTCACGCCCGAAGTTTACGCGGCGACGCTGGCGGACGTAATTCGTCAAACGCAGTCCGCGGTGATTCTGTTTGGCGCAACCGGCTATGGCAAGGAACTCGGCGCGCAGGTCGCCGCCAAGTTGGATCTGGGTCTTGCCACCGACTGCACCGGCTTTCAGGTTGAAGGCGGCGCGCTGATCTTCAAACGCCCGGTGTACGCCGGCAAGGCGCTCGCCACCGTCAAAGCCAAAACGCTGCCGGTGATGGCGAGCATGCGCCCCAACATCTTCCCGCCCGCGCCCGCCGAAGCGGCTAGCGCGCCGGTTGAAAAGGTGCCAGTCGCGAATGTCTCGCCGCGCGCTCAGGTCGTCGAGAAGGTCAAGAAGGAAGCGGTCGCGGTTGATCTCGCCGAAGCCAAGATCGTGGTCTCGGGCGGGCGCGGCGCCAAGAGCACGGAAGGGTTCGCGCCGATCCACGCATTGGCAAAGACGCTGGGCGCGGCGGTCGGCGCATCGCGCGCGGCGGTGGACGCGGGCTGGATTGATTACAGCACCCAAGTCGGACAAACCGGCAAAACGGTCGCGCCGCAGTTGTACATCGCGCTCGGCATCTCCGGCGCGATTCAGCACCTCGCCGGCATGTCGTCGTCCAAAGTGATCGTCGCAGTCAACAAGGACCCGGACGCGCCGATCTTCAAGGTCGCCGATTACGGCATCGTCGCGGACATGTTCGACGTGCTGCCGGTGATGCACGAGGAAATCAAAAAAGTTCAGAGTCAACCCTAAGCGGTGATCGAACGCCCGTCCTGGTTTCGCGCCGGGGCGGGCGTTTGCGTTTCCTCCCCTTTGGCATATAATTGCCCAGGTATGTCACTCCATCGCCTCTGGGCAATGCTGCGCAAAGAATTCCGACACATTTGGCGCGACAAGCGCACGCTGTTCCTCGTTACGCTTTCTCCCGCGATCATGCTCTTTACCTTCGCCTACCTCTTTGCCTTCGAAGTGCAAAACGTGCGCCTGGGAGTCTGGGATATGGATCAGACCGCGCTCTCGCGGCGTCTGATCGCCAGTATCACGTCCGATGGCAAGTTCCAGCGCACCGAGACGCTCGGCGACTATGCGGCGGTCCGCGCAGCGCTGATGCGCGGCGACATTCACCTGGCTGTTGTCATTCCGCCGGATTTTCAGGCGAAATTCACTGCGGGCGAACTCGCGCCGATCCAGGTCATCGCCGACGGCAGCGATTCAGTCACCGCGAGCCAGACGATCGCGCGTTTTCGCCAGCGCGTCGTGGACCTGCAAATCGCCGACACGGGCGCGCGCGCGGGTCCGCTGATCAGCGTGCAAACCCAGGCGTGGTACAACCGCGAACTCGACAGCAAGTTTTCGATGGTGCCAGGGCTAATCCCGATCGTGCTGATTTTGCCCGCCCTGGCGATTGCGCTCGCGGTCACGCGCGAGAAAGAACTCGGCAGTTTCGAGACGCTCGCCACAACGCCGATCCGCGCGGCAGAGTACTTGCTGGGCAAATTGCTGCCGTACATTGCGTTCGGACTGGTCAGCGCCGGCGTCGCGGTCGCACTCGCGCTGACCTGGTTTCGGGTGCCGCTGCGCGGATCGCCGATTGATTTGATCGTTCTGACCACGCTCTACCTTTTCGCGTCGCTCGGCGAAACCCTGCTCATCTCCAGTTTTCTCACCAGCCAGGGCACGGCGATGCGCGTGATCCTATTGATCTTCTTCATTCCTAGTTTCTTTATGGCGGGCGTCGTCTTGCCGATTGACACGCGCTCTGGCATCGCGCAGATTGCATCGTTCTTTTTGCCCGCGACGCAGTACGTGCAAATGACGCGCGGCGTGTTTCTCAAAGCGCTGGACATTCCAGCCCTCTTCTTTCCAGCGCTGTACCTCGTCCTCCTCGGAGCGATTCCGACGGCGCTGAGTGTGCTGAGGTTNNCACAAGCCATGCGAACCATACTTAATTTGACTTGGAAAGAATTTATCCAACTCATCCGCGACCGCGTGCTGGTGATATTCCTGATCGTCGTGCCGGTCGCGCAACTCTTACTCATCGCCGAAGCGACGGGCTCGGGTGTGCGCGGCATCAAGTTCGCGGTGTGGGATCTGGACCAGAGCCAACTGAGCCAGGACTTGGTCCGGACGCTCGACAACTCGGAAGAGTTCAAACTGCTGACCCGCGCGCAGAGTTACGACGAGGTCAAGGCGTTGCTTGATCGCGGGGACGCCAAAGTCGCGCTCATTATCCCGCCCGATTTCTCGCGCGCAGTGATGCGGACCGATGCGCCAGCGTCGCTCACCGCGATCATTGACGGCACCAACGTCATCGTCGCCAACAGCGTCCTCGGCGCGATCGAAGGCGCGGTCAACGATCTGGCGCGGCAATTGCTTGCCGGGTCTGGGATGATGACGCTCAGTGGCATTGACATCAAGATAGACTTGGAGTTCAATCCGACGTTGAACATCCGCTGGTCGTCGCTTACCGCGCAATTGCCGTTCATCACCTACCAACTCGTCCTCGTCGTCGCCGCGGTCGGCTTTGTGCGCGAGCGCGAACTGGGAACGATGGAGCAACTCGTCGTCACGCCGATCAGTCGTCTGGACCTGATGCTGGGCAAAGGGCTGATGGCGCTCGCCGTCGGCATCCTCAACTTTTTCCTGCTTGCGCTGACACTCACGCAGGGCTTTCAGATTCCGCTGCGCGGCGACATTGTCATGTTCACGCTGCTCGGGCTGTTATTCATCGTCACCGAGATCGGCGTTGGCACTCTCATCTCGATGGTGGTCACGAGTCAGCAACAATCTATTCTCGTCGTCTTTTTGCTTGCGATGCTCGAAGTCACTTTTTCCGGCTATCTCGTGCCGACCGACAACATGCCCGCGTTCATGCAATTCTTTGCTCTGCTTTCGCCGCTACAACACTTTACGGCGATCACGCGCGAGGTCTTTCTCAAAGGTTCGTCGCTGGCAATAATGCTCGACCACGTCATACCGCTCTGGCTGCTCGCGGTGGGCAGTCTTGGGGCCGCGTGGGCGCTGTTCGTGCGCGCGGAGGTTGGATAGTTGGGTGGTTGGATGGTTAGGTGGTTAGGGGTGATAGTTCAGCCGCGCTGAGCGTCGAGATGGAACACGCAATACGAAACACGTTTCATCTGTACCAGATAGTGACCAGTGAGCAATGGACACGACAGGCAGAATTCAAGCCGAAAAACTGACGAAACGCTTTCGCAAGGTCGAAGCCGTGCGCGGCGTTGATCTCGACATCGCGCCCGGGGAGATTTACGGATTGATCGGTCCCGACGGCGCGGGCAAGACGACGACGATCCGCATGTTGGCGGGCGTGATGAAGCCGACGTCGGGCGTGGCGCGCGTCAGCGGCTTCGATACCGCGCGCGCCGCCGAACAACTGCGCGCGCAAGTCGGCTATATGGCGCAGCGGTTCAGTTTGTACGGCGATTTGTCGGTGCGCGAGAACATCGAATTCTACGCGGATATTTTTGGCGTGCGCGGACCCGAACGCGCACAACGGATCCAACGGCTCTTGCACTTTGCGCGACTCGAGGAATTTCAGAGCCGCGACGCAGGCGTGCTGTCGGGTGGGATGAAAAAGAAACTGGGTCTCGCGTGCGCGTTGATTCATCGGCCCAAGGTTCTGTTTCTCGACGAGCCGACGAACGGCGTGGATCCGCTTTCGCGCCGCGAGTTCTGGGACATTCTGAGCGATCTGCACATCGAAGGCGTGACGATTTTCATCAGCACCGCGTACATGGACGAAGCCGAGCGCTGTGCGCGCGTCGGCTTGATGTACCGGGGCGAGATCATCCGGCAAGGTTCGCCCGGCGAGTTGCGCCAACTGGTCAAAGGCGAATTGCTCGCGATCGTGACAGACGATTTGCCGGCATCGGAATCCATTATCGCGAAAGTAGACGGCGTGAGCAAAGTCCAGGTGTACGGAGATCGTCTCCACGTTTTTGCCGACGATGCGAAACTCCGCGCGCCCGAAATCGAACGCGCGTTGAACGCGGCGGGCATTCGCATCAAGCAAATTCGTCCCGCCGCGCCGCGTTTGCAGGAAGCGTTTATATCGTTGGTAAGTCTGCAAGGCAAAAGTCAGAAGGATGAAGGATGAAACCCAGGCTCACTTGCGTTTCTTTCATCCTTCTGCCTTCATCCTTCATCCTTTACCCGATTTTGATTTGACAAATGGCAAGCATGTCCGACGCCATCGTCGCAGAAAAACTGACTCGCAGGTTCGGCAAGTTCGTCGCGGTGGATCACATTTCGTTCCAGGTCGCGCGCGGCGAGATTTTCGGCTTTCTCGGTCCCAACGGGTCGGGCAAGACCACGACGATCCGCATGTTGCTGGGACTCTTGCATCCGACGAGCGGCGCCGCGTCGGTGTTGGGATACGATGTCGTGCGCCACGCCGACTCGGTCAAGCGCAGTGTCGGCTACATGTCGCAGAAATTCAGTCTCTACCAGGACCTGACTGTTATCGAGAATCTGAACTTTTACGGGCGCGCCTACGACGTTTGGGGCAAGCAACTCGTCGCACGGCAGCGCGAGGTATTGGAACTCGCGGAACTCGTCGGCTACGAACGTACGCTGACGGCGAATCTCGCCGGCGGATTCAAACAGCGGCTCGCGCTCGCAACGGCGATTATCCACAAACCACAACTCGTCTTTCTCGACGAGCCGACCGCGGGGGTTGACCCGGTCGTTCGCCGCGATTTCTGGCGCTTGCTCTATCGTCTCGCCGCCGAAGGCACGACGATTTTCGTGACGACGCATTACATGGACGAAGCCGAGCAGTGCCATCGGCTCGCGTTCATCCACAACGGCAAAATTGTCGCGTGCGGCTCGCCGGACGAAATCAAACAGAACCAGATGCGCGGTCAGGTGGTCGAGATCGAGTGTGACAACCCGGGACGCGCGCTCAATGTGTTACGCAAATTGGATGGGATTGATCAAGTCGCGCTGTACGGCAGTCTGATTCACGTCGTCGTGCCTGATGGCGCGACGCATCATGGCATCATCGAAAACGCGCTGAAAGCGGAAGGCGTCACGGTCATTTGCATAGAGGCAATCCCGCCATCGCTGGAGGATGTTTTCATCGCGCGGGCGCGGGGTTAGACAACAGACAGCAGATAACAGATAACAGATGGCTATGAAGGACAAAGAGATGAACGCGCCGAAGTTGAACCAGACGCTAACTGTCATTGGTTTTTGTATCCTCTTGCTCACCCTTGCCACCGCGTGCCAACCGTCTAGCGGCAACGGCGGCGGGAACGAAGTGTGGGCGGGATTCCTCGAAGGCAAAACCATCGAAATTTCCTCCGAGGTCGGCGGACGCGTCACGCAAATCGCCGTGCAGGAAGGCGACACGGCGCAGCAGGGTCAAGTGCTTGTGACGCTCGACGACGAAATCGCGCGTTTGAAGATTGACGCCGCCGATGCGAACGTCGCCGCGGCGCAAGCGCAACTTGCGCTGCTCGAAGCCGGCGCGCGCGCCGAAGACCTGCGCCGCGCGCAAGCGCGCGTGGATCAAGCGCGCGCGGCGTTCCTCGCCGCGGCGCAAACCGTGACCGACACCGAAGCGCTTCGCGCGAATCCGCAAACGCTCATCATCGCCAAGACCGATGCGGAGGCGCGCGCGTTGGCAGCCACTCAGCAATTGACCGCGACCATAAAGCAAGCCCAAGCCGCGGACTTGGAGAATCGTTTTTGGGCAGACCAAGTGCGGATGCTCGAAGAAGGCACGGATATTCGATTGCCGACCGGTCAGGTCCTGCATTTCGACACGCCTTCGGCGCGCCGGACGTACGCGCAGGACGAATGGAACAAAGCCGGGAATCGCGCGTGGCAGGCATGGGCAGCCGTTGACGTGGCGAATGCGAACGCGCTCACCGCGAATAGCAATCTCAGAGACCTCGCAGATCAACTCGCGAATCCGATCGCGCTCGACGCGCGCGTGAATCAGGCGCGCGCGGCGCGCGATCGCGCGGCGGCGAATGTTCAAGCCGCCCAAGCCGCGCTTCAGATTTTGCGCGAGGGCGCGAGCGCGGCACAGGTTCAAGCCGCGCGCGCCGCGCGCGATCAAGCCCGCGCGGTGCGCGCCGCGCTCGACGAGGAACTGGCGCGCTATCAAATCAGCGCGCCGCGCGCCGGGATCGTCACGCGCGTCGCGTACCGCGCGGGCGAAGTCGTCGCGCCAAGTGTTGCCATCGTTCGCTTGACCGTCGGAGGCGAATTGAAACTGCGTGTCTTTGTGGCGATCGCGCAAATCGAAAAGATCCGCGTCGGCGATGCAGCGACAGTTTTCGTAGGCGAGTTGAACAAGCGCAAACTGAGCGGGACGATAACGAACATCGCCGACCGTGTCGAGTTCACCGGACGGCAAGCCCAAACCGACAGCGAGCGCAACGCGCAGTTGATCGCCGTCGAGATCACCATCAAGGACGCCGATGATCAGGTCAAGCCGGGAATGCCGGCGAGCGTCGTCTTTGGCGACGCGCCAGCGGGAATTCAGATTAGTCTGCCGACGATCCTCACTCGCGCGGAAACGTTGACCTTTTCAGGATCGCTCGAAGCCAAGCAGACGCGCGTCGCGGCGGAGATCGGCGCGCGCGCGGCGAACGTGCGCGTCAGCCGCGGCGACGCGGTCAAGCGCGGCGACGCGTTGATCGCGCTTGACGATGCCGCCATCAAAGCGTCATTGGGCGAAGCCGACGCCGCGCTGCGCGCGGCGCAATCGAACCTCGATCAGGTGAACGAAGCAGCGCGCGCTGGGACGATTGCGCTCGCGAAAGCCGGGGTCGCGCAGGCGGACGCCGATTTGAAGGCGGCGCACGCGGCGCTGGAGAGCGCGAATCGCACGCTGAAATCGCCGCAGGAATTGCTGACCCAGGCACATGTCTGGGAGGGCAAGGTCGCCGCCGCGCGAGGCGAAGTCAACCGCGCGGAGGCGGCGCTGGCGGGCATCCAGAGCCAGGTTGAAGTTGCCGTCAACGATCAATCCATGTCGGGCAAGACGCGGCTGGCGATTTTGCAGAGGCAGCAGGAAAGCGTGGAAATGGGACTGCTCGCCGCGCGGACGATGCTCAACGGAAACAAACGCGTGCTCGAACTGTATCGGCAAGTGTTGGACACGCCGCTCGAAATCCTCGCAACGCAGCACAGTGCGGCGAATCAGGTCAAGGTCGCGGAAGCCGGGCTAAAAGTCGCGGAAGTCGAACTCGACATCGCCCAGCGCGCTCCACAGAAGGAAACTGTCGCGCTCGCCGACGCGCGACGGCGCGCCGCGCAAGCCAATCTCAAAATGGTTCAGGCACAGGCAAAGCGTTTTGTGGTTGCCAGCCCGCTCGATGGCACAGTGATTGATCGCAGCGTCGAGCCAGGTGAAACGGTGCGCGCGGGGACGCCGCTCATCACCATTGCGGAGACGCGCGAGTTGGAGATGACGGTGTACGTGCCGATTCGAAACATCGGCGTGGTGAAGGTTGGGCAAACGACAAAGTTGAAGGTGTCAAGTTTGCCCGGCAAAGTTTTCGACGCGCAAGTGACGTACATCGCGCCGGAAGCGGAGTTCAAGCCGGCAAACATCTACAACAGCAAAGAACGCTCTGAGATGGTGTTCGCCGTCCGCGTCACAGTTCCAAATCCGCACGATGAATTGAAAGCTGGGCTGCCGGCGGATGTGACGTTTTAGCGCGACCGCTGACGACCGACCGCCGACAGATTTGACAGAGCCGGTCTTTGAAATATAATGGTGTCAGTGGTCTGTTATCGGTTATCAGTTGTCGGTGGTCAGGCAATCTGAATACCGATAACTGATAACAGATCTCTGACACTCGCCGACGTAGCTCAGTGGTAGAGCAGGGGACTCATAAGCCCTTGGTCA
>DHFK01000225.1 GCA_002400365.1 Anaerolineales bacterium UBA4826 | reverse complement strand
TCGCCTTCGATCTGCCCGCGCGTTGAGAGGATTTTTTGCGCGAGGGATTCAGGCGCGGCTTGGCGCAGGCTGGTGAGCGCCGCTTGTTGCGATGCGGCGGCGGCTTGCGCCTGCAGCGCGGCGATCTTGTCGCGCAGACTAGCCAGCGCGTTCTCGACCACAGCCTCGCCGAGGATCGCGCGCTGCGCCGCCAGCGCACTGATCGTGCGCTGCAGTTCGGCGATTTGTTGTTGCAAGGAGTTGGGCATGTTCTCTGGTTCCTTCACCGCTGCTCAACCACGACCCGGCGGAACACAAAGATCATTCCACTGGCTTTGATCTCTCTGACCCAGGGCTTGACGATCCAGCCGCCCTTTCCCGCGCCATAAAACAGGGGCGCGCTCACCGCCAGTTCGGCGACCGTGAGGCGGTCCGCCTCGCGGTACAGTGCCATCCGCTCGGCGCGACGGCGCACCTGCGCCGCGTCGGCCATCCATTTTTCATAGCGCGCCTCATCCCAGCCCTGGCTCTCGAGCGCCCGGTAGAAATTCCCCATGCGCGCAAAGATATCCGGGTCCGGATAATCGGCAACGTTTTCCCAGACGCGCCCGTGGATGCGCGGCGGACGGTTGGCTTGCTTTGGCGACGCGAGCACGATGAGTTCGGTCTCGACGGCGAGCGTCTCGCGCCACTGTCGCGCTACCTCTTCTACGGCGCGCGCGTACTCGCGCAAGAATTCAATTTTCAAGCACGCCAAGTCTTGACCATTCGGATAACCCGCTTGGGCGAGGAGCTGGCGCGCGCGGTCCGGATCATAACGCAGAGCCAGAGTGGGCGAATGGCCCGGCATTCCCGGCGGCACTATGCCCCCGAAAGCGGGGGTGAAATCTGTGCGCGCTGCCACTGCCTCACGCTCAATCGCATGCATCAACGCGCGGCGCACTTGAGGATTATCCAGCGGCGGAGCTTGAGGGAACAAGTACAGCGGGACCACCATCAGAAAAGGCGGCTGCTCGATTTTTTTGTGCACCAGGTCAGGTGGGATTTCGCGCCACGGCAGCCAGATCACGTCACCCTGGTCTTGAGCGAACAAGCGCAAGGACTCGGCCTGGCTCGAGGTGACGACGAATTCAAAGCGGTCAACATTGCCGGGGAAATCGCCAAAGAAGCAGGGGTTGCGCTCCATGACGATATGACAGGGGTCGTATTCCACTAGCCGGTAGGCGCCGTTACTAACGATATGTTCCGGCTTGAGCCAATCTTCCCCAAAGCGCTCAATCACCACCCGTGGGAGCGGAAAAGCAATAAAGTGACTAAAGACGTAGGGGAAATGCGCGATGGGCGTCAGCAGTCGCACCTCCAGCGTCAGCGGGTCCAACGCGCGCACGCCAATGCAGTCGGGATCAGCGCGGCGTCCCTCGCTATAGTCACGCGCGCCAACGACTTCGTACAACATTCCCGCGGTGTAGTGTTGCTGCTCCAGTGAAAGGTTGCGCTTCCAAGCCCACTCGAAATCCATCGCGCGGACCGGCGTTCCATCCGTCCAGCGCACGTCGTCGCGCAGATGGAAAAGGTAGCGCGTGCCGCCGTCGAGCACCTGCCACGAACGCGCGATATGCGGCAGCACATTGTGCTCGGCATCCAGTTCCGCCAGCCCGGAAAAGAGATTGGGAATAAGCCAGCCCTGTTCCTTTTGGAACGCCGCGCCTGGATCGAGAGAAAAGATTGGAGGACCGAACCACAGAAAACGAACGCAAGTAAAATGACGCTTGTCAACCACGTACGGGACTTGGGTCACGGGACGGGCTTGCTGCTGCAAGGCAAAAGCCGTCTCATTCGCCAGATGCGCGGCGTCAAAATCAAAGTTGGCATGGTAAATGAGCCCCAGTTTCAGCCACGTCTGCGCCGCCCGCGCGTGATCCTCCAACTCTTGCAGCCGCTCGACCGCGCGGCAGTAATAAGCAATCGCCTCTTGGTGTGCATCGGTCAGCCGCGCCTTGTCCCCCGCGCGAATCAAATAGTCAATCGCCTTTTCGCGCGCGCCCGCCCGGTCAAAATGATGCGCCAAGACCCCCAGGAATTCTTCTTGCCGCTCCGCAAACAAACTCTCCAACGCCGCGCCCACTTTGCGGTGAAACTCTTTGCGCCGCTCGACCAGCAGCGAGTTGTACGCCGCTTCCTGGGTCAAAGAATGTTTGAACATGTATTCCAGTTCAGGCAGGCGCGTTTTCTCACGCACGAGGTCGGCGTGCTCCAACTGCGCCAGGTGCCAGTCCAGTTCGCGCTCCGCTTCCGCAATCGCTTCGAGCAAACGATATAGAAAGCTCTTGCCAATCACCGAGGCGAGTTGCAGCGTGCGCCGCACCTCCTCCTGCAAACGGTCAATCCGCGCGTGCAGAACGCCTTGCAGCGTGTCTGGAATCGTGACTGTGGCGATTTCACTCGTCGCGTGCCACGCGCCGTCCACGCGCACGATGGCGCCTTGCTCGATCAGCGCGCGGATGATTTCTTCGAGATACAACGGGTTGCCCTCCGAGCGTTCGAGAATCAGCGCACGAATCGCAGCGGGCAGCTCGGCGATGTGCAGCAGATTGCTGATCAGGGTGTTCGATTCGTCGGACGACAGCGGCGCGAGGGCAATCTCGGTGTAGCGGTGGCGATATTCGCGGGCGGCGAGGTCGCAGATGCGCCACGGGGGTTTGTCCTTTTCCTCGCGCAGCAAGAACAGCAGCATGAGCGGTGCGTGTTCGGTCACGCGCAAGAGGCGTTCCACTGCTTCGATGGTCGAGGGGTCTGCCCAATGCCAATCCTCCAGGACCAGCACCGTCGGCTGGGTTTTTGCCAGCGCACTGATATAGTCCGTGATCGAAATCAAGACCTGACGCTTGAGCGCCTCGCCATCCAGCACCCGCACGCGCTCCGCCAACTCGCCTTCCAATTTCACCCCGAGCAGATGCGCCAGATATGGCAGCACCTCATCCGCGCGGGTGTCAAACAGCTCGCGCACTCGTCGCCGCAAAACCGCGCGCATTTTGGGTTCAGGATCACCTTCGGACAGCCCCAAATCCGTCAGGAGCAGCTGGGTAATCGTCCAGAACGAGAGCGTTTGACCGTAGGAGAGC
>DHFK01000004.1 GCA_002400365.1 Anaerolineales bacterium UBA4826 | reverse complement strand
AGTCTGTCGGAGACGCTCCGCGCGTTTTCTCGAGAATTTCCTCTCCTGAAGATACGCTCACTGCTCAGAAACTTGACGCCCCGCAGGGCGGGGCGATGGGGCATCCTTAGATGTGCGGCGTTGAGCGGCGCGCTATGGTCGCCCCATCGTGGGGGTGTCCCCCGATCCCCCGTCAGGGGCTTCGCCCCTGAACCCCAAGTTTCTGATCTGCCTCTCCGACAACCTGCTAGGCGGAGTCAAAAGACGCGCATGGTTCGACGAGGAGGTGATGCCCACGCACTTATAACGGTGAAAGCACCCAACTCTGCAATCGCTTTGGCAAGGAGGCAGCCATGAATGCTCTGAGTGAGTATCTAAATCTTGGACTCGGCGCGCTCTTCCTGCAAGCCGACGCCTACGCCAAGATGCGCGAGGACTCGCGCCGCGTCTTCAAGGGGTTTGTCTTTATCGTGTTGGTCGGAGTCATCGTCGCGCTCTTCGCTGTCGTCGGCCAAGTGCTAGAGTGGAGTGTCACGCCTGACCTGAGCAACCTGAAGAACATTGTGCTCGACGAAATGCGGAGAACGCAATGGTTCAGGGAAATGGCGGGCAACCCTCAAGCCATGCAGGGCTTTCAGCAGGGGTATGACCTCTGGTGGCAAATCTTCGGCTCGATGTTTGGCGTGAACGTGCTCGGCGCGCTCGCGAACGTGATCGTCAATCCGCTCGCGCTCTCCCTGCGCTGGCTGATTTACGGCATCGTCGCGTTCGTCTGCGCGCGGATGCTCGGGGGCAAAGGGAACCTAAGCCAAACGCTGGGTTGCACTGCGCTCGCCGTCGCGCCGGAGATGTTCAAGGTTCTGCAAGTCTTTCCGTACGTCGAACTGGGTGGCTTGGCGCTCTGGGGTATTGTGTGCAGTTACCTCGGCATCAAGACGGCGAATCAACTCAGTCCCTGGCGCGCGTTCTGGGCGACGCTGTTACCGTTTATCGTACTTGCCGTCTTGGCGATTCTGGTCGGCTGCATCGGCGGGTGGGCAGTCGGCAGTCTGATGAGCGCAGGAGGTCAACGATGAACGAGATCATCACGCTCTTTCGCGGCGCGCTGACGCTCGACGCGAAAAAGTTCGGGGATTTGAAAGCAGCGCCCGACGTGTTCCGCAAAGGATTCTTGTTTGTCGTCGTCGTCGGGCTGATCGTGGGCATCGTGCTAGGATTGGTCGCGACCGTTCAAGGGCTGACGACTAGTCCCGCCGCAGAGATCGCGCAGGCGCGCCAGCAAATGGAGAGTTCTTTTGGTCAGTTCATGCCGCCGGAGGCGGCTGCGCAATTCCTCGACAGTTTCAACATGGGCATGCGCATCGCCGAACGGATTGCCAGGGAAAAAGCGCTATTGCCGCGACCGGTCGAGGTCGTCTTTAAGCAAATCGGCTTTATCGTCGCGTATCCGTTCGGTTGGCTTGGCTCGCTGCTCCTCTACGGCGCGTTCGTCCACATCTTTGCAAAACTGCTCGGTGGTCGCGGGACGATCGCACAGATGTTTGGCGTGACATCGCTCGCCGTCGCGCCGCACCTTCTCGACGCGCTCGGGTTCATTCCGTGCCTCGGCGGATTGCTGGGCCTGATCGCGTTCGTTTGGGGCGCGGTGATCTACGTCAAGGGGACAGCCACCGCGCAAGAACTGAGCGCGGGCAGGGCAACTCTCGCCGTGTTCATGCCGATCGTCGTCGCGTTCGTGCTGGCGGTGTTGCTTTTGCTGGGTTTTGGCGTGCTCATCGCGCTCGCCAGTGGCGGACGCTAGAGGAAATAGAAAGACCTTCCAGGTTTCCAAGACCTGGAAGGTCTTTTCTCTTCGCTCGCTTGTTCAGACAAACTGAGCCACTGGAACTTGTTCTGATCTAGCCATCGTTTTCCCCGCAGCAACTTCAGCCACGCGGCGCAATAGACGCGCGTGGTAGTAACGCACACCACACTTGTCACATACGCCAATGGGCACATCTTCCAAGATGACAAAGCCATGCTTGTGTTTGAACATCTCGCGTTTGACCATCTTCTCGCGTACGATGCCATCACAGTACTCGCATTTATAGCCATGCATTTTTTAACACCTCATTCAGTCACTTCTCCCTGCGCTGTCAACCGCCGTTCCCGCCATCCCTTTCACCACATCCATCAAATGCTCGCGCCATTTCAAATCGCCATCCGGTCCTGGCAGCCACGCGCGATCGCGCGCGACCTTGACGCGATCTTTGAACCGCGCGTGTAACCGCGCGCCCAGCGCGCCATCGTCACGCCCAAACTTGACAACGACGCGCCCTTCTTCGAGCGCGATGGACGCCAGCCGCGCCTGGAGCGCCGCGACCTTGAGCCGCAAGAGGTAGAGCAAGTTTTCAACCTGTTCCGGCGGCTTGCCGAAACGATCCGCCAACTCTTTGGCGATTTCGGCGACCTGCACGTTCGTCGTGATGTCCGCCAGCCGCCGGTATAAACGCAGCCGCAAGCCCGACTCGGGCACATAATCCTCCGGCAACTGCGCTTGCAGCGGCAAATCAATCAGCGGCGACGCCAGCGCCGGCGCGCGCGGTTTTTCTCCAGACCCTTGAGATTTCGCGCGCGCGGTATCAATCGCGCTCGCCAGCAAACGACAATACAGATCGAAACCGACCGCGGCGATGTGGCCCGACTGCCGCGCACCTAGGATGTCGCCCGCGCCGCGAATCTCCAGATCGCGCATGGCGATTTGAAACCCCGCCCCCAACTCGCTCGCCTCGGCGATGGATTGCAGACGATCGCGCGCTTCCGCGCCCAGCGGATGATTCTTCTCGTACAAAAAGTACGCGTACGCGCGCGCCGCGCTGCGCCCCACGCGCCCGCGCAATTGATACAACTGCGCCAAACCAAACTTGTCGGCGTGGCTGACGACGAGCGTGTTCGCATTCGGAATGTCAATCCCGCTCTCGATGATCGTCGTGCAGACCAGGACATCGTGCTTGCCGGTCGCGAATTCGAGCATCACTTGCTCCAATTGCCCCTCGTCCATCTGTCCGTGCCCGATCGCGATGTTCGCTTCGGGCACGAGTTTACGCAACTGGTCCGCGACGATATTGATGCCGCGCACGCGGTTGTGGACGAAGAACACCTGCCCGCCGCGATCCAGTTCGCGCAGAATAGCGTCGCGCACCAGCCGCTCGTCGTACTCCGTGACGAACGTGCGAATCGGCAGGCGATCTTCCGGCGGCGTCTCGATCGTGCTCATGTCGCGCGCGCCGCTGAGCGAAAGGTACAGCGTGCGCGGAATCGGCGTCGCGGTCAGCGTCAGCACGTCCACTTGCTGTTTCAGTTGCTTCAACCGCTCTTTATGCACGACGCCAAAACGCTGTTCCTCGTCAATGATGAGCAAACCCAGGTCTTTGAATTGCACGTCGTCGGAAAGCAGACGATGTGTGCCGATCACGATGTCCACGCCGCCCGACTGAATTTTCGCGGCGATCTCGCTTTGCTCTTTCTCGGAGCGAAAACGCGACAGCATTTCGACGGTCAGGGGAAACGGCGCGAGGCGTTCGACGAACGCGTTGAAATGCTGCTGCGCCAGCACCGTCGTCGGCACGAGAATCGCGACTTGCTTGCCATCGGTCGCCGCTTTGAACGCGGCGCGCAGCGCGACTTCGGTCTTGCCGTACCCCACGTCGCCGACGACCAGGCGGTCCATCGGGCGCGCGCGCTCCATGTCCGCTTTCACATCGTCAATCGCGTGCAGTTGGTCTTCGGTTTCGACGTACGGGAACGCGGCTTCAAGTTCGTGCTGCCAGGTGTTGTCCGGCGCGAACGCGTGACCTGACACGACCTCGCGCGCGGCGTACAATTCCAAGAGTTCGTCCGCGATATCCGCAACCGCCTTGCGCGTGCGCTCTTTCACCTGCATCCACTCTGCCGTGCCCAGCCGACTCAGCGTCGGCGCGTGTCCGCCCGGCGCGACATAGCGACTCAGGCGATCAATCTGATGCACCGGGACGTACAGCATATCGCCGCGCAGGTATTCGATCTGCAAGAACTCGCGCTCGGGTCCGTTCAGCGCGAGGCGCGTCAAGCCGCGAAAAATTCCGATGCCGTGATCAATGTGGACGATGTAATCGCCGACCGCGAGATCGGAGAAGAACGCTTCGGGCGACGCGGCGTGCGGCTTGGCGACGCGCCGCGGCTTGGGTCGCGACCAGCCGAATAACTCTGCGTCAGTGAAAAGATGAAGGATGAAAGATGAAAGATGAAAGTCATCTGTTTCTGATTCATCCTTCATCTTTCTGCTTTCATCTTTCAGCACCCATCCTTCCGCCAACGCCCCTTGCACCAGCACGATATGCCCTGGCTCCGGCGCTTGCGCGATGTGATCGGTTGGCTTGACGAACCAGTCGCGCTCGCGCAAGAGTTCGGAGAGACGTTCGGCTTGCCGCGTGACGATGACGATGCGCGCGTGCTGCTCGCGCTGCTTGAACAATTCATCGAGCACCTTGCGGAGTTGCCCGCCGTAGCGCGGTCCGGGCGTGAAGGGTAGGGGGAGCGACTCGCCGGGGCTGGCATAATCCAAGAGCAGGCGGCGACGCGACAGCATTTGATCGCGCAGCGCGTGCCAGGAGAAATACGGCAAAGCGACGTTTGGCGCGAGTTCGCGCCGCGCTTCCAGATCGCCGCGCACATCCTCGGCTTGGAACTCGAGCGCTTGCGCGTTCGCTTCGACCTCGCTCCAACTCTCGACGACGAGCAGACCCGGTTCGGAGACGTAATCCACCAGCGATGCGGCGCGGGGGTAGAAATACTGCAAATAGAACTCGATGCCGTGAAAACGGCGACCTTCCTCCAGCGCTGCGCGGTCGCGCTTGAAGACAGACTCGGCGACCGGGTGGCACGCGCTCAAATCCCACGCGCCGATTTCTGCGGCGGCGGCGCGTCCCCGTCCCGGCAGCGCTTCGCTCGCGGGCGTAATCATCACCGCTTTGATTTCCCGCGCCGAGCGCTGGGTCGCGGGGTCGAACGCGCGCAACGAATCCACCTCGTCGCCGACAAACTCGATGCGCACCGGCTGCGGACTCGCCGGCGCCCAGATGTCGAGAATCCCGCCGCGGCGGCTGAACGCGCCCGGCGCTTCGACGACCGCGGCATATTCATAACCAAGCGCGACGAGCGCGGAGAGGAGTTCGGTTAGCGCAACGCCATCGCCGCGCTGCAGCACGCGCATGCCCGCGACCAGGTCGGCAGAAGGCATTGTTTTTTGCATCAGCGCGCGCACGGACGTGACGACGATCGGCGCGGGATTTTGCGCGAGCGCGCCGAGCGCGGCAAGGCGCGCGGCAATCGTCTCCGCGCTCCAGGGAATCCGTTCGTAAAACAGCGGATCGGGTTCGGGAAACAGGAAGACGTTAGCGGACGCGGCAGGCGACCAGGCGCTCAACTCGTCGGCGAGTTGTTTGGCGCGATCGGAACGCGCGGTGAGGACAACCATTGGCACGTACAGCGTCCGCGCCAAGGCGACGAGCATCGGCGCGCGCGCGGACTCGATGACGTCGGCGGTGATCGTTTTCTGCCCACGCAGCGCGGTCGTCAGATCGCGAAAGGCGGAGAGGTTCTCGATTAACGGAAGCAAGCCGGACAGATTCATCGTTCAAATTACCACGGTGGACCTTGTTGGATGCGCGCGCGAAGGATTCCCAGGTCGCCCGGCGCGGCGTAGAACAACTTCCACACTGGTTCCAACCACCACGTCGCGCCCGCCTCGGCGTACGGGCGAACGATTGCGGCGGCGCGGGCGCGGTCGTCGCCGGGCGTCTCGCCTTCCAGCACAATGTCGAACGGCGTCGTCTGCGCGCGCTGCGCGTCAATGAACGCCTTCATCTCGCGCACATCCGTCGGCGTCATTCCACCCGCGAGGTTGTTGCCATCATCCGCGAGACTTGTACCATCGGCGGTCATCTTGAATGGCAGAACGCCGTCCCATCGAAGCGTGCGTCGCATGGACTTGGGTCTATTCCACGCGCCCACGACCCAAACCGGGATACGGGGGGACTGCGCCGGCGTCGGCACAAAAGTCATCTCGTCCATCTGAAAATGCGCGCCGTGAAAACTGAATGGGCGCCCGCTCCACAGTCCGTTCAATATCGCCAGCGCTTCGTCCAGCCGCTGCGCGCGAATCTTGCGGTCCGTTGCCTCGCCGACCTTGGTGAACGCGCCATCTTCCAACGCGCCCAACCCAACGGGCAAAATCAATCGCCCGTTCGACAGGTGATCGAGCGTTACGGTCTCGCGCGCCAGTTTCCAGGGCCGCCGCCGCGCTGGCGGCGTGACCATCGTTCCGATCCGCACGCGCGCGGTACGCGTCGCGATCGCGGCGAGTGCGATCCACGGATCGCACGTTGGCAAGTTTCTGGGATCGCGCATCTCAGCGTACACGCTATCCCAGATGAAGATACCTTCCCAGCCGACTTCTTCTGCCTCGCGCGCCAACTCGGCGAGGACGCGCGCATCGCCGCACGCGCCCATGTTTGGAAGATCGAGACCAAAGCGCATGAATGTCTCCAATTGCAAATTGCAGATTGGGAATTGCGAGATCGCAATTTGCAATTCCTAATTGAATCTGTTCATCGCCGCGGTAATGCCCTCCGCCACCCACACCTCAATCGCCGCGACCGCGCGCGCGAACGTCTCGTCCATCACCGCGCGCTCGTCGTCGTCGAAACTGCCTAGCACGTGGTCAATGTCCGCGTCGGGGCTCGGCCTGCCAATGCCGACGCGCAGGCGCGGAAAATCGGACGTGCTGATGCGCGCGAGGATGGATTCCATGCCGTGATGCCCGCCCGCGCTCCCCTTGGGGCGCAAGCGCATTTTGCCGAGCGGCAGATCCAAGTCGTCGTACACCACGAGCAAATCGTGCGGCGCGATCTTGTAGAACGCGAACAACTTACTAACCGCTTCGCCGCTCAAGTTCATGTACGTCTGCGGCTTGGCGATCATCACGCGCGCGCCGGCGACGCTGCCTTCGGCGAGATGCGCGTTAAAGCGCCTGCGCGCAAAGGCGAGCGCGTGCGCGTGCGCCAAGCGATCGGCGATGAGAAAGCCAACGTTGTGACGGCTGCGCGCGTAGCGCGCGCCCGGATTGCCCAAGCCGACGATCAGTTTGATTTGTTGCGCCTCGGTGGGCGCGTGGTGGCGTTTGAGCCAACGCAGAGACGGCATTTGCGATCTTGGATTTCAGATTTTCGATTTGCGAATCACGTAGGACGTTTAGACAGATCAGACCCAGAGTCCGCGTCCGTAAATCATATCACGCTTTGGGAATCGCGTCAAAAAAATCTAGGCAAAACAAAAACACTCCGGGAAGCGGAGTGTTTCTTGGTCGCTTTCGCCGATTATCTTTTCAACACGTCAGATGCAGCACCGCCGCGACGCGCTTGCCCGCGCGCGCCAACTCTGCGTACCGCATCAGCGCGTCGCGGATTCTGCGCGTTTCCATTTTCACGCCGCGCGCCGCGACGAGCGCGCGCGTCTCCGGGCGAATCGGCAGCACGCCGAAATGCCCGCACCCGACAAGCAAGATTTCGGGATCGCCGACGACCGCGCTGGCGACTTCCTCTGGACCCAGAACCGTGTGCCAGCCCCCGTACTTTTTGCTGAGATGTTTCGGGCGCGGGATGATCTCGCCGTTCACCGTGATTATCAAGTCGCGGTCGTAGCGCGCGCCGTCGGCAATCAGCCAGCCAAAGCCAGCCGCTTTGAGTTTCGGAACGTTCATCGCTCAGACGGCAGTTGGAAAAAGTAGAACCAAATCTGCCAGAGGAAAAACAAAATCGCCGCGAACGCGCCGACCGCGTAATCGTTGTTTGCCACGCGCCAACCCGTCAGATAGACGGCAATGCCAAGCGCAACGCTATCTATGATCGCGACCAGCAGCGCCAGATTGAACGTGATCGTCCACAGTTTGCCGGGCGGCGGAATGGTCTTGGTTCGCCAGCGAAACGCCTTTTCCAGTTCCGGGAATTTTTGCAGATAGAAATCTTTGATCTGGTTCATCGCCAGCACGCTGTCGTACCACGCTTGCCGCAGCCGCACAAGTTTCATCAAAATGAAAAAACCGATGACGCCGAGGAGCGCAAAGACGACGACGTAAACATCGCGCGGCATCTCCGCGCCGCGCGCTTGTCCAAATCCGACAAGGATCGAACCCACGCCGCCGACGAGGAGCAGGTACAGATTCATGATCGTCGCGCGATCGTCTTGCGCTTGCTCGGCGGTGGACTGCGCGTATTCAAATTCCAGTTCGAGAATCTCTTCGGGGTCTAGTTGTGGCTCAGCCATGTGCGCCTTTTACAGATACTTGTGTTTGTTATTCTGCTTCAACGCCTCGACCAAATGTCGGACTTGTTGCGCGCGATTCTTGGGGCAAACGAGAATCGCGTCGTCCGCATCCACGACGATCATATCGGTCAAGCCGACGGTGGCGATCAAGCGGTTCGGGCTGTAGATCAACGACGACGCCGTATCCACGCCGACATGCTCGCCGACGACGACGTTGCTCTCGCGATTGCCCGGCAGCAGATCGAGCAGCGTTGCCCAGGAACCGACGTCGCTCCAGCCAATGTCAATTGGCAGCGTGACCACGCGCTGGGACTTTTCCATGATTCCGACGTCAATCGTCGCGTTTTTGATCTTGCCCCACACGCGCGCCATCATCGTCTTTTCCCGGCGCGTGCCCAGGCTATTGCCGATCTTTTGCAACTGCGCGTGCAACTCGGGTTGGTAATGCGCGTACTCTTCCCACAGCGTCGCCATCTTCCACGCAAAGATGCCGCTATTCCAATAATATTCGCCGCTCTGGACGAAATGCGTCGCGGTCGCTTCGTTCGGCTTTTCGAGAAACTGCGCGACGCGATAGACCGGCTGCTTGCCCAGTTCCTCGACTAACTCGCCGCGATGGATGTAACCGTAGCCGGTTTCAGGGTGACGCGGCTTGATGCCGAGTGTGACCAGATAACCCTGGCGCGCCACCTGCGCGGCGTCCAACAGCACGCGGCGGAACGCTTCGGCTTTTTTGATGTAGTGATCGGCGTGCAGCGATATCATCACCGCATCGGGATCGAGTTTCTGGATCCGCAAGCCGCCCAAGCCGATGGACGGCGCAGTGCCGTGTCCTTCAAGTTCGCCGATGATGTTTTCCGGCGGCACGTTCGGCAATTGCTGGCGGACCGTCTCCGTGTAACCCGCATTCGTCACGATGAAAACACGGTTAGCCGGAATGATGGGCAGAATGCGGTCGCACGTTTCCTGCAGCATCGTGCGCGAGGAAATCAGCGGCAGCAGTTGTTTGGGGCGATCGCGCCGGCTACGCGGCCAGAGCCGCGTGCCGGTGCCGCCCGCCAGGATGAGCGCGTAAACTGAACTCGATTTTTTTCTAGGCATGTGACATTTCTCGGTTGTTAGTTTGTTGGTTCGTTAGTTTGATGGTATTCCCCCGCGTTTTCGCGCGCCACGACGTAATTCATCCCGCCCACCTGCCGCACGAGCCCTTTGAGTTCCATCAGCGCGAGCGTGCTCGAGACCGCGGCGATCGGCAAGCCGGTTTCGCGCCCCAGTTCGTCAACGTGGATCGGGTCAGCCGAAAGATGTTTGAGCAATGCCGATTCGGTTTCGTTTTCGGGCAGCGCCGCGCGGGCTTCTTGATGCTGCTCGATCATGGTGAGATTCAGTTCTTCCAGAATGTCGTTGGCGCACGTCACCAATTTGACCTCGCCGCGCTGGATCATCTTGTTCGTGCCGCGCGCCTCGCGATGGAAAATGCTTCCCGGCACCGCGAACGTTTCGCGCCCCTGCTCCAGCGCGTCTTCGATCGTGATGCGCGCGCCGGTGCTTTCATCGCCTTCGACGATGAGCGTGCCGAGGGTCAGTCCGCTGATGATGCGATTGCGCGGCGGGAAGTTGTTCGCCTCCGGTTTCGCGCCGAGCGGATACTCGCTGACGAGCGCGCCGTGGGCGGCAATGGTCTGCGCGAGTTTGTTGTGTTCGGGCGGATAGATCACATCCACGCCACTGCCCAACACCGCGATCGTCCGGCCTTGGGCGTCGAGCGCGGCGCGGTGCGCTTCGGCGTCAATGCCGCGCGCGAGTCCACTGACGATCGTAATGTGATTGCGCACGAGGTCGGTGACGATCTGCCGCGTCACTTCGCGCCCGTACGCCGTCGCGCGCCGCGTGCCGACGACTGCGACCGACCAATCGTCAACGGCAATGATTTCGCCTTTGAGGTACAAAACGAACGGTGGATTAGAGATGTTTTTGAGGAGACGCGGATACGCGGGATCGTCGAGCGTCAGCACACGCACGCCGGCGCGCGCGATCTTTTCCATCTCGGCGTCAAGATTGATTTTCTGCCGCGTTTCCAGCAAATTGTCAAAGGCGCGTCTATCCAGGCCCGCCCGCGCCAGTTCGAAATGGCTGGCGCGCCACGCGGTCTGCAGATCGCCAAAATGATCGAGGAGACGCTGCACTTTGGCGGGACCGATTTGGGGAACAAGATTGAAAGCAATCCAATAACGGGCGTCGGTCACGACAGTGTGACTCCCACTAGTGCAATAGTTCGATAGTTGGTCAGTGCGACAGTTGGTCGGTTTAGCTTTCCGACTATCGCACTATCGAACTATTGCACTAATCAACCAATCCTTCCATCAGTTCGACGACCATCTCACGGCGTTCGAGATTGATTTCCTTGACGACGTCGGGGATCGCGGGCAACAGGATTTCGCGCGCGCCGTCGCGGACAATATACACGTCGTTCGCGCCAGTGTCAAGCACATCGGCGATTTCGCCGAGCGCTCGTCCCTCCAGTGTCCGCACGCGCAAGCCGATGAGTTGATACAGGAAAACCTTTCCCTTGGGTAACTCGACGGCATCCTCGATGGCAACCTGGACAAGTTGCTCGCGCAGTTTCGCCGCGGCTTCGGGCGAGTCAATCCCGTCCAGTTTGAGCAGCGCGGCGCCGCTGTGCAGGCGCGCCCGCGCGACCGAAAAAGGTTTCGCGTCGTCTCCCAGGAACACGGTGCGGAGCGACGCGAAACGGTCGGGAAATTCGGTGAGGATTTCGATTTTGAGTTCGCCGCGATAACCCCACGGCTTGAGCACGCGGCCGATGATAAGGCGAGTGGGTGTACCCATTAAAAGATGAANNGATGAAAGATGAAAGATGCAGAAAGCGATATTCATCTTTCATCCTTTATCTTTCATCTTTGAGTTGAGTTCCGTTTTGCTCCAAACGAAATCAAGTTGCTATACTATTTCAAGATTGACGCGTTTGCCCTCGCGCAGCGCGGCGACGCGGACGAGCGTCCGAATCGCATTCGCAATGCGTCCGCTCTTGCCGATCACGCGGCCCATGTCGTTTTGCGCCACGTGCAACTCTAACGTGATGGAATTCGCGCTTTCGACGGTTTCGACCTGGACCTGGCTTGGGTCCTCCACCAGCGATTTGGCGATGTATTCGACGAGACCAGGTAAATCCACGGTAAAACTCCAAGTAGCCTAGTGCAATAGTTCGAGAGTGCGTTAGTTCGATAGTTGCTTTTGGGCTAATCCGATTTCTTGTCAGGGCAACTATCGCGCTATTGCACTATCAAACCATTGAACTACGCCGCTGCCGGTGTTTCAGCGGGCTTGGCGCTGCCCTCTTCCGCTTTCGCCGATTTGGATTTGCGCGCGGTGCGTTGCTTGACGTACTTGTCGCTGATGCCCGCGCGCTTCAAGATCGGTCCCAGCGCGTCGGTCGGGCGCGCGCCGACGCCGAGCCAGTACTGGGCGCGCGCTTCGTTGATCACGACGGTCGGCGGCTCGCTGCGCGGATCGTAGTAGCCGATTCTCTCGACGATGCGACCATCGCGCTTGCTGCGCTCTTCCGCGACGACGATGCGATACGCGGGTTGTTTCTTTGCGCCATAGCGCGAAAGACGAATTTTGACTGACATGTTCTCCTTTGAGTGAGACGTGAAACGTAGAACGTGATGCGTGTTCCGTTCACGTTTTACGTTTCACGCATTACGGTTTACAATCCTAACCCTGGAATGTTCGGCAGAATACCCCGCATCCTGCCGCTTTTCAACTGCTGCATCATGCGCTGCATTTGTTTGAATTGACTCATCAACTGATTGACTTCTTGAACCGACGTCCCACTCCCCAGCGCGATGCGTTTGCGGCGCGAGCCGTTCAAGACCTCGGGGCGTTGCCGCTCTTCGCGCGTCATCGAGTTGATGATTGCTTCAACGCGCTTTATCTGCTTGTCGGTGACATCAGCCGGCAAGTCTTTGGTGACCTGGCTCAGACCCGGAACCATTCCCAAGAGTTGCGAGAGCGGTCCCATCTTTTTGATCTGCTGCAACTGTTCGAGAAAGTCTTCGAACGTGAATTGCGCGCGGAGGAGTTTCTCCGCCGCTTTTTGCGCGACCTCCTGATCCATCGTCGCCTGCGCTTTCTCGATGAGCGTGAGGACGTCGCCCATGCCGAGGATGCGCGAAGCGAGACGCTCCGGGAAGAATTGCTCGAGCGCGTCCGTTTTTTCGCCGACGCCCATGTACTTGATCGGCACGCCGGTCACCGCGCGCACCGAGAGCGCCGCGCCGCCACGCGCATCGCCGTCAACCTTGGTGAGGATCAGCCCGGTCAAGCCGACGCGCTTGTGAAATTCATCGGCGACGCGCACCGCCTCTTGCCCCGTCATCGCGTCAACCACAAGGAGGACTTCTTGCGGGTTCGCTTTTGTCTTGACCTCTTCGAGTTCGCGCATCAGTTCGTCGTCTATGTGCAGACGACCCGCCGTATCAAGCAGGACGACGCTGTACGCGCCATCGCTCGCGCGCTTGACCGCGTTCGCGCAGATGGTGGGCGGTGGAACTGTATTGCCTTCCGAATGTACGGGAATGTCGAGTTGATTGCCGAGGGTCTGAATCTGTTGAATCGCCGCCGGGCGTCGCGTGTCTGCCGCGACGAGCAGCGGCTTTTGCTGATGCTTCCGCAGTTGCAGGGCAAGTTTCGCGGCAGTCGTCGTCTTGCCCGACCCTTGGAGACCGACGAGCATGACGACGTGCGGCGGCTCGCCGGACAAGTCAATCTTTGCCGGCTCGCCCAGCGTCTTGATCAACTCTTCGTTGACGATTTTGACGACGGTTTGCGCGGGCGAGAGCGAGCGCATCACTTCCTCGCCGACGGCGCGTTCGCGGACACGAGCGAGGAAATCCTTGACGACTTTGAAATTGACATCCGCCTCCAAGAGCGCGAGNNAACGGGGAAGATGACAACGGACAAGACCGAATCAAACGGACAGTCCTGCAAACAGGCATCCGTTGAATTCGGTCTTGCCCATCGCTATCGCCCTACCTGCTCACGTCTTCAATAGTGATAGCGACAAGCCAGGATTCTGATTTTGTCTTCAAGCACCTGGTACACCAAACGATGCTCGCGGTCAATGTGGCGCGACCAACAACCCGCCAAGTCGTGTTTCAACGGCTCAGGTTGACCGATGCCTTGAAATGGATCACGTTGCACTGCCTCAATCAGTTTGACGATGCGGAGTGCCTGCCGGCGATCCTTTTCAATCCACCAAGCCAAATCCTCGAAAGCGGTGGGATCAAATTCCAAGTTTTTCACGCGCGACCTCGAATGGAATTCCTTCCGAGCGTTGTTTTGCCTTCAAGAGCCGCTTTTTCATCGCAGGGCTTTTCAACAGATATGCGGTCTCGCGTTCCGACTGAATTTCGCGCCAGAGACGAAGCGGCACAATCACGCCTTTGGGCTTGCCCCGCTTGTCTAAAACGTATTCGATGTCTAGCTGTGCCATCTTCCCATCCTCCTGACTTGATGCAAGTATATCAGCAATCTCAGCGGATTGCAAAGACAATCACTCCGCCAGCACTTGCTCCAACACTCGCTCATGCGCCGCGAACGCTCTCGCATCGTACAGTACGTAGCGCACCAGTTTGATTTCGGGGTGCTCGCCGAGATAGTCCGTGATCGTGCGAAACGCGATGCGCGCGGCATCTTCCATCGGATAGCCGTAGACGCCGGTGGAGATCGCCGGGAACGCGATGGTCGCGCAGTTGTTTTGCGACGCGAGTTCGAGGCAGGCGCGATACGCGCTCGCGAGCAGCGCGGGTTCGCCGTGTTTGCCGTCGCGGTACACCGGCCCGACCGCGTGGATGACGTGCCGCGCTCTCAACTTGTAGCCGCGCGTGATCTTCGCGCTGCCCGTCGCGCATCCGCCGAGCGCGCGACATTCCTCCAACAACTGCGGACCCGCCGCGCGATGGATCGCGCCATCCACCCCGCCGCCGCCGAGAAGCGACGAGTTTGCCGCGTTCACGATCGCGTCCACGTCTGCGCGCGTGATATCGCCCTGCGTGAGTTCCAGTGTCGAGTTGTTGATTTTGACTTGCATGTTGCCTCCGCTATGATGACAAGGTGACGGGGTGACAAGGTGAAGTAGGTCACCTGTTCACCTTGTCGCCCTCTCCTGCATACCTGCGCTCGATCTCCCCAACTTGCTCCACGCACTGCACGTCTGCCGGGTCAGTCCCTAGCGGCGTCGCGAACCACGCGTCCAGGATTTCTTTGGCGATGGCTTTGGATGTCGCGCGCAGACTCAGGCACAGCACGTTCGCGCGATTCCACAACCGCGCGCCTCGCGCGGTCTCGGCGTCGTGGCACAGCGCGGCGCGAATGCCCGGCACCTTGTTTGCAGCAATCGAAACGCCCGTGCCGGTCCAGCAGAACAGGATGCCCTCGTCCGCATCACCCTGCGCGACGCGCTCCGCGACTTGTCGCGCGACCAAGGACCACGATTCGTTTTTGCCGCGCAGCGGTCCGAACAACTCGACCGCATGCCCGCGCTGGTTCAACTCATCCACCACCATATCGGTTATGTGTGTGCGCTCGTCCGAACCGACCGCGAGTTTCATGGCCCTCCTTTCCTATTTGGTATTTTACTCGCAAAAACGTAAAACGTGAAATGTGGAATTGCTCACGCATCACGCATCACGTTTGACATCTCCTCCCGCGCGTGCTAAACTCTCGCCATGACCGATCTCGAACTGGCAAAGCAAACACTCGCTACCGATTCGCTCGCGTTCGCCATCACGAAGCATGGCGTCGTATTGCGCGCCGGCACGCGCGAGGGCATCGGCGAACTGCTTGACGCGGTAGACGCGCTGGGCAATGTCGCGCACGACGCCGCGCTCGCCGACAAGATTGTCGGCAAAGCCGTGGCGATGGTGGCGCGCCGCGCGCACATTCGCGCCGTGTACTCGCCGTTGATGAGTCAAGCCGCGTGCGACGCGCTCGCGCGCGATCACATCGCAGTCGAATATGATCGCCTCGTTCCACTCATCCTCAACAAACGCAACGATGGTCCCTGCCCGATGGAACGGCTCACGCTGCCGCTTGACGATCCGCGCGAAGCAGTCGTTGCCCTGCGCGATTTTGTCCGCGCGCGGGCGTAACGAATGAGCCGGGCGCGGGTTATGAATGTTGCGGTGATTAGGCAATCAGTTGCTGGTTGATTGGTTGCCCGATCGCCAACCAAACCCGGAGTTTCACCTTGCCTTCGATTCTTTTTTCCTACTTGATCGGCGCGCTCATTGGCTATGTGCTGGGCGCGTTTCCGACTGGTTTCTTCGCCGCCAAACTCTGGAACATTGACGTGCGCAAGCACGGCAGCGGGCGCACCGGCGGCACGAACGTTTTGCGCACCGCGGGCTGGGGCGCGTTCGCCATCACCGTGATTGGCGATGTGCTCAAAGGCACATTGGCAGTTCTCAGCGCGCGCTGGCTATTCCCCGAGATGCACGGCGCACACGCCCTCGCGGTGCTGGGCGTGCTTATCGGGCACAACTGGTCGGTTTGGATTGCGCTCCTAGCCAAGCCCGATCCGCGCATCACGTACGCGCCTGCGCCGCTCGGCTGGCTTCAACGCATCGCGCAGCAAGGGCGCGGCGGCGCGGGCGTCTCGCCGACGGTCGGCGCGGTCGCCGCGCTCTTTCCGCCGGCGTTGCTCGCCGCGCCGATTCCGCTGTTGGTTTTGCTCATCGGACGGTACGCGTCGCTCGCCTCGCTCAGCATCACGCTCTTGTTCCCTTTGGAAATGTTCTTCTTTGGCTTGCGCGGCGACACACCGTGGAGTTATCTCCTCATGTCGGTCGTCGTTAGCACGATCATCTTCATCGTCCATCTCCCGAACATTCAGCGCTTGCGCGCCGGCACAGAAAAAAGATTCGGGCAGCGACTGGCGCAGCGAACGACGCGCGCGCCGTAATCGGCAATGGCTAATCTGGTTCGCGTCGCGGTTATCGGCACCGGTTCGTGGGGGACGACGTTAGCAGTCCTGCTCGCGCAAAAGGGCTTGCCGACGACGCTGTGGGCGCGCACCGAGTCCGAAGCCGCGCGATTGCTGACCGACCGCGAGAATCGCGATTTCGTCCCCGGCTTGGTCTTCCCCGCCGAACTCTTCGTCACCGCAGCACTCGATCGCGCGCTCGAGCGCGCCGCGCTGGTCCTGATGGCTGTCCCCGCGCAAACGATGCGCGCGAACATTCGCCGCGCGCGCGAATTTCTGCCTCGCGACGCGATCATTCTCAGTTGCGCCAAGGGTCTGGAGATCGGCACGACCCTGCGAATGTCGCAAGTCATCGCTCAGGAACTTGCGTCGTTTCACGATAAAATCGCCGTGCTATCTGGGCCGAATCTAGCGCGCGAAATCGCAAACGGCCTGCCGGCAGCCAGCGTCATCGCATCGCAAAATCCCGCCGCGGCGCGCTGGGTCCAAGACGTAATGATGCTACCGCGCTTGCGCTTGTACACGGCGGAGGATGTGATCGGGGTCGAACTGGGCGGCGCGTTGAAGAACGTCATTGCGCTTGCGGCAGGCGCAGTGGACGGTTTTGGTTTTGGGGACAATACCAAGGCGACGGTGCTGACGCGCGGTCTGGCTGAAATCACGCGGCTGGCGACCGCCGCCGGGGCAAATCCACTGACCCTCGCCGGGCTTGCCGGGATGGGGGATTTGATTGCGACGTGCGCCAGCCCACATTCACGCAATCATCAAGTGGGCATCCGGCTGGCGCGGGGAGAAAAGATCGAAACGATTCAAGCGTCTATGAAAATGGTCGCCGAGGGCATCCCAACGGCGAAAGCGGCGCTGCAAATGGCGCGGCAACTCAACATCGAGTTGCCTATCACCGAACAGGTGTATGCCGTGGCGTTTGAGAACCAGGACCCGCACCAAGCCGTGATGAACTTGATGACGCGCGCCGCCAAGCGCGAATTGGACTAGCGCGACTCCACCAGTTTCGTTTTCCGTCTTATTCACCGCTTCGCTTCCTCCCCCATCACCCGCACGAGCAACACCGGCACCGTCGCTTGTGACAGTACTTTGGGCGTCACACTCCCCGACCAGAACGCGTCCATCGTCGTGCGCCCGTGCGTCGCCAAGACGTACAAGTCCACGTCCGCGCGTTTCGCCGCGGCGAGGATTGCCGGGGCGATGTCGCCGCGCGCAACCTCGGCGGTGACTGGCACGCCAGCGGCGGAGAGTTTTCGCGCTACGCCTTGCAGATACTCCACCGCGCCACGCTGCGCCAATTCCAAGATCTCCGCCATCGTCGTCGGCAACAACATTCCCGCGCCAGCGCGTTCGGCGGACAATGTGCTGACGGTCGGCACGACGCTCACCACGCGCATTTCTGCGCCGCACCCGCGCGCGATTTCCACGGCGATCGGCAGCGCCGGTTCGTGATGCGGCGTGCCGTCGAGCGGCAGCAAAATTCTGTGACACGCGTACTGCGTCGCGCGCCCATCTTCGGTCGGTCGAACGAACAACACCGGCGTCGCGCCGCGCGAGACGACTTGTTGCGCGATGTTGCCGACGATCATGTCGCGCCAACCCCCGCGTCCGTGCGCGCACAAGACCACCAAATCGGCTTGGTGCTCCGCCGCATGTTCGATGATCGTGCGCGCGACGTTGGCTTGTTGAACGGTGTGCACGTGCTTGGTCACGGTGGTCGTCGGGCGCGTGAGCCGTGCGGCAATCTCGCTGAGGTACGCTTCGGCTTCCGCCGGGTCAGCCAGATGTCGCTCGCCATGAATCGTGTCGCGCGCGGCGTGCTCGATCGCGTGAAACAGCAAAATCGTCGCCCCGAATTTCTCGGCGAAGAAGAGCGCGGCCGGCAAGACCGCTTCCGCCAGCCGCGAGCCGTCGAGTGGGACCAGCAGACGTTTGAACATCTCAATTCCCTCCGGCGAAAAGCGTCTGATACAACAGAAAGAGATTGAGCGCGACGATCAACGCGGCGACGAGACTTGCCAGGATCGTCGTGATGCGACGATTGACCAACCCGCCCATGATTTCTTTTTGCGAAGTAAAATAGACGAGCGGGATCACGGCGAACGGCAAACCGAAACTGAGCACGACCTGGCTGATGACCAGCGTGCGCGTCGGATCCAAGCCAATCGCGATGACCGCGAGCGAGGGGAGCATCGTGACGAGGCGGCGAATCCAGGGCGCGATGTGTCGGCGCAGAAAGCCTTGCATGATGACTTGGCCCGCCATCGTCCCGACGGTCGAAGACGAGAGCCCGGACGCGAGCAGCGAGATCGCAAAGATCCAACTCGACGCGCCGCCGAGCAGCGGCTCGAGCGTGCGATGCGCTTCCTCCAGGGTGCCGACTTCCGTCAGCCCTTTTGCGAAAAAAGTCGCTGCCGCCATGATCAGCATCGCCATGTTGATAAAGCCCGCCGATCCCATCGCGACGACAACGTCAACCAATTCAAAGCGATAGAGCCGGCGCAGTTGCGCCGGGTCGCGCGTGACGATGCGCCCTTGCGTCAGCGACGAGTGCAAAAAGATGACGTGCGGCATCACCGTTGCGCCCAAAATGCCGCTCGCGAGCAAGACGCTTTCCGCGCCGGCAAACTGCGGAACGACCGCGTGGTACGCGATCTGACCCCAGTCCGGCTTGACGATGAAAATCTCGGCGACGTAGCACAACGCGATCACGCCGACGAACGCGGTGATGACCGCTTCCAGCGGGCGAAAGCCGTAGCGTTCCAAGCCGAGAATGACGAATGTGATGATCGCGGTGGCGATGCCGGCGGCGAGCAGCGGGATGTTAAAGAGCAAGTAAAAGCCCAATGCCGCGCCGAGAAATTCCGCGAGGTCGGTCGCCATCGCGACGACTTCCATCAGGATCCACATCACGCCGACAAACCATTTGGGGAAATGCTCGCGGCATTGCTCCGCCAGATTGAGTCCGGTCGCAATGCCGAGTTTGGCGGAAAGCGCCTGGATCAACATCGCCATCAAATTGCTGGCGAGGATGACCCACAGCAGCATGTAGCCGTATTGCGCGCCGCCCGAGATGTTCGTCGCAAAGTTGCCGGGGTCCATATACGCGACCGAGGCGACGAACGCCGGGCCGAGGAATGGCAGGATGCGCGCGACCAAACCCTTTTTGCTCTGCCCCTCCAGAACCTCGATGGCTTGGACGATGGTGCTGCGGCTGCCGCCGTGCGGGGACACGCTCGTTTCCTGAATGTCTCTAGCCATATCTTCTTCCTGCTGCAATCTTGGCGACAAGTATACACACAGCGCGCAGAAATGCAAGGGGTGGTAACAAAAAGGCCTGGAAGGTTTTGGGAACCTTCCAGGCCTGCTCTTACTTCGGCATCCCCGCCAGCGCATCGAACGCCGGGCGCCCGACGACGTGGAACGCCCCGGTTTCGTTGCCCATGTCCATAAAGTCGAGGTTCCACAGAATCGCCACGCCCACGTAGGTCTGCGCTTTCATCCACTGGTACGCCTGCACCAGCCACTTGGCTTGCAAGTCGGTCGAAATGTTCTTTTCGTATTCGTACCCCGGCTTGGGACTTGGATCAACGCCCCAACCAAATTCGGTGGGCCAGATTTGCTTGTTGGCGTCGCCGTATTGCACCATCACCGCGCGGTAAGAGGTCATCGTATCTTTGAAAAAGAACGAACGGTGATTGTTGTACTGCCCACCGCATGGATTCGACGCGCCGACGCTGGCATCCGGCGCATTGCAAAAGCCGCTGGGGTGCGCGCCCACGGCGTCCGAATAATCCTTCAAGCCGTTTTGGTATAGTTGATGCAAGAACGCCACGTCGTCAATCGCTACGTCGCTCATCACCCCGGTCGGAGTCGGCGCGCCGGAGACGACGACGATTTTATTCCCTGGGCAAGCGTTATGAATCGCCCTGTACGATTTCTTTAGCATGTCCATATACAGCGCGGCAGAAATCGGTTTGCCATGCCATTCGGTCAGCAGGTTGTGTTCGTTCCACACCTCGATCGCGCCGAGCGCGCTGCCGCAATACTTGGCGGCAAGCCCGCCCATAAAGTCGGCGGCGTCTTGCATATTGTCCGGCGGACCGGATCCGCCCGCGCCGCGATCCGCGCGCGACCAATTGGGCGCGCACACTATGCTGAACAACACCTTGACTCCTCTGGCTTGCGCGGCGGCGATAAAACGATCAATCTGACCCAAGTCGGCGCGACCTTTCGCCGATTCAAAGTCGCACCAGCGCACCTGGATTTTTGCCCAGTTAAAGCCCATGCGCTTGAGATCGTCCAACCCATCGCGATTGGTCCAGTTCAACTGCGCGCCATAGTTGAACAGATTCTGTCCACGGAACGCGCTGACCGGCGCGGCCGGCGCGCGCGTGGGCGGCGGAGCGGTGGGCTGCGCGGAGACCGTGGGTTTGGGCGTGGGCGTTGGCTCTAGTTTCACGATTTGAACTGGCGTCGCGCCGGTCGAAGCGACGGTGGACTGTCCATCGTCGAACGAAAGCGCCGCTTCGACTCTGGCATTGCCGGTTTGGGTCGGGGTCCAGGGCAAGCGCGGGTCGTTCGCCGGCGCTTTGCCGATCACCTGGCCGTTCACGCGCCAGACGATGACGGGCTTGCTCTTGAACACCGGCACTTGGGCTTTGCGATATTGCGCCAGGGCGTCCCAGACGCGCGCGTCCACCGCATCGCCGCTCAGATCGCGGAGCGAAACGCCGCGCAAATTGTACTGGTATGCCAGCGCGATTTTCTTCGCCAAACTGTCCACGCTCTCGACGTAAACGGTATGCGCCTGTCCCTTGTCGTCTTTGTAGTTAAAGTAGAACAAGCCGGTCGCCGCGTCGGACTTGATGCCGCCGTCGCGGAGTTGCGGCAAGTCGAGCACAATCTTGGTGTCCGGCAAAATCGTCGCGGGGACCTGGACGGCACCCACCAACTTGAACGCGTTGCCGAACGCGATGGGCGCGTACGCGCTGCCGAATTCATCGCGCCCCAGCACCGAAAAAGCCAATTGCAGTTTGGCGCGGTCCACGCGTCCGACCGCCCACTGCAAGTACGCGTTCACCGGGGCATTCACGTCGCCGGCGAACGCCTCGCGTGTCGTCGGCAGCGGAATCTTGACAATGTCCGCGATTTGTCCCAGCGCCATCCAGTCGAACGCGCCGGTGTCCCACTGGTCGAGCGAGCGCTGTTCGGGTAGCGCCATCGTCACGCTGAGGATTTTGTCTTTCGCGTGGAGTGCCTGGGCGAGTTCGCGCAGGAACGTTGTGAAAGCGGCTTGATTGTCCGGCTTGACGTCCTGATAGTCAATCTCAAGACCGGGATACAAATTCTCGATCGCCAGATCAACCAGCGCCTGGATGTGCTGCTTGCGCAAATCCGCGTGGGTCAGCACGTCGTCAACCAGATCGCCGCGCGTATTGTCGCCGTCGGAATTGCTGATCGTCGGCAAGACCTGGTAGGGGCTGGACGCGCTCGCTTCAGGCATCGCCGGCACATTGCCGGCAATTCCGCCGGCATCGGCAATCGTCAAGCCAAGCGGATTCACTTCGGCGAGCAAGGGCCCGGCGGGCGCGGGCAGCGCGGTCTTGGCGCCCAGGTCAACGCTAATCGTCGGCGCTTGCGCGCCGGTCTGCGCGATGATGACGCCTTGCGGGAGGAACGCCGTCGGATACGCTTCGAGCCGCATTTCGTCGAGATAGAACTGGAATGGAATCTTCGTCCACTTTTTCCCGGTATAGCCGAACACGTCGAGCGTGGTCAACGGGTCAACGCCATCGGGGATCGGAATCGAGAGGTAGGTCTGCGTCGGCAACTGACCTTGCAGACTGGGCTGATAGAGTGGGCTTTTCACGTCGAGCGTGGGCGGCAGGTCTTGCGCCAGCGCACTTGTCCTGAACGCGTCGCGCGCTTGCGCGGTCAATTTGATATTCACACCCGTCTTGGTGCTACCCGGCGGAACGACGAACTGCGCGCCATCCGCCACTGAGACGCTGCCGCCGGTCGAGGAGATTCCGCTGTACCCGGCGCTGAGAACTCGTTGCGGGAGCGCCAGAGGTGGGAGAACGAGTGCGAGAAGAATGAGAAAGGGGATGACGACCAGGTTGATGACCCAGCTGCCTGCGGTGCCCTCGAGCAGACTATCGAGCGCGCGCAGGATTGGACTGGTTGGGCGTTGGTTCAATTCACTTTACCTCTTGCTCTGCATTTGGAGCGATTCTAGCATAGGCAAGCAAAAAACGCAAAATTCGTTTTTTCGATTCATTGACGCACGCGCGCCTTGGGTATATAATCGAATCCTACGGAGACGAACCGATGACCACACGCTTCATCTTGATTCGCCACGGGCAGACCGAATGGAATCGCGGCGCGGAACGATTTCGCGGGCGCGCCGATCTGCCGTTGAATGAGACCGGGCGCGCGCAGGCGCAGCGCGTCGCGGCGCGCTTGGCAAAGGAAAACATTACGGCGATCTATTCCAGCCCGCTGCAACGCGCGCTCCAAACCGCGCAGCCGCTCGCCGACGCATTGCGTCTTCCCCTCCAGGCGCACCCGGGTTTGCTCGACCTTGATTTCGGCGCGCTCGAAGGCATGACGATTGAGGAAGCGCGCACGGCGTTCCCCGCGGTGATCGAAAAGTGGATCGCGGCGCCAGGACACGCCAAGTTTCCGAAAGGCGAAGCGTTCAAAGCCATGCGGATGCGCATCATCGCGCTGCTGGACGAACTCGCCGCCAAACATCCGGGCGAGACTATCGCGCTCGCAACCCACAAAGTCGTCTGCGGCGCCATGCTGTGCGTCGTGCTCGGGCTGGACGGCGATGCTTTCTGGCGGATTCAACAAGACAACGCGTGCGTCAATGCTTTCGAGAAACGCGATTGGGGCTATGTGGTGACGCGGATGAACGACACCTCTCATTTATGATTTCAGATTTGCGATTTATGATTTGTTCGCGCTGATACGTGGATTGTCGAGGAGTTAAATCTGAAATCTGAAATCATAAATCATAAATTCATTTTGACTCTCGACCTTGGCACGTCGTCTCTGCGCGCGATGCTGTTCGACGAGCGCGCCCGCGCAGTTCCGGGGGTCGCGGCGCAAGTCAAGTACGCGATGCGCGCCACGCCGGACGGCGGCGCGGACGCGGACGCGGATGAAATGCTCGGTTACGTCGAGAACGCGATTGACCAAGTACTCGCGCAAGCCGGCGACCGCGCGGATCGCCTCGCGGCGGTGGCGTCCGCTTCGCTCGCGTCGAACCTTCTTGGCGTAGACGCAAATGGACGTGCGGTCACGCCGGCGTTCACTTACGCCGATACGCGCGGCGCGCGCGAGGTCGCCGAACTCCGCGCACGCTTGGACGAACGCGCGATCCATCAGCGCGTCGGCGCGCCCTTTCACACCAGTTACCTGCCGGCGCGCCTGCTCTGGCTTGCCCGCGAACGCGCGCAGATGTTCCAGCGCGCGCGCTATTGGATGTCGCTGGGCGAGTATTTCCTTTTTCGATGGACGGGACAACGCGCGTGCAGTTACTCGGTTGCGTCGTGGACCGGGCTGCTGAATCGGAAGGAACTTGCGTGGGACGCGGAATTGCTGTCCGCGCTGCCGATTTCCGCCGACCAACTCTCGCGCCTCGTGGATCACGATCAGCCCGTCGGCGCGTTGCGCGGCGAATACGCTGCGCGCTGGTCCACGCTCCGAAACGCAAAATGGTTTCCAACCATCGGCGATGGCGCGGCGGCAAATGTGGGCAGCGGCTGTGTGGACACGTCGCGCATCGCGCTGACGATTGGTACTTCGAGCGCGCTGCGCCTTACCCACCCCCTGCCCCCTCCCTNNGGCGGCGCGCTGAACGAGGGCGGCAGTTTTTTCAAGTGGGCAAGATCGCTCTTTAATTTTCAGGACATCGAGAACCCGGAAGCCGAAGCCGGCAAACTTGCGCCTGACTCGCATGGCTTGACGGTCTTGCCATTCCTGAGCGGCGAGCGGTCGCCCAACTGGAACGCCGCTGCACGCGCGGCGATCGTCGGACTGACTTGGAACACGCGCCCGATTGACGTTTGGCGCGCCGGGTTGGAGGCGATCGCTTATCGTCTCGGCGTGGTCTTTGAACTCTTGCGCGCCTTTGCGCCGAACGCCCGCGAGGTGATCGCCAGCGGCGGCGCGATGGTTCACTCGCCGGTGTGGCAGCAGATCATCGCCGACACGCTCAACGCGCCGGTGATCGTCTCGGCGGAACCGGAAGCGACGAGCCGCGGCGCGGCGTTGCTCGCGCTCAAGGCGCTGGGCGTGATTCAATCGCTCGGCGAGTTGCCGGCGCGGACCGGCGCAGTGTTCGCGCCGGACGCCGCGCGCCATGAAATCTACAAGCGCGCGATGGAGAGGCAGGCATGGTTGTATCAGAGGATCGTTCGGGATCTGTAATCCACTTCAAGGATAACGATGGCTGCTTCGTTCATTCGATTTGAAACAAGAACCTTACCGATTATCGCAGGCAACCAAAGAATCGTTCTGCAAGCACGCGCGCTGCAAATTCGCCTGCCCTTTGGCGGATTCGTCTGGAATCGTCCGGCGATTGTGCGCGTGCGTTCCGCCGACGGACGCAATTGCGTTTTGATGGTGCGCGATGTCACGCGCCTCGCGCAAATCGCGCTCCTCGCGCTCGGTATCGCTGGCTCGATTCTGATTGGGTTCACCATGCGAAATTCAATCAGGAGGTAAAGATGACAGACGAGATTACGATTGCATCCGGCGCAAAAAGCGGCAGACTATTCGACCCAACCAATTCCATCGCGACGGTGGACAAGATGCTCGACCGGTTCTTCGAGACGGCGCGCGTGGAAGCAGTATACGGTTCTCCCGTGCAGAACGGCGACACGATGGTCATTCCCTCTGCCGAAGTCTTCAGCGGGATGGGTTTTGGCGTCGGCACTGGCGGCGCTTTGGGCAAGGACACGGCAGACCAGGGTATCGCTGGTGGCGGAGGTGGGGGCGGCGGCGGCTCGGTCATCGCGCGCCCGGTCGCGGCAATCGTCATCACGCCGAACAGCGTTCGCATCGAGCCGATTGTTGACGTGACGAAAATCGCGCTGGCTGCGCTAACGGCAGTAGGGTTCATGATTGGTATGATGGCGCGGATGAAAGGCAAGAGCGTACCCAGGCTTCGCAATTCCTAATTCGCAATTCGGAGACACCATGACCACCCAACCAACTAACGCACTATCGCACTATCGCGCTAACGAACTTGACCAGTTGTGCATCAACACCATGCGCTTTCTCGCGGTGGACGCGATTCAAAAAGCGAACAGCGGACACCCCGGGTTGCCGATGGGCGGCGCGCCGATGGCGTACGTTCTGTGGACCCGCTTCCTCAAGCACAACCCGGCGAATCCACAGTGGCACGACCGCGACCGCTTTGTCCTTTCCGCCGGACACGGCTCGATGCTGCTCTACGCGCTGTTGCACCTCACCGGCTATGGCGTCGCGCTGGACGATCTCAAACAATTCCGCCAATGGGAAAGCATCACGCCGGGACATCCCGAGCGCGGCGTCGCGCCCGGCGTCGAAACGACCACGGGACCACTCGGACAGGGTTTTGGCAACGCCGTCGGGATGGCGATGGCGGAAGCGTTTCTCTCCGCGCGTTACAATCGTCCCGGGCACGCCATCGTCAATCACTACACCTACTGCCTCGCCGGCGACGGCGATCTCATGGAGGGTGTCGCGTCGGAAGCCGCGTCGCTCGCGGGACATTGGAAACTCGGCAAACTGATTTGTCTGTACGACGACAACCGCATCTCGCTTGCCGGCACGACGAGCATTTCATTCACCGAAGACCGCGCCAAACGATTCCAGGCGTACGGCTGGCAGACGATCACCGTGGACGATGGCAACGACCTCGACGCGATTGACCGCGCGTTGCGCGCCGCGCGCGCGGACCCCAGCCGACCCTCGCTCATTCTCGTTCACACGACGATTGGTTTCGGCGCGCCGCACAAGCAAAACACATTCGAAGTGCACGGCTCGCCGCTTGGACCCGACGAAGCAAAAGCGGCGAAAGAGAACCTGGGCTGGCCCCTTGAGCCGACGTTTTACATTCCGGGCGATGCGCTCGAACATTTCCAAGCGCTTGATCGCGGCAAGCAAGCCGAAGCCGAATGGAACGCGCGCTTTGCCGCCTACGCGAGAGAGTTTCCCGATCTCGCGCGTGAACTCGAGCAGGCATGGCGCGGCGAATTGCCGGCGGGCTGGGACGCCGATATCCCATCGTTCCCCGCCGACGCTAAAGGCGTCGCGACGCGCGCGGCATCGGGCAAGGTTCTGAACGCGATCGCGCCGAAGGTTCCGACGCTCATCGGCGGCTCGGCGGACTTGAACCCGTCAACGAACACGGCGCTGAAAGGTCTCGGCGATTTTCAGCCGCCGCAATTTGACGTGAGCAGTGCGCAGGGCTTGGTCGGCGGCGGCGCGAGTTACGCGGGACGCAACATCGCGTTTGGCGTGCGCGAACACGCGATGGGCGCGATTGCAAACGGACTTGCGCTGCACGGCGGCATCATCCCCTTCACCGCGACCTTCCTCACTTTCTCCGACTATATGCGCGGCTCGATGCGTCTGTGCGCCATCATGGGCGCGCACGTGATCTTTGTTTTCACGCACGACAGCGTCGGCGTCGGCGAGGACGGACCAACCCATCAGCCGGTCGAGCACTTTGCCGCGCTGCGCGCGATTCCGCACCTGACCGTGATCCGCCCGGGCGATGCGAATGAAGTTGCAGTCGCGTGGCGCGTCGCGATTGAATCGAAAGGTCCCGTTGCGCTCGTCTTCACGCGGCAAAACGTGCCCGTGCTAGACCGCGCTCAGTACGCGTCTGCCGATGGATTGCGGCGCGGCGCGTACGTCCTTGCCGAGCCTGCCCTGAGCGGAGTCGAAGGGGCGCCGAATGGCAAGCCGGATGTGATCTTGCTCGCGAGCGGCTCCGAAGTGCCGCTGATCGTCGGCGCGCAAAGGAAATTGCAGGAGCAAGGCATCCACGCACGCATCGTCTCGATGCCGTCGTGGGAGTTGTTCGACGCTCAACCACAGGAATACCGAGATTCAGTTTTGCCGCCGACCGTGTCCGCGCGGCTGGTAGTCGAAGCCGGCGTGACGCAGGGCTGGCACAAGTACGTGACCGAGCATGGCGACGTGATCGGCTTGGAGCGCTTTGGCGCGTCCGCGCCCTTCGCGGTGATCTTTGAGAAACTGGGATTCACGGTGGACAATGTGGTGGCGCGCGCCAAAAAGTTGGCAGAAAAGTAACTGCTCGGGAGCAGAGGCGCAGGGGAGCATTCTCCCTTGCACCCCCGCTCCCCGGCGCCTCTGCGATCCTGAGCTCAAGGATAATCAAATGATCTACGAACTTCGCATCTATCACGCGACGCCGGGGAAACTCAACGCGCTGCTCAAACGCTTTGAGGCGATCACGCTCAAGTTCTGGGAAAAGCACGGCATTCGCCAGGTTGGGTTCTGGACGTCCGTCATCAGCGGAAGCAACAACGATCTGTACTATATGCTCGAATGGCAGAATCTTGCCGAGCGCGAGCAAAAATGGAACGCGTTTATGACCGATGCGGAATGGCTCAAAGCGCGCGCAGAAACCGAAGCCAATGGACCACTCACCACACACATCGGCAACGTGATTCT
>DHFK01000106.1:22251-29197 GCA_002400365.1 Anaerolineales bacterium UBA4826 | reverse complement strand
GAGACGGGCTGGGATTTGCGCGTTGCGCCGGACGTTCGTGAGACGCCGCCGCCGACCGAGGAGGAACTCGCGATCATTCGGCGGTACGATCCGCAAGGATTTTGGACGCGATAGAGCCGCGCGTGGGGAGTAGCAGAAAAACTACCCCTACGGGTAGTAGACGATGGTGGACAAGCCGCGTATAATACCTCCGTAAGCGTCGTGAAGAATGTGACTTGCCAACCCATCGCGGGTAGGCGCGAGGTCAAACGATGTGGGGTACAATGGGGTCCCTAATGGATTCGGTGTCGTCGTCGCTCGAGGCGCGGCAAATGATGCGTAGCGTGTTTGCGCGCCGCGCGTGGTCGCCCGCGTCCAAGTATCGTTTTTAGCAAAGGCAGATTCGATCTGCCTTTTTGTATTCTTATGCCACCCACAGGAGGCGCAGTGAAGGATCTAAGAGATTTTGTCAAGAGATGCGAAGAAGAGGGAGAGTTAAAGCGCATTACGGCGGAGGTGGATTGGAACCTGGAACTCAGCCACGTAGCCAAACTCAACGAGGAACACGCAGGTCCCGCGCTTTTGTTTGAGAACGTCAAAGACTATCGCAGCCCCGTGCTGACGAGCGCGTGCACGACCACGTCCCGGCTCGCTTTGATTATGGGCATGGACAAAAAATCCAGTCTGGTTGACTTGATGCGGGAATGGGTCAAGCGCACCGCGAACAAGCTTCCGCCCAAGTGGGTGGACACCGCGCCCTGTAAGGAGAACATTGACCGCGGGGACAAGGTGAATCTTTTCAAGTTTCCGGTACCCAAAGTATATCCAATGGATGGGGGGCGATTCTTTGGCACAGCCGATTTTGTCCTAACCAAAGACCCCAAGTCAGGTTGGGTCAACATCGGCACCTATCGGCTCCAAGTCTTGGACGAAAAGACGCTGGGGACGCAATTCATCAAGGGCAAGCACGCGGACATTATGCTCAAGGCGTACGCCGAACTCAAGCAGCCGATGCCGGTTGCCGCCGTCGTCGGCGCGGATCCGCTGCTGTTCTTGATGGGCGCGGCGCGGCTGCCGGCGTTCGAATCCGAATACGAGTTCGCGGGCGCGATTCGCGGACATCCCATTGAGGTCGTCAAGGGCGAGACAGTGGATTTGCCGATTCCCGCCTCGGCGGAGATCGTGATCGAAGGCGAAGTGGATCCCGTCGCGATGAAACCGGAAGGTCCCTTTGGCGAATATACCGGCTATTACTCCGGCATCGGCACCACGCCGCGACCTTTCATCAAGGTCAATTGCATCACTCATCGCACGAACCCGATCTTTTGGCTCAGCACGGTCGGGCGCGCGGTCACGGATACGCACATGACGATGGCGCTGACCTACGGCGCGACGCTATGGCAGGGCTTGGAGGCGATGCGCATCCCGGGGATCAAATCGGTGTACTGTCCGCCGGAAGGCGCGGGCAGATTCCTGGCGATCATTTCGGTGAAGCAAATGTATCCCGGTCACGCCGCGCAGGTTGGCACGGCGGCGATCTCGACGGAGATGGGCGCGTACGGCCTGAAGACGGTGATCGTCGTGGACGATGACATTGACGCCTGGGATTTGCCGCGCGTCCTGTGGGCGTTGAGTTTTCGCTTTCAGCCCTCGCGCGCCGAGTTCATCAAGCGCGGTCGCTCTACCCCGCTCGATCCATCGCTGCCGATTGATTCCCGGGACATTACTTCTCGGCTCATCATTGACGCGACGATCCCGTACGAGTGGAAGGAAAAACCGGTGCCGATCGAACTGGACAAAGAAATGGTCAAGCGCGTGCAAGCGCGGTGGGGTGAGTTGGGATTGTAAATACGTGGTGCGTGCTGCGTGTTCCGTTTAGCAGAGAGACGGAACACGCACCACGGTTCACGCATGACGTTTTTGGAGAGTTGCAGTGCAAATTCTCATCATCGGTATGGTGGATGAACGCGAAGAAGCCCTGACGCTGCTCAAGGAAAAGATCGAGCGCAGAGGGCACAAGGCAATCGTCGCCGATGTCAGCATCGGCACGGGCGCGATCGTCCCTGCGTTGAAACCGGAAATCACGCCAGAACAAGTCGCGCGCGCCGGCGGAAGCAGCATCGAAACCATTCGGGGAATGTTGGCAAAGGAGCGCGACAAGGCGATCGCGCTGATGGCAGAGGGCATGGCGAAAAAAGCGGTGGAGTTGTACGCGGCGGGGCAACTGCAAGGCGTGATCGCCNNACGGTGGGGATGAATTCGCTCGTGCGCAATCTGATGGTGAATGGCGCGGGCGCGATTTGCGGCATGGTGGAAGCATACGAGCCGCCGATCAAGAGCGATAGACCGCTGATCGCGATGACTGAGTTTGGCTTTTGCGACAAGGGCGCGGGTTACGTGCGCGCGCAAATACAGTCGTCATACAACGTCGTCTCGTTCCACGCGACCGGACTGGGCGATCGCGCGGTCGAAGATTTGGTGGGGCAGGGATTCTTCGACGCGTTCATTGACCTGGTGCCGGCAAACTATGGCGAGTATCTCCTGGGCGGCAATCGCGCGTCCGCGCCCGACCGACTGGAAGCGGCGTGCCGGCGCGGTGTCCCGTACATCCTTTCCCCGTGCGGCTTTGATATGCTCAGTTGTGGACCGATCGAGCGAAAAGACAAGAACGATCCGCTCTGGACCTCGCGCAAGTTAGCCGAACGCAAGCTGTTCGTGCAAGACGCGATGCGCGTGCAGGCGCGCACGAGCGCAGAAGAAGTGGCGACGATTGCTCAAGCCGTGGCGGACAAACTGAACCGGCACCCGGACAAACGTCGGGTCAAGTTCATCATCCCGACCAAGGGCTTTTCGTCGCTCAGCGTCGAGGGCGGGCAACTCTACGCGCCGGAGGTTGATCGCGCCTTTGTTGACGCGTTGAAAGCGAACCTGAGTCCTGAAATCGAAACCATCGAGGTGGACGCGCACATCAATACGCCGGAGTTTGGTCAAGCCGTGGCGCAAGCGTTGCAACGGATTAGCGGATGAAGCAATCGTTTCAATTTGTGCTCTTCGACCTGGAGGGGACGCTGGTGGACTTTCAATGGAATCTGGCAAGCGCCGCCAGCGAAACCAGAGCCGAACTCGTCCGCATGGGGTTCGATCCTTCCGCGTGGGAAAATCATTACGCGGCTTTGCGGAACAACGCCGTCTCGCAAGCAGAGCAAATCGGACTGGACAAGCGCGCGGTGGCGAATCGGATCGGTACGATTTACGACCGGTACGATCTGGATGCCGCAAAGCGCTGGTCTCTGATGCCTGGCGTCAAATCGCTTCTACCGGACTTGAACGCGCGGAACATCAAGTTGGGCTTGGTGACGAACATCGGCAAGCGCGCGGTTGGCGCCGGCTTGGCGCGCCTGAGCATTGCCGGCTGCTTCGACGTCATCGTCACGCGGAACGACGTCGAACTGGTCAAGCCGAACGGCGCGGGAATCAGATTCGCGCTGGAAAAACTCGGCGCCAGGAATTCTGATGCGCTCTTCGTCGGCGATAGTGTGTCGGATATTCTCGCCGCGCAGGAGGCCGGGGTGAGAGTCGCGATCGTTCAGGGAGGGGAAAGCGCACCAACCTCCCTGATCGCCGCCCGCCCCGATCATCTCTGGCAATCGCTCGANNTCGTTGGAGGTGAGGATACGGGATAGTCAAAACAAAATCGAAAATTCAAACGCCGGAACAAAAGCGCGACTTTTGTTCCAACACAAATTCGCCGCAAGCGAAGGAGGGAAAACATGCCGGAGAAGACAAGATTTCCCTATGGTCGGGAAGTCACGGTGCCGAAGGAAATGGAAGGCTGGGAGGAAATGTATCCCGCGCATCGCCTGTTTTCCGCAGAGAGGCAAGAGTGGGAGGACACCCAGTTCTGGTACGCCGACAAGATCCATGCGCCAGACCCGATGGTGCCCCTCGACGAGGTGTTCCACCAAGCCTGGCAGATTGCGCTTTCACAGTACACGACGCGCGTCTTTTGCATTCCCCCGGCGCAGGGCATCGCCCAAAGAATGTTGGGCTGCTACATGTACATCTGCGCGATTGCGCCGCCGCCGCCAGACGTGATCCAGGCGAAAGCCGAATTGTTCCCCAAGCGCACGTTCCCCCTGTTCGAGAATTATGACGCGCTGTGGGAAAAGTGGCGCACGCGCCAGCAAGTGCTCGGCAACGAATTGCAGAGTATCAAGGTGCCGCAGGAATTGCCGCGCTTTGTCCCCGATTTCGATTCTCGCACGACGGTGCCGGGCGTGACCCCCGCGCACGAGGTGATGGAAGCGTTCAACAACGCGGTCAACATCATCTATCGCGCCTGGCAGTACCACTTTGCCTACCTCAACGTCACCTACCTCGCCTACCTGATGTTCGCGGATGTCGCGCGCAAACTTTTCCCCGGCATCAGCGAGAGCGCGATCGGCAAGATGGTCGCCGGCGCGGACGTCTCGATGTTCCGTCCCGAAGAAGAACTCTGCCGCTTGGCTCGCCTCGCCCACGGACAGCCGCGCGTCGCCAGCATCTTGAAGAGCGATCGCCCGGCGGCGCGCAAGATCGAGAGTCTGCGCGAACTCGACGAGGGCAGGATGTGGTTGGAAAGCATGGAGGAGGTCAAGGATCCGTGGTTCTTTGTCTCCTGCGGCAGCGGCTGGTTCCATTACGAAGGGTCGTGGGTGGACAAACTCGACGTGCCGTTCAGTTACATCAAGGGCTACATCGAGCGACTCGACCGCGGCGAGCGCATCGAACGATCGTTGGAGACCATTGCCACCGCGCGCGATGCGTTGGTCGCCGAGTATCGCAAATTGATCAAGTCCGAGGAAGACCGCAACTCGTTCGAAGGCGCCTTCAAGAACACGCGCACGATCTATCGCTATGCCGAGGATCACCTCTTCTGGGTCGAGCATTGGTTCCACACCATTTGGTTCGAAAAGATGCGCGAATTCGGTCGCCTGTGTGTCAAGCAAGGCGTCCTCAAGGAAGCCGACGATTTCTTCATGTTCAATCGTCTCGAGGTGCCTTACCTCATCGAGGACATGACGACCGCGTGGGCGCTGGGCGAGAGCATCCCGACGCTCAAGTGGGCGGAGAAAGCCGCCAAGCGGAAGAAGATTCTGGAAGCCGCCGCCAAGTGGCAAGCGCCGCCCGCGCTCGGCGTGCCGCCTGAAGTCGTCGCCGAACCATTCACGGTCATGCTCTGGGGCGTTACGACCGATCGCGTCCACGATTGGCTGGAGGGCGCGTCCAAGACCGGCGATCAGAACGAACTGAAAGGATTCGCTTCCTCCGCCGGCTGCGTCGAGGGCAAGGCGCGGGTGCTCAAACTCCTCGACGAGATCGTCACGCTGGAGCAGGGCGACATCATGGTGGTCCCGAATACCAACCCGGCATGGGCGCCGGTCTTTTCCAAGATCAAAGCCGCCGTTACCGACATTGGCGGCATCACGTCCCACGCGGCGATCGTCTGCCGCGAGTACGGCGTGCCGTCGGTGACGGGCACCGGCACGGCAACCCAGGTCATCAAGACTGGCGATTGGATCAAAGTGGACGGCGATCGCGGCGTCGTCACCATCGTCAAGCGCGGCAATGGCGCTGGGTAGTCAACTGACCCATAACCCCCTTCCCGAACAGGGAAGTTTGTATCCGCAAGTCTACACTTTTGACGCTTGAGCCCCGCAGGGCGGGGGGCATGGGGGGTGTCCCCCCAACACCCCCTCACTCCCCCTCTGCCCCGCAAACGGGGAAGAGGGGGAAGGGGGGAGATGGAGATTCGGGGGACACCCCCGCACCCCCGTCAGGGGCAAAGCCCCTGAACCCCAAATGTCTTGGAGTTTTTCGGATGAAAACTGGTGAAGGGGGTTGGGGGATAGGTAGGAGATAAAGTCATGGCGTACGTGTTAGGATTCGAGCAGATCAGCAAAGCGTCTCTGCCAGTCGTCGGCGGAAAGAATGCTAGTCTGGGAGAAATGCTCAAGGCGGGAATCCGGGTGCCGCCGGGATTCGCCATCACGACCGACAGTTATCTCGAATTCATCGCCGCGGCAGGAATCGCCGATGAAATCCAGGATGTTCTGTCGCGCGTCAATTCCGACGACATATCGTCGCTCGACCATGCCAGCGCGCGGATTCAAACCTTGATCACAAATGCGCCCATGCCTGCGTCCATCGCGGGCGCGATCGAGGCGAATTATTGCCGCTTGTGCGATCAATGCGATATAGACAACCTTCCCGTGGCGGTGCGTTCAAGCGCGACGGCGGAGGACTTGCCGAATGCCAGTTTCGCCGGGCAGCAGGACACGTATCTCTGGGTCAAGGGGCTTGGCCCGGTTATCCAGTTGGCGCAAAAGTGCTGGGCGAGTCTGTTTACCGCGCGCGCGATCGGCTACCGCATCAAGATGAACTTTCCGCACGACCAAGTGCTGATCAGCGTCGGCGTTCAAAAAATGGTCAACTCGCGAACGTCGGGCGTCATGTTCACGCTCGACCCGCTCAACGGCGACCCCTCGCGCATCGTGGTCGAAGGAAGTTGGGGCTTTGGCGAAGCCATCGTCTCCGGCGCGGTAACGCCGGACAAGTTCGTAGTGGATAAGGTGTGCTACGAAGTGACTGAACGGACGATCTCCGCCAAAACCATCGAGTCTGTCTACAAGCCCGAAGAGGGGGTGGCTCATTCCGACGTCGAACCGAGCCGGCAGGCAGTTCCCTGTATGAATGACCACGAACTGATGGAGTTGGTCCGGGTCGCCAAACGTATCGAAGATCACTATGGCTGCCCCATGGATATCGAATGGGCGATTGACCGAGATCTCGCTTTCCCGGAAAATGTTTTCATCGTGCAGAGCCGACCGGAGACGGTGTGGAGCCAGCGTCCCAAAGAACCGCTTCTCGGCAAAAAGAATGGTTACGAACTGCTCATGGACAAGGCATTAAACCCGCTCAAGATTTC
>DHFK01000106.1:0-22243 GCA_002400365.1 Anaerolineales bacterium UBA4826 | reverse complement strand
CCGCGCTGCGGCTATATCGTCTACCGCAATCCTGTGCCGGTCGGCCTCGTCCTCGCCACGCGCGACGATAAACTATTGCTGGTTCACCGGGTCAACCCACCGCTCGCCGGGTACTGGGCGCCGCCCGCGGGCTATATCGAGATAGACGAGTCGCTCGAAGAAGGCGCGGCGCGCGAGGCGAAAGAAGAAACGGGCTTGGTCGTGGCGGTGGACCAGTTGCTCAAGGTTTACAGCCGCGCGAATATGGGGGTCTTGCTCATCGCGTTTGCCGCGCGTATAGTCGGGGGAACGCTCGCCGCTGAGGAAGCCGAAGTGGACGCGGTACGCTTTTTTGCGCGCAGCGAATTACCGCGCCAACCCGCGCCTGTGAATGGCGCGCCGCTGGATGTGTGGTTTTACGAAATCGTCTCGGAACTTCTGGAAGAGTTTTGCAATTTCCCGCGCGAAAGGTTATAATCAAACCCGAAAGGAGAGTTTGATATGACCGTGAAAAATAGAGTGATACAGCGAACCGAATATCCTCACATTGTCAAAGTCAATGGAGTGTTGGGTGGCGAGGCGGTCATCGAAGGCACACGCATCGCGGTTTGGCATATCGTCGGCTACTACTACAAAGTTGGAATGAGCGTCGAAGACATCCTAGCCGAATGGGAATATTTGAACCCCGCCGCGATTTTTAGCGCACTGGCGTACTACCATGACCATAAGGAAGAAATTGACCGTCTGCGCGAAGAAAATAGTTATGAGCATTGGCAGAAGGAACATCTAGCGCATGCCGCCGCCTAAACTTCACCTCAACGAACACCTGTCCTGGCATCTTGCAGAGCAATTGCGAAAACTTGGCTTTGACGTCACATCCACAATTGAGTTGGGCATGTTGGAAGACGACGATGAAGCACAGTTGGCGTTTGCCATTTCGCAACAAAGAGCCATTGTCTCAATCAATCACAAGCATTTTAGCCCGCTCCACGAACAGCACATCGCCGAAGGCAAAGGACATTGGGGAATCGTTCTCTCGACAGAAGAACCCATGCCGGTTTTGCGTCGGCGCTTATTGCGATTGCTCAACACACTTTCAGCGGACGACCTAAAAAACCAAATACGTTGGCTGAACGAGTTCAAGTAATCGCGAGGCATCGTTCCATAGTGCAGCGAATCTATTGCCGTGCGTTCTCCCCCATGGACGCCCTTCTTTGCTTGTTTCACTTCTCCGCCTTCTCTGCCCTCTACACCTTTTTCCGCCTGTCCGTGATCCGCCGCGCCTTTAACTCAAAGCGCGGCAGCGTCTCCGGCGACGCCAACGTGACGCCCACGCGCAAACCCAGCCGGTGCGAGGCATCCCGCGCGATCGCGTCCACGATGGACTGCGGCTGCGCGCCCGCGACCTCGACCTGGATTTCCAACTCGTCCATCGCTTGAACGCGATCCACGATCACCGCGAACTCTTGGACTGCCGCGTACGACCGCACGATCGCCTCGATCGCGCTGGGGAAGATGTTCACGCCGCGCACGATCAACATCTGGTCAATGCGCCCGATGATGCCGCCTTCCATCCGCGCGAACGTTCGTCCGCAATCGCATGGCGCGCGATTCAGTTTGACCTGATCGCCGGTACGGTAGCGGATAATCGGCGAGCCGAGGCGATCCAAATTGGTAATGACCAATTCCCCCTCATCCGCCGGTTGGTCAGTCTTTGGATCAAGCACCTCGATCAGAAATTCCCCTTCGTTCAAATGCACGCCGCTTTCCGCCACACACGTGAACCCATGCGCGCCGACTTCGGTCGCGCCGGTGTGATCGGTCAGTTTCGCTCCCCATGCCTCTTCGATCCGCGTTTTAGTGCCGGGGATGCTGCCCCCCGGCTCGCCCGCGACGACGATGCGCCGGACGGCCGATTCGCGCAAAGCGATCTTCTCTTTCTGCGCGACCTCGGCGAGGTGCAACGCGTAACTGGGCGTGCAGCAGAGCGCCGTCGCGCGCAAATCCATCAGGTTACGCAGACGCTGGTACGAATCTTGCGCGCCGCCTGAAATCGCCAGCGCGCCGATCTTCTCCGCGCCCGCCCACGCCGCCCAAAAGCCGATGAATGGACCGAACGAGAACGCGAAAAAGATGCGATCGCGCGCGCCGATGCCCGCGCCGTGATAGACCGCGCCCCAACAACGCGCCCACCAATCCCAGGCCTCGCGCGTGTCGAGCCAGCGGAGCGGCTTGCCGGTGGTGCCAGACGTTTGGTGCAGGTGGACGTAGCGTTCGAGCGGATACGTGAGATTGGCGCCGAAAGGTGGATGCGCGTCCTGATCGTCCACGAGTTCCTGCTTGCGCGTAAAGGGCAGGCGCGTGATGTCGGCGACGGATTTGAAAGCGCGCGCGTCGGTCAAGCCGGCGTCGCGCAGTTTCTTGCCGTAAAAAGAATTCGACGCGAGCACCTCGCGCAACAGTGTTTGCATGCGCGCCATCTGGTGTCGCGTCAAGTCTTCGCGGCTCGCGGTCTCGATCGCACGGTCAAAGTAGGTTACGGCCATCGGCGTCCCTCCTTGAGACGTTTCTTGAGGGAACACGTAACACGCCTTGACAATGTTACATTTTCCTTTCCGCCACAGACGATGGCACATCTTTGAATCACCGCTTGGCGGCGAATTATTGACGTGCCATCGCACAGAGAACACAGAGGGAAGAACAGGTTTTTTCTCTGTGCCCTCTGTGCGCTCTGTGGCTAATCTAACATTGCCAAGACGTGCGGCGTGTTCCGTTTAGACTGCCAGTTCACTCAGCGCGCGCTGGACGTACACGCGCACCATCTTCTTGCGCCACGCGTACGCCGCGTCCGCATTGTCCATCGGTTTGGCGGGTGTGTACGCGGCTTGCGCCGCCGCGTCGATCACGTCCGGCGTCAACTTTTGTCCGATCAAAATCCGCGCCGCGTCGCTTGCCTCGACCGGGTGTGACGCAATCGCCCCCAGCACGATGCGCGCGTGCTCGACGATGCCGTTGGGCGCGACGCGCAGCGCGGCGGCGACGCCGAGGATCGGAAAGTCAATCGCGCCGCGCCGGCGCAGTTTCAGGTAGACCGACTTCAGCTCGTCCGCGGGCGGCAAAACGATTTCAGTCAGAATTTCGTCGCGCGCTTTCGCCAGATAGTTCATGCCATCGTCGCGGTACAACGCGGACGCCGGGATCTCGCGCGCGCCTTGCGGTCCGAGCAACCGCACGCGCGCGTCGAGCGCGATGACCACCGGCGCGCAGTCGGTGGAGGAAATCGCCCAGCAGCGCTCGCCGCCCGGCGCGACCTGGCAAATAACCCCGTCTTTCTTCAGGCAAAAGCCGATTGCCTTGCGCCAAAAGTACGACTGGTCGTAGTAATTGCAGCGCGTGTCGAGACACAGATTGCCGCCCAGCGTGCCGACATTCCGCAGCGGCGGCGACGAGACGAGACCGGCGGCGGTAGAGAGCGCTTGGAGATTCAGAGATTGGGAGATTTGGGTGAGCGTTGTGCTGGCGCCAATGACGAGATTGCCATTATCGCGTTTGATGCCGCGCAATTCGCGCAAGCCGCCCAAGCCAACCAGGCATTTCGGTTCGAACTGGCGGCGTTTCAGGTTCGGCAACAAATCCGTGCCGCCGGCGACGAGCATCGCGTCAGCGCCGTGTTGTTCGAGCAAGCGAACCGCGTCGTCCAAATTCTTCGGCGCAAGATAGGCAAAGGGAGGCAAACGCAACATGCGATCTATTTTCCTCGCCGCAGGCGGCGTTTCAGCGAGCGCGCAAACCGCGTAACGTCCGGGATGTGTTCAGCATAGTGATTGAACGTCGCGAACGAAGCCCAGGAATAGACGCGGCGGTTCTTGAGCAAATCCGCTTCGTCCAGTTTCGCGATCATTGCCCGCACGCGTTTTCGTTCCCGTTCGAGACGCTGGCGCGCTTGTTCCAACGTCAACTTGCGGTTGCGTTCGTAATGCGCGCGATTAAAGACCTGGATATTCGCCGGGACTTGGGCGCCCGCGATCAGGCGCGGCATCACCCGGCGCGTCTCTTTCATCCAGTCCGCGATGTGCGCCCATACATCTTTGAGCGACCAATCGCCCGCCGCGCCGGGGAGCGTCCAAACGGAATCGGGCAACGCCACCGTCGGCAACGTCAAGTCGAGCCACGCCAACGATTCGCGTTCGATGAACTCTTGCTTGGTCTTGGGTTTTCGCAGCGCCACTCAATCTCCAATCTCTAATCNNTCAATGCGCACGCCGACCGCATCGAAGACGGCGTTCGCGATCGCGGGCGGCACCGGCAAGAGCGGACCCTGCCCGGCTTCTTTTGCGCCATAGGGTCCGGCTGGATCAGTCGTCTGGACAAGAATCGTTTCGATGTCTGGCGTGTCGAGCGTCGTCGGCGATTTGTAATCGAGCATAGATGGAATCTTGTGCAGCCCTTTGCGGAACGCCGATTCTTCCAGCAACGCCTCGCCTATGCCCATGTACGCGCTCCCTTCGGCTTGCCCGATCACTGCACGCGGATTGAGCGCGCGCCCGCCGTCATGCGCGAGCCAGAGTTTTTCCACCGTCACGACGCCGGTTTCACTGTCCACGCGCACTGCCGCGACGCACGCGGAATAGGAGTACGACGGCGATGGTCCAACGCCGGAACCTTTGAAGGGTCCCGCGCGCTTGGGCGGCTTGTAACTGCCTGTGCCGCTCAGCGTGCCGAATTTGGCTTCCGCGAGATTCACCGCTTCGACAAAAGTCAATTTGCGATTTTCGTCGTCTTCGCACACGACGATGCCATCGCGCAGCGACAGACTCTCCGCCGGCACGAGCAGTCTTTCCGCGGCGGCGTGGAGGATTTTTGCTTTGACGACGCGCGTTGCCTGGATGCACGCGTTACCGGTCATCACCGTCACGCGCGAGGAATACGTGCCGAGGTCAACCGGCGTAAGGTCGGTGTCGGCGGTGATGACGCGAATGTCTTGCGGATTCAGCCCGAATTCTTCCGCCGCGATGTACGCGAGGAGCGAACTCGATCCTTGCCCAATGTCCGTCGAGCCGCAAAAGACGGCGACCCCGCCGCCGCGATCCACTTTGACGATCACGCCCGAGTGCGGCAGGTCGTTCCAGTAGATCGGCAGACCCGCGCCGGAGAGGTAGGCACTGCAGGCGATGCCGAGACCGCGCTTGATTTTCGATTTCTGATTTTCGTTTTTCGCTTTTCGATTTGTCCAATTGGATGCTTTTGCTACCGCATCAATGCACTCGCGCAAGCCGCAACTCGTGATCGTCAGATGATTGACCGTCTGCGCGCCAGCGTCAACGGCCTGCTTGCGGCGCATCGCCGCGGGATCGAGTCCGAGGTCGCGCGCGATTTTGTCGAGATGGACTTCGAGCGCGAAACGCGGCTGCGGTGTGCCATGCCCGCGCTTGGGTCCGCACGGCGGCTTGTTCGTGAACACGCGCGCGCCCTCGAATTTGTACGCCGGGATTTTGTACGTCAGGGTTTGCAACGCGCCCGTATAGTATGTCGAGGCAATGCCGTACGAGCCGTACGCGCCGCCGTCGAGCAGCGTCTTGAAATGCAGCGCGGTGATCTGCCCATCGCGCGTGACGCCGCTCTTGACCCACATCAAGACCGGGTGTCGCCCGCGATGCGTGTAGAAAACCTCTTCCCGCGTCAGCGTGATTTTCACCGGGCGCCCGGTGAGCAGCGATAATTTGCACGCGGCAATCTCGTGCGAAAAAGGATCGGTCTTGCCGCCGAATCCGCCGCCGACCGGCGCGGCGATCACGCGGATCTGGGCGCGCGGAATCCGCAACGTTTTCTCCAGCGCGCGGTGAACATAGTGCGGCGACTGCGTCGAACTCCACAGCGTCAAGTGGCCGTCTGACGCATAGTGCGCGAGGCAAGCGTGCTCTTCCAGCGCCAGATGCGTGTCGCCTTCGTAGAAAAAGGTATCTTGCCGAACGTATTCGGCAGCGCGGAACCCGGCTTCTAAATCGCCAAACTCGAGCGCGACGAATTTATGGATGTTGTGACGGCTGGCGTACGCGTGAATCTGCGGGAGCCGTTCGTCGAGCGCATCGCGGATGGACATGATCGGCGCGAGTGGTTCGTACGCGACGTCAATCAAATCGAGCGCGCGTTCCGCCGTCTCCTCGTCAAGCGCCGCGACCGCTGCGACTGGATCGCCGACAAAACGCACGCGGTCCACGCAGAGCGCTTCTTCATCCTGGGTGCTCGGCATGATGCCGTATTTGATCGGCAAGTCTGTGCCGGTGATGACCGCGCAGACGCCGGGCAGCGCGAGCGCGCGTGACGCGTCAATGCCGAGGATGCGCGCGTGCGGATAGACGCTCCGCAAAAGTTTGCCGTAGATCATGCGCGGCAGCGCCAGATCGTCGGCGTAGCGCGTCTCGCCGGTCACGTGGCGCAGCGCATCTATTTTGGGCTGCGGGTGACCGATGACGGTCAAATTCGGTTGACTCGACATTTTTGATTCCCGGTCAAATTTGCCAAATCCTTTTGGCGCGTTTGGCATGACTGTGCTGAACTTCGCACAGCCATTGGCTATTTTGGCATCTTTGCGTTTTCCGCCGCCCGTTCGACCGCCTCATAGATCTTCGCATACCCCGTGCAGCGGCAGAGATTGCCGGCGAGCGCGTGACGAATTTCTTCGCGCGATGGATGCGGATTGTGGTCGAGCAGCGCTTTCGCCGTCATCAGGACGCCGGGCGTGCAATAGCCGCACTGCGCCGCGCCAAGTTCCGCGAACGCGGTTTGCAACGGATGCGGCGTCGCGCCATCCGCTAGTCCTTCGATGGTGGTGATCTCGCGTCCCTGCAATTCAATCGGCAAGGCGAGGCAGGCGAGCACCGGTTCGCCATCTACCAAAACGGCGCACGCGCCGCACTCGCCCAACTCGCAGCCGTGCTTGGTGCCGGTCAAATTCAAATCCTCGCGCAAAACCTCGAGCAAGGTCTTGTGGGCGGGGACATAGACCGCGTGATCCTGACCATTGACGCGCAGGTGGAGAACTTGTTTCATCGTCGCAGACGCTCTGCCAACCGGGGTACCACTTGATACAAGTCGCCGACGATGCCATAATCGGCGATCTTGAAGATCGGCGCGCCTTTGTCTTTGTTGATCGCGACGATCAACTTGGAGCCCAGGATGCCGACCGTGTGCTGGATTTGTCCCGACACGCCCAACGATACCATCAGCCGTGGCTTACACTTCTTGCCGCTGATGCCAATCATCCGCTCTTCGCCGAGCCAATGATAGTCCGCGGCGAGCGCGCGGGTGCAGCCGATTTCGCCGTTGAGCGCGTGCGCCAGCGCTTCGGCGAGGCCAAGGTCTTCCTGCTTGGCGAAGCCTTTGCCCACGACGATTAGCGTCTCCGCGCCCTCGACGTTCGCCGTTGCCGCCGGCTTTGCCTTGCGCTCGACGATCTTGACGCGCGGCTCGCGCAGTTTTAGTTCGACGCGGACTGTCTCGCCGGACACGGGCTGCTTGACCGCCTCAAAAGTCTTTGGCATCACGGCGATGACCTGGCGCGCGCTCGTAATCACGTCCGTCGCGATCGTGTTGCCGCCGAGCGCGTAGCGCTGCGCTACGATCTTTCCGTCTTGCATCGCGAGTCCAATCGCGTCCATGACTGCGCCGCAGCCGAGTTTCTGCGCGAGCCGCCCCGCCAACTCTTTGCCGCGCTTGGTGGAGCCGATCAACACGATCGTTGCGCCGCTGGCGTCTGCGATCTGTGCGAGCGCGTCCGCGTATCCATCGGCGTTGAACTCACTCAACCGCGCGTCCTCGCCGACGAAAACTTGCTGCGCGCCGTATTCAAAATACCCGCCGACATTCGTCTTGCCCAGCGCCGCGATCGCAGGTGTTCCTAGTTCCCTTGCCTTGCTCAGCAATTCAAATGCGCCGGTATCTTGTTCGGAAAAGATGAGAACGTTAGCCATATCAATCCTTGAATTTTGAATTACGAATTGCGAATTGCGAATTAGGATTTCCGCAATTCGCAATTCAGAATGCATTCTCCTTCTGCAGCGCCTTGAGCAATTCGTCTACGGCTTTGTCCGCGTCGCCCTCGAAGAGAACTTGCTTGCGCTCCTGCTCTGGCGCGAGGTTGCTCAACGTTTGAACGACGGCGGCTTTGGCACCCACTTGATCGGCGGCGAGTCCCAGGTCTGCCGGCGTGAACGTCTTGATCGGCTTCTTCGACGCTTTCAGGATCGCGGTCAACGGCGGCAGACGCGGCGTGTTGAGTTCGCTCGTCGCGGACACGACGACCGGCAATTCGGCTTCGACCACTTCGAGCGCGTCCTCCAAATCGCGCGTCACGCGCACGCGATTGCCTTCGACACTCAACGCGCGCGCGTACGTGATCTGCGGCAGATCGAGCAACTCGGCGACGCGTCCGGTCACTTGCCCGGAATAATTGTCCGCCGAACCCTCGCCCATCAAAATCAGATCGAACTTGCCGATCTTGCGAACCGCCGCCGCGAGCGCTTGCGCGGTGCCCGCCGATCCGCCGCCCGCGAACGCGGGATCGGTCAGCATCACGGCTTCGTCCGCGCCCATCGCCAGCGCTTCGATGATCGTGTCCTTGAGTTTCGCGTTGCCGAGCGCGAGCGCGATCACTTTGCCGCCATGCTTTTCCCTGAGCCGCACCGCCTCTTCGAGCGCGTTCTTCTCGAATGCACCAAAGACGAATGGCGCGCCTTCCAGCACCGGCTCGCGCGTCTCGCGCTTGATGCGGATTTGCTGGAGATCGGGGACTTGCTTGAGACAGACAATGATTTCCATTAGGACTCCAATGAACGGAGCACGCAATACGCAACACGTGTTTCGTGGTGCGTGTTCCGTATAGTATTAGCCAAAGCGGTATTGCACACCTTGCCCCGCGCGCGGATAGTGCCACGTCAGCGCGTCGCTGCGACACGCGATGACGCATGTGCCGCACTCGAGACAGCCGTCGTGCTCGATGTGGATCAAGCCGTCGTCGCCGAGCGTGTACACGCGCGCGGGACAGACGAAGGTGCAGAATTTGATTTTGCACTGCGTCTGGCAAACTTGGTGATTGACTACGATATGGCTTTCGGCATCAATCTTGTAGGCGTTGACGCCGAGTTTGGCTTTGATGTTGATGGGCATACTCGCTTCAATGAGCCAATGAACCAATGTGCCAAGGCGATGCACCAGTGTGCCATTTGGATCATTGGCTCATTGGACAATTGGCTCATTACGTTATACGCTCAATAGTCCCAACGCATCTTGCACCGCATCCAGATTTCCAAAATGCTTGAGCGCTTCCCGCATCACCGTAGACGACAGTTTCTCTTTCGGCTGATCGCCGATCCAAAACATCTTCTCGAAGATGCTGCTGATCGCCTCAGGGTATTTGCTGAACATGCGCGGGTTGTCGAGCACGTCGAGCATACTGCGGAACGTTTGCATGTCCTTGACCACGAAACTATCGCGCAGCGCTTGTTCGTACGCGCCGAGCAATACCGCAGAGAAGGGCGCGACATCCTGAGTGGAGCGGAGCGGAGTCGAAGGATGCGCTTTTGCATCCCTGATCGCGCGCGCGGCGAGCGCGCCGGACGCCAGTGCGAAATCCATCCCGCGCACGGTGATGCCCATGTTCAGCCCCAAGCCCGCCGCGTCGCCGACGAGCAAAATGCCATCGCCGACCAATTGGGGCAGCGCGCGCACGCCGCCTTCGGGAATCACGTGCGCGGAGTATTCCACGGTGCTGCCGCCGTCAATCAGCGGCGCGATTTCCGGGCGCGCTTTTAGCAGTTCCATCAGTTCCGTTATTTCCACTTTCGGCTGATGCTGTTTCAACGCTTCTATGCCTACGACCATGCCCAGTGAAATGCTCTCGCGGTTCGTATACAGAAATCCGCCGCCAACCATCCCCCGCGTGATCGAGCCGAAGAACAATTGCGCCGCGCCTTCGCCCGCGCTCACGCCCAAGCGGTCTTCAATCGTCTTCGCCGGCAACTCGATAACTTCTTTGACGCCGACGGCGTAGTCATGCGGGTCGCGCGCCGCGCGCAGTTTGGCTTTTTCCGCGAGGAACGACAACACGCCGTCCGCGACGACGACCACATCGCACAGCAATTCCGAGTCGGTGGCTTTCACGCCGACGACGCGCGCGCCGTCGTAGATCAGATCGTCAACTTTGTTCTTGGGGATGATAAACGCGCCCTTTTCGCTCACCTTGTCCGCAAGCCACTGGTCGAACTTGGCGCGCAGGATCGTGTAACTGGGGCGCGGTTCGGCGCGGAATTTTTCGCTGAACAATTCGACCGTCGTCGAGGAATGTTCCGCCATGACAGACAGTTTTTCTTTGACGACGGGGCGTTCGAATGGGGCGTCGTTCCAAAAGTCGGCGGGGAAAAATGGGCGCACGGGGTTGAGGTAGAGCCGCCCGCCGGTGACGTTTTTGCTGCCGGGGAAATCACCGCGCTCGACGACAATCGTTTCGATTCCGGCATCCGCGAGGAAATACGCGGCGGACAGTCCCGCCAGCCCCGCGCCGATGACGACGACATCCACTTTGTCAGTCATGCCTAATCGTCCGAGCCGGTGCTGTGTTGTTCCAAGATCACATTCAAAGTGAAACGCACTTTGGTCGGCAATTGCTCGGTTGAAAGGACGTAAGGACACTCACTCTGGAAGAGCGCCGCTAGTTCAAGAAGTTGAGGATCCACTCCAATGCTCTCCTGATAAGGCTCAACTTTTCCAGCTCATCTACAGCAGTTCCCCATTCAATAGCAGTTTCCCAGGTGGGATGTTCGGGCAATTCCTTGCGCTTGACCTTGTCCTCGAAAGTTTTCAAATCGCACCCGTGCTGCGCCTCGAACCGTTTCACGAGACTGTCGTACATACGGATTTGACGATTTACATCGTCTAAGAGCAAGCGCAGTGTGCGCGCATCCAACTGGAGTGGATATTTTTCGAGCACTTGTGTTGTAAGAGCCATACGACTTTCCTCGATTTTCGATTTCAGATCGCAGGCTGCAAATCAACGCGCTAATGGCCGCAATCTGAAATCGAAAATCATAAATCGAAAATTACTTGTACGGGATCGCCACGTCGCCGATGAACTCGCGCCCGATGATGATGCGCATAATGTTCGCGCCGCCTTCCGCGCCGACGACGTACGACATCACGCCGCGCATCAGCATTTCCAGCGGCGTCTCTTTGCTNNGCGACGTTCGCGTTGATCTCTTTGCGCGTGAACGAACTGGGGTCTTGATAGAACGAATCGATCATCCACGCGGTCTTGAGCAACTGGTTCTTGAGCATCTCCAACTTGGCATAGTCGTCCGCGATCTCGAACGAGATGCCTTCGAATTTCGCGAGCGGCTGCCCGAAGAGAACGCGCTGCTTGGTGTACTCCGCGCTGATTTCGAGCGCGCGCTCCGCGCCGCCCTGGCACGCCGCGCAGACCAAGACGCGCGCCGCGTTGAACCCTTCCATGTTCACGTAAAAGCCGCGATTCTCCTGGCCCAGGACATACTGTTGGGGGACCTCGACGTTCTTGTACGCAATGCCGCCGGTGGACAAACCCATCCGCCCCATATCGTCGAACAACGTCGTCGTGATGCCGGGGGAACTGATCGGCACGTACGCGAACGTCATGCCCTTGTTGCCAAGTTCCGGCGCGGTGCGGAAGAGCGTAAGGTGTCCGCCGCCGCGTTTCTTTGATTCGGTCACGCCGCTGATGTACACCTTTTCGCCGTTGAGAACGTACTGGTCATTTTTCTTCGTCGCGGTGGTTTTGATGTTGGCGAGGTCGGAGCCGCCGCCCGGTTCGGTCGTGCAAATGCCGAGGAACCATTCGCCTTTCGCGACGTGGGGCAGTACTTCGCGTTTCGTTTCTTCGTTGCCGTGGCGCGCGAGGAGGTAACTCCAACCGAGGCAGAGCAGAGTGTAGACGGGGAGGGACATGGACAGTTCCGCGCGGGCGATCTCGTGCACGGCGATCATCGCGTACACCATTTCTTCGCCGGGGTTCGCGGTGCCGCCGTACTCTTCGGGAATGGTCACGCCGAACAAACCAAGGTCAACCATTCCCTGGATGATTTCTTCGGGGATGCCCTGCGCTTTCTGGTCAATCTCCCTGGCGCGCGGGGCAATGTTCTTTTCGGCAAATTCTCGAACGGTGCGTTTGAAAAGTTCTTGCTGTGGGGTTAAACGAAAATCCATTGCAACTCCTCCTTTGGAAATTGGCAGCGCTCATCTTCGAACTGATTTCATTATACTAGCGGCGAACGATGGTGTCAAAAGCAAACACGCTCACGCTGCCAATCAGTCGAGATGAAGCATCCGGTCTGCCTTGATACTTTTTCACCAAAATTGATACCATGGCAGTATTGACTTTTCGTTAAAAACATGGCATTATTTGGTCTGGCGTAAATAAAACGACATACAAATCTCTTGGTATGCTTTTGAGCCGATTCTCTGTTGCTGACTCAGTATCCGATCAACGATGATCCTTGCTGGCTGCTTTTATGACAAGGAGATCGGCTTTTTGTTTCCGGGTGGTGCCCTTGAACGGGTTTCGTCCGCAATCAATGATCATTACCCTCTACGGCGATTATATTCGCCACGTAGGAGGGAGCATACAGATCGGCAGTCTGGTTCGACTGCTCGGTCAGTTTGGCGTTTCCGAGCAAGCCGTGCGGTCGGCGATCTCACGGATGAAGCGCAATGGTCTGCTGCGCGTGGAGCGGCAAGGCAACAGCAGTTTGTATTCCCTCACACCCAAAAGCACAGAGATGATCGAAGCGGGCGCGCTTCGCATCTTTCAATTTCCCTCGCATCCGCGTTCGTGGGATGGACAGTGGCACCTCGTCACGTATTCGATTCACGAAAACGAACGCGCCGCGCGCGATCGTTTGCGCCAAGAGTTGGCGTGGATGGGTTTCGGCATGTTGACGAATGCGGTGTGGATTTCGCCGCACGATCACCACCAAGAAATCGAAGCGGTTGCCGAGTCGCTGGGCGTGCACGCGCGCATCGAGATCTTCACCGCGCGGCACGATGGCTTGTCCGATCCCAAGACGATGGTCGCGCACTGTTGGAATCTGCCGACGATCAACGCGCGCTATGCCACATTCGTCGAAAAATTCAAGCCGATGTACGACGAACATCGGCGGCGGCTGGCGAACGGTAACGACCTCGATGCCAGCCAGTATTTCGTCCGCCGCTTTACTTTGATTCACGAATTTCGCCGCTTTCCGTTTATTGACCCCGAGTTGCCCGCCGAGTTGCTGCCGGCGGATTGGCGCGGGACGGAAGCGGCGACTTTGTTTCGACAGTACCACGATCTGCTCGCCGAAAAGGCGAATGCCTTTTTCTGTCAGGTTCACCAAGACGGAAAGCCAGACGCCGATCTCAAAGAATGTGAATGTGATTTGATCCGCGGAGGAACTGAGCATGTCACTCAATTGGCTGCCTAGAGAGCACGAGTTGAAAGACCACGATCTGTGGGGCGACGAGTTTTTCGGAACGGAAGCGCCATCGGTGATCTATGAAAAACGCCCGATCGTGAGTCCCCAGGGCCAAACCGCCGAGGGGCTTTATTCGGCTTGGATCATCCTGAACAACCCGGCGCAGTACAACTCTTACACGACCAAGATGGTCAAGGGCGTCATCGCCGGCTTGTCCAAAGCCAGCATGGATCGCAGTGTCGTGGCGGTGGTGTACACCGCCGTCGGCGATCGCGCGTTTTGCACCGGCGGCAACACCAAAGAGTACGCCGAGTACTATGCCAAGCGCCCGAACGAGTACGGGCTGTACATGGACCTCTTCAACGGGATGATCGACGCGATCCTCGATTGCAAAAAGCCGGTCATCTGCCGCGTGAATGGGATGCGTATCGCGGGCGGTCAAGAGACCGGCACGGCGTGTGATCTGAGCGTCTCGTCCGATCTCGCGGTGTTCGGTCAAGCCGGTCCGCGCCACGGCAGCGCGCCGGTCGGCGGCGCGACCGATTTCTTGCCCTGGATGTTGAGCGTCGAAGATGCGATGTGGAGCAGCATCTCCTGCGAACTCTGGAGCGCGTACAAGATGAAAGCCAAGGGCTTGGTCAGCAAGGTCGTCCCGGTCGTCAAGCAAGACGGCAAGTGGGTGCGTAATCCCCAGGTCATTACCGATACCTACGTCCGCGATGGCGAAATCGTCTATGGTGAATTCAAAACCGGCGCGGAAGCCAATGCGGCGCGCGAATTCCTGAAAACCGCCAAGACCGATTTTGAACTCTTGGACAAGGCGGTGGGCGATCTGCTCTGGACCTTTACCAATCTCTTTCCCAACTGTCTGCAAATGTCTATTGACAGTATTCGCCAGAAGAAAAAATTCTTCTGGGATATGAACAAGTTGTCCTATCGCCACTGGTTGGCGGCGAACATGAACGCCGAGGCATACGCCGGCTTTAACGCGTTCAACTCGCGGAAACTGACCGGGCAGGATGTGATTGACTTTGTCAAGTATCGCCAATTGACCGCCGCGGGCCATCCGGTGGACGACGAGTTGTTCGAAGCGGTGCTAGGGAAACCAAAATAGCAGGCAGATATCAGCAGGCAGCAGGCAGCGGCAAATCCAGGGCGGGCAGTGGGCAAAGGAGTCTCCAATGCTTGAAGGCGTCCGCAAGATCAAAGCGTGGCAACTGGCTGACCAATTGGCGATTGAAGTATACCGGGTAACGAAAGGGTTTCCGCGAGAGGAAATCTACGGGCTAACTTCACAGATGCGGCGGTCTGCTGTCTCGGTGCCGGCGAACATCGTCGAGGGTTCGCTCCGCAAGAATCTGAAGGAGTACGCGCAGTTTCTCTATGTTGCAATGGGATCGCTGGGCGAATTGGAGTACTACATTCACCTTGCGAAAGAGTTGGGCTATCTTTCCGAAGAACAACACAAGATTCTGGACCCGTTGCGCGAGGAAGCCGGCAAAACTCTGTACGGATTGATCAGGTGGATTGAAGAGCAAATGAACAAAGGCAAGAAAACAAAGTCTGACTTGGCGTAGGTGTAGCACGATTCTCACTGCCTGCTTGCTACTGCCTGCTGCCTGCTTACAGGGGGAAACATGGAACTCGAAGGCAAAAACGCGATTGTGACTGGAGCAAGTCTTGGAATCGGGAGCGCGATCGCGCTCGACCTGGCGAAGAACGGCGCGAACGTCGCGATCAACTATCGCAAGCACGACGCGGAAGCCACTGCCATCTGCGCGGAGATAGGCAAGCTGGGGCGACGCGGCTTGGCGATTCGCGCGGATGTCGCGTCGTTCAAGGACGCGCAGGCGATGGTGGACACCGTTGTGAAAGAGTTTGGACGCGTGGACATTCTCGTGAACAACGCCGGCGTGAACCGCGATGCGGTGATTTGGAAGATGACGGAAGAGCAATGGGACGAAGCGCTGGCGATCAACCTGAAGGGCTATTTCAACTACATCCGTATGGTCGCGCCGTTGTTCAAGGAACAAGGCAGCGGCAAAATCGTCAACGTCACCTCTATCAACGGCTTGCGCGGCAAGTTCGGTCAGTCGAATTACACCGCGGCGAAAGCGGGCATCATCGGCTTGACCAAGACGGTCGCGCGCGAACTCGCCAAGTTCAATGTGAACTGCAACGCGGTCGCGCCCGGCTTGATCGAGACGGAGATGATGAAAGCCGCGCCGGAAGAAGTAAAACAAAAAGCGCTGGCGGAAATCGTGCTGGGTCGCCTGGGCATGCCGGAAGAAGTCGCCTGGGTCGTCACGTTCCTGTGCAGCGAAAAAGCGCGCCACATTACCGGCGAAGTGATCAAGGTGGACGGGGGACAATACATTTAGAGATTGGAGATTAGAGATTAGAAGTTGGAATCCAATCTCTAATCTCCAATCTCCAACTTGGAGGCAACGATGCGCGACGCAGTTATCATTGATGCAGTACGAACGCCAGTTGGACGGTATGGTGGCGCGTTGAAAGATGTTCGTTCGGATGATCTTGCCGCGCTGTGCATCGCGGAAATCGTCAAGCGCAACAAACTCGATCCCAATCTGGTCGAGGATGTCTTGATGGGCTGCACGAATCAAGCCGGCGAGGACAATCGCAACGTCGGGCGCATGGCAGCGCTGCTCGCGGGTTTGCCGTACTCGGTCGCGGGACAGACGATCAATCGTCTGTGCGGCTCCGGGTTGAACGCGGTGAACAGCGCGGCGCACGCGATCAAACTGGGCGAAGGCGACGTGTTCATCGCGGGCGGCACCGAATCTATGACGCGCGCGCCATTCGTTTTCGCCAAAGCCGACGCGCCGTTCCCGCGCGAGGTCAAGGTCTTTGATTCGACGATTGGCTGGCGGTTCACGAATCCGAAGATGACGATGCCGTACGCGAAAGAAGGCATGGGCGATACGGCGGAGAATGTCGCGCAAAAGTACGGGTTGACGCGATTGGAGCAGGACGAGTTCGCGCTCGCGACGCAAAAGAAGTGGGGCGCGGCGCACGCGGCTGGAAAATTCAAGGACGAACTTGTGTCCGTTGTTATTCCGCAGAAAAAAGGCGATCCGATTGTCGTGGACACGGACGAGCATCCGCGTCCGAATACGACGATGGAGCAGTTGGCAAAGTTGCCGCCCGCGTTCAAGAAAGATGGCACGGTGACTGCCGGCAATTCTAGCGGCATCAACGATGGCGCGGCAGCAGTGTTGTTAATGGAAGCCAAGACCGCGGAACGATTGGGTTACAAGCCCTTGGTGCGCGTCGTCGCCAGCGCGGTCGCGGGCGTTGATCCATCGTACATGGGCTTGGGTCCGATTCCCGCCACGCAAAAAGCGTTGGCGCGCGCGGGCTTGAAGATGAGCGACATTGATCTGATCGAGTTGAACGAAGCGTTTGCCGCGCAGTCGCTGCCCTGCATCCGCGAACTGGGCATGGACCCCGCGAAAGTGAACGTCAACGGCGGCGCGATCGCCATTGGGCATCCACTGGGATCAACGGGCGCGCGCATCTTGACGACGCTGGTGCACGAGATGAAGCGGCGCGGCTCGCGGTATGGCTTGGTGACGATGTGTATCGGCGTAGGGCAGGGGATTGCGACGGTGGTGGAGCGGGTCTAAAACGTGAAACGTAAAACGTGATGCGTGATGCGTGAAAAGGGAGCAGGCAGCAGCAAGCGGCAGATCCTTCGACTGCGCTCAGCAGGCAGTGCGTGATGCGCGATGCGTGAGTCTGCGTGTCACGCACTGGGCTTGGCGGGAGTGCGCGTTGTGATGGTGCTGGTGTAGTAGCAAGAACACAGCCGTTGCTGTTTTCCCGAAACGAAACTTGCGGGTTGACAGGGAAAATACCGTGATCCGCGCCAAGTTTCGTGTCGTGGATTAACGAATTCCAGACATTCCGTATAATCAAGAGTTCAGGGCGCACCCGGCCTGAAAGAAGAATGGTTAACGCATTGCGGGCGGCTGGTCCGCAACTGTTAGGACCAGAAAGTGAGGTGGTTCTATGATTCTTGACAGGGATTCCTATATCAGAATTCTCGATAATCTCTATGATGGGCTATACATCGTGGATCCGAACAGAGTAATACAATATTGGAACAGAGCCGCCGAGAAAATCACGGGGTTTGCGGCCGCCGAGGTCATCGGCAACTCCTGTTCAGATAACATTCTCACACATGTGGATGGTGATGGAAATAATCTCTGCAAGGGAATGTGTCCCATGGCGCTGACTATTGCTGACGGAGAGGCTCGCGAGGCAGAGGTTTTTCTGCACCATAAAGACGGTCACAGGGTACCGGTCTCTGTTCGTATCACCACTCTGACTGACTCGGGCGGCAAGGTGATCGGTGGGGTGGAACTGTTCACAGACATAAGCAGCTTCAAATCCATTGAGTTAAGAATGAAAGAACTCGAAGAGATGGCTTTGTTCGACAATCTCACTAGACTCGCAAATCGAAACTACATCGAAAGGGAGCTCTGGGTTCGCTTTGAGGAAACAAAACGGTTTGGCATTCCCTCTGGCATTCTTTTCATGGACATAGACGACTTCAAGAGGTTCAATGATTCGTACGGTCATGCTGTCGGTGATCGTGTTCTCAGGTTCGTTGCCAACACCTTGAACATAAATTCACGACCCTTTGATCTGGTAGGCCGATGGGGAGGGGATGAGTTTGTCGCAATCATACGGAATGTGACCCATCAACAACTTGAACATCTCGGCAACAGGCTGCGAGTTCTGGTAGAAAAATCTTACATTCTACAGGGAAACGATAAACTGCATGTCAGCATTTCGATCGGAGCGACACTCGTTCGGGATGATGACAGTCTGGATACCCTTTTGAAAAGAGCCGATGCCCTTCTCTATGCGAGTAAAGGAGCGGAAAGAAATCGCCTGACGATAGGATGAAAAACCGCCGCCGAACAGCTCGTGCACCGGACACACTTGCGCGCGCCGGTGAGGTTTTCGTTAAGCAGCGGCACTCGTACGTCTGGAACACACGCGCTCCGACAACGGCATGTGCGCGGCTTTCTGGTGTGGCAGGTGAGGAAAAGAACAAGGTGTCCTCATTTCTGAGCGTGCCGTTGCAGGGCGCTACAGCGTTCACGTTTCTCGTTTCACTCATCACGAGGTAACCCATGTCAACTATCACACTCGAAAAATCCAACAACATTGCACGACTCACGCTCAACAAACCTCCGCTCAACGTGATGGATATCGCGATGATGGNNAAAGACCGCGTGGACGAGATGATCAAAAAGTTCCACGCGATTTTCCACACGCTCTGGTCGCTGGAGCAGCCCGTCGTCGCGGCGGTGCAGGGCGCGGCGCTCGGCGGCGGGTGCGAACTGGCAATCGCGTGCGATTTCATCGTCGCGAGCGAGAAAGCGAAATTCGGTCAGCCCGAAATCAAGGTGGGCGTGTTTCCGCCCATCGCCGCGCTGGTTTTGCCGCGCCTCATCGCGCGCAAAAAGGCGTACGAGTTGGTGCTGACCGGGGAGACGATTGATGCACGCGAGGCGGAACGGCTTGGGTTGGTAAACGCGGTCGCGCCCGTGGAATCGTTCGACGCGGCGGTGAGCGCGTTCGTCGGCAAATTGACCGCGCTCAGCGGCGCGGTGTTGCGGCTCGCCAAGCGCGCGGTGCAGACCGGCTTGGATCAGGGCGCGGACGCGGCGTTCGCGGAAATCGAGCGGTTGTATCTGCGCGATTTGATGGCGACGGAGGATGCCGTGGAAGGTTTGGCGGCGTTTATGGAAAAGCGCGCGGCGGTGTGGAAGGAGAGGTAGATAATGAGGTACGCCGAGACTGGGTTTAATTTGGAAATTGATCTCTCCCGTGGAAGCATCGAGAGAGTCGCGACTGACCCGCGATGGACCGAACTTTATCTTGGCGGGCTGGGCACTAACGCCAAGATACTGTGGGATCGGGTTCCCCCGGAGACCGAGCCGTTCTCTCCCGACAATCTGCTCATATTCAGCGCGGGTCTTTTATGTGGCACGCCGGCTATCGGCGCGAATCGGACCATTGTTTCTACCATTTCTCCCCAGACTTTGTTGATGGCGTATTCGATGATGGGCGGATTTTTCGCGCCGGAGTTAAAGTATGCCGGTTACGACAAAGTGGTTATTCGCGGCAAGTCCCCCACCCTCGTCTATTTGTGGATACACAACGACAAGGTTGAAATCCGCGATGCCTCTCATTTGCGGGGCAAAGGCGCGGTTGAAACCGCAGAACTCATTCGACAGGAGTTGAAGGAACCAAAAGCCCAGGTCGCCGCCATCGGTCTGGCTGGCGAAAACCGGGTCTATATGGCTTCCATCGAGCAGGGCAGATCCAGCGCGAGCCGCCTTGGCATCGGCGCCGTGATGGGCGACAAGGGGATCAAGGCGATTGCCGTGCGCGGCACCAAGGACGTCAATATCGCCCGACCGGCTGAATTCATCGCGCAGTGCAATCAAGTGATGGAATACATAAAGCTCCGGGCAGAGTGTCCGATTCCGGGGGTAGAGCCCATTTTCGAAGGGCTGGGTTCTCCGCAAGAGATGAAACTCGTTGACGAGAAATGGCACACCACGAATTTCACGTGGGGAAATGCCCGCGTGCGAAGAAAGGATTTCTGGACCAAGGAAGTCGAAGACAAGTGGCGGCAGAGTCAAGAAAATGCGCGCACGCGCTTGATCAGTTGCTATAACTGTCCACTGAAATGCGGGGCGATCATTTCCATTCCGGGGCAATCAACCTACATGATGAAGTGCTACTCGAAACTCACTTATACGATGGCGGCTTTTTCAGACCTGGATTTTGGTTTTAGAATCGCTCAACGCGCTACGGAGTATGGCGTAGACGGGTATTCGACCCCACAGGTGATGGCGTTCGCCCTGGAACTCTATGAAGCCGGCATTTTGACTGACCAGGACATGCCCGGCATGCCGTCCGATACCGAAGGGAGGTTTTACTGGTTGCTCGACCGGATTGTTCGGCGAGAAGGGATCGGAGATGTTCTGGCGAACGGCACATATTGGGCGGCGCAACAGATCGGTAAGGGTGCCGAGGCGTATGCGCACAACAACATCAAGAAACACGAACAACTCCCGCTCAAACTGGGAATGCTCAATCCCGTGTACTTTCTCATGTATTCAACGGGCGAGAAGATAAACATTACTCAGATCGAAGGGCAATTCCCGCAGTCGCCGTTTCCCACGATGCCGGAGAGGGAAAATTTCGTAAAGGATTGGATCCAGGTTCCGGACGAGAAATTCAAAAAGTATCTTCTGGACTGGGAGCTGCGCGGCGAACACTCCAATCCTTATTACCCGACTGTAGACATGTCGGTGGATATTGTGGATTGGCAAGAGATGATGCACTATATTGACGACGCGCTGGGTGTTTGCGCCGGTTTGTCGTCGTTCCCGCTCAAGCCGCCGTACCATATTCACAATTATCCCGCGTTCATCTCCGCGGCGACGGGGATCGAGATGGACGAAGCCGGCTTGGCGCGAGTGTACCGCCTAAATCGCAATCTCATTCGCGCGATCAATGTGCGNNTACAAATTCAAGGGCTGGAACAACGACGGCATTCCCACGCAAGCGACGTTGCATGAACTCGGGCTGGATGATGTCGCCGCAGATTTGACGCAGCGGGGAATCTTGAAAGAATATGAACCCATTCCCTCCGAAGCGACATTGGTGCCAGCGTAGATTTATTTAGGATGTCACCCTGAGCGAAGCGAAGGGTCTTGCTATACGGAAATGGGATGCTTGGCTTCGCTCAGCGTGACACAGCAGGAACAAGCGAAGAGGTGCTGATCGCCATGGGCGAGAAAAAAAAGAAGATCATCAAGACGATCAAGATTGATGTGAGCAAATGCAATGGCTGTCGCGCGTGCGAGATGATCTGCTCTGCCTTTCACGCCACGCCAAAATATAGCAGTAACAGCCCCGAGCGCGCCCGGATTCGCGTCGCCACCGACCCGATGAGAGATCTCTATTTTCCCGTGTACGCCGGCGAGTACACCGCAGCGGAGTGTATGGGCAGAGACAGATACATCGTTGACGGCACGGAATACGACGAGTGCGGTCTCTGCCGGGCAGTCTGTCCATCCCGGACAGTTTTCCATGAACCCGATTCCGGGCTGCCTCTCAAATGCGATATGTGCGAAGACGATCCGCCGCGGGAAAAGCCGTTATGCGTAGAGTGGTGTATCAATGAGGCGCTGATCTACGCGGAAAGGGAAGAGGAAGTAGAAGAAGCGGTCACGCCGGAAGATGTGGAGATTGGACTGGAATCCATGATTGACAAGTACGGGTGGGACAAGGTCGTGGATACCGTTTCGCGCTTGTCTGTTGCGCGGTTGTCCGCAACAAAGAAAAAATGATCCGCGAATAACGCTGATCTCCGCTAATTTTTGGTTTTGATTCGCGTTATTCGCGTTATTCGCGGATAAGAATAAGGATCATAACGATCGTGGAAACTGTTGCCCCAAGCAGAGAGATCATCGAGGTCATCAAGGCGAGCGGCGGGGATGCCTTCAAACGCTGCTTCCAATGCGGCTTGTGCGATACGGTCTGCCCGTGGAACAGGGTCAGACGTTTTAGCATGAGAAAGATCGTCCGCGAAGCGACGTTTGGGTTGACCGACATCGAGAGCGAAGATATCTGGCGCTGCACGACTTGCGGACGATGCCCGCAGCAGTGTCCCAGGGACGTGAAGCAGATCGAGTCCGGCGTGGCGCTGCGCAGAGTCGCGACGCAGTACG
>DHFK01000110.1 GCA_002400365.1 Anaerolineales bacterium UBA4826 | reverse complement strand
TGTAGGGCAAATTTGTAAATTTGCCCTACGGAGGCAACGATGAACAAGGCAAAATTGCTAGAACGATTGAACGCCGGCTATGCGCTGACAGAGCAAGCCCTTGCCGATTTGAGCGACGCGGAGAAAACGCGTCCCGGAACGCCGGAGCGCTGGGCGCCCAAGGACATTCTCGCTCACATAACCGAGTGGGAGAAACGCTGGCTTGAATCGTTCCGCAAGTATGGCTTGGAGAACGCGCCCGGCGCGCCCGCGCGTCCAGGCGAAGATGAAGCGAATGCCCAGATCTTTGCGGAGAACCAAGCGCGCGCTTGGGACGACGTGGCGGCAGAATCGCGCCGCGTGTTCCAACAGGCGCTCGCGGTGACCGCCGCGCTGTCGGAAGCCGATGTGACCGACCCGCAGCGATTTGCCTGGCTGCGCGGTCGTCCATTTTGGCGCGCCATCTGCGGCACCTTTTATTGGCACGTCGAAGGACACCTCTTCCAAATGCACATTGATCGTCACGCTGCCGATCGCGCCGTCCAGATCGCGGAAGCGTTTGCCGCCCAGATCGGCGCGGACGAGCCAGCCGTCGAGCGCGGACTCGCGCTCTACAACCTGGCTTGTTCTTATTCGCTCGCCGGCAAAGCGGAGCAAGCGATTGCCGCGCTCAAGACCGCGTTCGCGCTCAACCCAGACCTGGTCGAGTGGTCGAAGCAGGATACGGACCTGAATCCGTTGCGCGACCAGCCCGCTTTCCAGGCGGTCTACGCCAAGTAGTTCAGAAACCTCATCTGCTGATTCCACGGAAGGAACAAATGCAAAGACGCCAACTGATCCTCGCAATTGCTTTCGTGAGTCTAATTCTCCTGCCGGGCGTCGTTCGACTTGACGCCGCCCGGGAACAAACTCCAGCCCGGAACACGCTTGCCCTTGCCGCGCCGACGCCCGCGCCAACCAGTCCCGGCGTCGCAGGTCCGTTTGTGGGCGAGCCGGTTGTCCCAGCGTCGTTCGATGGCGACGTGAGCAAATTGCCGCGTCCCAGTTCGTCCGGCGCAAAGCGCGAGATGCCGCGCCCGCGGCGTCGGACGATTGCACCGACGGCTCAGCCACCCACCGCGCCGATTGCGCGCGACCCGGTGCTGCAATCGTCCGAAGGAACCGGCAGGATGCCCGCGCCGATCCAGAGTTTCAACGGCCTCGATTTCCTGAATTGGGGCAGCGGATGGCCCCCCGATCCCAATGGCGATGTGGGACCGAACCATTACATCCAAGCCGTCAATACATCCGTCGCGATTTTCGACAAGACCGGCGCGCAACTCGCCGCGTTTACCTTCGACTCGTTGTTCGCGGCTGCGTCGTTCCCGTGCAACGCGTACAATCAAGGCGATCCCATCGCGCTGTACGACGCGATATCGGGGCGCTGGATCGTCACAGATTTTGCGTGGGCGAATTCAAATGGACCTTTCTACGAATGTATCGCCGTTTCCAAGACCGCCGACCCGGTCGCCGGGGGGTGGTGGCTTTACGCGCTCGACGCCGGCGGCACGGAAACGCCGGGCGTCTATTGGCTCAACGATTACCCCAAATTCGGCGCGTGGGCAGACGGAATCTACATGTCCGCCAGCATGTTCACTTCGTCGAACGTTTTCCAGCGCTCGCGCGTCTGGGCGTTCAATCGCGACGACATGATCAACGGCATCCCGATGCGAAATGTGTGGTTCGATGTCGCGGGTTACTACCCCAACCTGCTGCCGACGAACTTGCGCGGCGCGCTGCCGCCGACCGGCGCGCCGAATTTTTTTGCGTCTATAGACGAACCCAACGTTCTGCATCTTTGGAAATTTCACGTGGATTGGGCAAATCAAGCCAATTCGACTTTTACCGGACCGACGAACGTGACCGTAGCGAACTTTGTCATGCCGTGTTACGCGGCAAGCGTTTTCCAATGCGTCCCCGAAAAAGACGGCGAGTCGGTGGATGGTCTAGGCGATCGCTTGATGATGCAACTCCAGTACCGCAATATCGGCGGAGTCGAATCGTTGTGGGTGAATCACACCGTCGCCGCCAGCAGCGCGGTCGGCGCCCCAACCGGCGTCCGCTGGTACGAAATTCGCGATCCGAACGGCGCGCCCAGCGTCTATCAACAAGGCACTTTTCAACCCGACGCGAACTATCGGTGGATGGGAAGTTTGGCGGTGGATAAATACGGCAACATGGCATTGGGCTATAGCGTCTCGAGCGCGAGCATGTACCCCGCTATTCGATACGCCGGGCGGCTGTGCGACGATCCGCTTGGAACGTTGAACCAGGGAGAAACGACGTTGTTCCAGGGCACCGGCGCGCAAAGCGGCGGATACAGTCGCTGGGGCGATTACAGCGCAATGACGGTTGACCCGGTGGACGATATTACTTTTTGGTACACGAACGAATACTATTCAGCCACTGGCGCGAATTGGCAGACCCGGATTGGTTCCTTTAGATTGCACAATCCGCCGGCTCCGCCGCCGGGACCCTATCTCTATTACTTTCCCTGGGTCGCCAAGCCCGGCGCGCTCTCCTGCAACTGAGCGTGTTTGTGCGCGCTGCCCGTTCGCGGGTCCCTCCGGTCAAACGCGTTTCCAGCCGTACTTTTCCAAATCAATCTTGCCGGCGCGATCGAACCGCACGCCTTCCGCTTTCAGCCGCGCGCGCTGCTCGTGGTAGCCGGTCGTGGGGCGCAGACTGATCTCGCCGCGCGCGTTGACGACGCGATGCCACGGCACGCTCGCCGGCGAGCCGCGCATCGCCCAGCCGACGGTGCGCGCCGCGCCCGGCGCGCCGAGCGCGCGCGCGATCTGCCCATACGTGACGACGCGCCCGCGCGGGACTTGCCGCACGAGCGCGTAGACGCGCGAGAAAAAGGATTGGGACGCGGATGAACGCGGACTAGCGCGGATTCTTTTCATGGCATCATTTGCCTAATCCCAACTTGGCGCGCCCGAATTGGAATTGGGTCCTTACGTCGCCGCGCGAGATCGAGCGCGCTTTTGTAATCTGCCTCTGCTTCTTGAATCCATTCCGCGACGCTGCCGACGCTCATAGAGAATACTCCCGTGTTCGATGATGTCCCGCATGAAATCATCACCTATCGCCAAGCGGGTCTTCACCTCTTGCGGTGTCCGCACCAAAACATCCATTCCAAACCGCCGATGTAGAAAGAGATTCGAGACAGCGCGAGTCCGCGCAAAGGCGCTCCGCTTTGCCATCTTTCTGGTAATCACCAACAAGTCCACATCGCTGTGAATCGTCGGCTTGCCATACGCGTACGAGCCGAAGAGGATGATTCGCTCCGGCTGGAATTCTTCCACGATCCGCCGGGTGATCTGACGCAATAGCTCTTTTGTGATCGGCGTGTACCAGTCCGGCGTCTGTTCGGTTGATGGAATCGCAACTGATTTGATGACCATGTTTCGCTTCGGAGCGCTACGGCGAACGCTCCGCACTGAGCGCTACGGCGAGCGCTCCCTCCGGAGCGTTACGGCGAACGTTCCCTACGGATAACTGCAACGCCGGCAGCACGTCCAAATCCCAGCCGCTCTTCTCCCCGCGCTCAAGATGCCACCACGCCGCGGACGCGATCATCGCGCCGTTGTCAATGCACAAGTTGGGGGGCGGGATCAGCACCGGCGCGTCGGCGTGTTTGACCATCATCTTTCGCAAGCGCGCGTTCGCGGCAACGCCGCCCGCCAGCAGGATTTGCCGCGCGCCGAACTCCTGGGCGGCTTGCTTTGTCTTTTCGACCAGCACGTCGGTGATCGCGGCTTGGAAACTCGCGGCGATGTCCGCGACGGGCAAGCGCTTGCCGTCGAAACTTTGGACGAGATGCAGCACCGCGGTCTTTAATCCGCTGAACGAGTAATCGTACGTGCCGCGCAACCACGCGCGCGGCAGTTTGAACGCGTTCGGGTCACCGGCCTCCGCCGCTTTTTGAATCGCCGGACCGCCGGGATAGCCCAAACCAAGCAAGCGCGCAACTTTGTCGAACGCCTCACCCGCCGCGTCATCCAGCGTGCGCCCGAGCAACTGGTAATCGGTGTGCCCGCGCATCAGCACGATTTCGGAATGACCGCCCGAGACGATGAGCGCGATCAAAGGGAAGAGATTAGGGATTGGAGCTGGCGTGGACGCCTCCAGCCAGTTGGCGTAGATGTGGCCTTCGAGATGATTGATCCCGATGAGCGGCAGATCGTTGGCGAACGCAACTGCCTTCGCCGTGTTGACGCCGACGAGGAGCGAACCGGCCAAGCCGGGACCGTGCGTCACCGCGATCGCCGCTAAATCCGCGAACGTGATCCCCGCATCTTTCAACGCATCTTGTATCACCGGCGCGATTTTTAGCACGTGCTCGCGCGAGGCGATTTCCGGGAAGACGCCGCCGTACGGCGCGTGCAAATCAATCTGCGATGCGACGACGTTGGATAAAATTTTGCAGCCATTCTCGACCACGGCTGCGGCAGTTTCATCGCACGAAGTTTCAATGCCCAAAATCAGAGCCATTGCTTCTAATCACTAAACGGAACACGCACNNAAAGTAGAATTTCTTGTCGTCCAGCGTAAGCGTCTTGAGCGACTTGAAGACATCGGGGTTTTGCGCGCTGGCTTTGAATTGCCGCGCGACTTTGCCGGTTGTCTTGTCAATCTGCACGACGCGCTGGTTGCCCGCGTCGGCAATATAAAGCGCCGGCAATGTCTGCGCGGTGTAGCCGGCGACCGGTTTGGAAAAAGGCGCGTCCAGGTCGCGCACTGTCAATTCATTGCATCGAGCGGTACTGCACTGGAGGATTGCGCCGTTGTTGCGGAGTAGCCATACGTCCGCGTCAATCGAAAGGTCAACCACGGTGGCGAGATCGGGATTCGCGCCCGGCACAAAGAATGTGACCGACGAGGTCCACCAGCCCTCCTGGTTCGGCACGTACTTGAGGATTTGACTGCGCGGCGCGTCCACCAGGTACACGTTCCCATTGAAACTCGATACTAGATTCACGCGCGCCCAGGCGCCCGGATCGCTCGCGCCGCGCGCGCTCCACGACGACCGGGCGATGTCGTACTGCCAAAACGCGCCATTGCGATCCAGCGCGACGAGCCGCGCTGAATCCACTAGCGCCATGTCAATCAACTGACCGGCGGTGCGGTCGCCGACTTTGTCCCCGGCTTTGAGAATCACGCCGTCGCCAGCCGCTGGCGCGGCAGTCGAACCCGCCGCGGCGACGGCAAAGCGATAAATGCGCGCGGCGCCGCGGTCGAGGATGAAAATGCTGGGGTACTGCGCGACCACGCGCGTCGGCTTTGCCTGCGAATCGGAAAAAGTGAAAAAGGGCTGGGCGAAAACGACATAGACGCCTTGGAGGCGGTCGAGGAGATCGGAGGCGTCGTTCAAAATCGTGTTCGCTTTGGCGTTGCTCGGGCTCAGCGCGCGCGCTTGCTGCGCCAAATCCTTCGCATTCTGCGCCGCCGCGCGCGCCGCCGGCTTGTCGGTCGGCTCTAATTGCCGGGCGCGCTCTAATGACTTGGCTGCGTCATCCACCAGCCGCGCGATTTCGCGGTCGCGCAGCGTTTGCTGTTGGGCGCGATAGTCCACCCACATCAACCCGCCGGCAATGACGAGCAGGATTGGAAACGCCAGCGAAGCCAATTGCCACGCGCTCGAGCGCGACGGCGCGGGCGCGCCGCGCGCGGTTTGCTTTTCCCCCGGCGCGTCGGGCGCAATGCCGCGAATCACAAACACGACCGCGCGCAGGACGCCGCGCACGACGCCGTCAATCGCGCGGTCGGCGGCGTTGCCGATGCCGGTCCAGTTGATGCGCCCGAAAATGCCGGCGAGCGCGCCGATCGTCCCCGCCGTCGCGCCCAAAAAGGCGGAACGGATTTTAGCGCGCCGCGCGCGCGCTTGTTCGGCTTGGGCGCGTCGGCGCGCAAGTTCTGCTTCGGTTGGCTGGGGCGGGGGGGCTGCCTCACCCCACTCCCCCAACCCCCTCTCCCCTCTCCCGCTGCGAACTTCAGCATCGGGAGAGGGGAGAGGGGGCAAGGGGGTGAGGGGTGAGGGTTCGATCTCCTCCTGCGGCAGCGGCGCAAAGACCGGTGCCTCGGCGACAATCGGCAACGGCGCCGGCTCGCCGGCTGCGCGGAAGGCGATCACCGACAAGTCGGCTGCGCCGGCAAGGTCTTCGAGACTCGCGACGATTTCATCGGGATGCCGGCGCGCGAGGGTCTCGCGCAGCTCTTCGCCGGAAAGCAAATGCGCGAGCGTGCGCGTCGAAAGGACGATGATGTCGCCGGGTTGGAGCGACGCGTGGAACAGGTCGGGTGTGTAGGCGCGGCGCAGACCGATCGGCACCGCGCCGGGCGTCGCAAAATCGCGGGACGCCAGCCATTCGGCGACTGCCGACTCATCCGCGATGAACCAGGGCGACGTCTCGGGGTAGCGCTGCAGATCGTCGCCGCGCATGAGACAGACCATGCCCGGGCCGGCTTGCGCGATAAACAACTCGTCGTCGCGTAAGACTGCGATGGTCATGCCGGCAATCCGCCGCGCGTCTGGCGGCAGGTTCGCGTTCGTGGTGTAAAAGAAATCGTTCGCCGCGCGCACGGCTTGCGTGAGCGCGAGCGCGATGCTGCCGCGACTCGCCCCGTACTCGCGCCGCGCCGTCTCGACGAGTTCGCGCGCGAGCGCGTCGCGTCCTTCCGGCTCGCCGGCGACTTCGATGACGATGAACAGACTGCCGCGCGCCAAGCCCTCGCCGAACAGCGACGCTTCGTCGAACGCGGCGAGATTGTCCGGCGCTTCTTGCCACGCGCCGTCCACGATGCTCAATTGCGCGACCGCGATTTCGAGTTTCACAGAAAGCATTATACACCGTGCCGCAAGGTTTGTAAATTTGGGACAATAGACTTGTGCGCTGTTCCAGGTTATAATGGCGGCAGGCGAGAGAGGCGTATGGGTATTCTCTATCTGGTCGCAACCCCGATTGGGAATTTGGAAGACATCACACTGCGCGCGCTGCGCGTTTTGAAGCAAGCGGCGCTCATTGCCGCCGAAGACACGCGCCCCGCGCGCAATTTGCTCGCCCACTTCCGCATCTCCAAGCCGATCACGTCGTACTTTGAACACAACAAACTCGCCAAGATCAATCAGATTCTCGATGCGCTGGACCGCGGCGATGTCGCGGTGATCTCGGAAGCCGGGATGCCGGGGCTGTCCGATCCCGGGTACGAACTCGTGCGCGCCGCGCTGGAACACAACCTCCGCGTCGTGCCGATTCCGGGCGCGAGCGCGCTGACCACTGCGCTGGTCGCCTCCGGCTTGCCGACCGATCAATTTGTCTATTTGGGCTTTCTCCCGCGCCAGAAAAACGCGCGGCTCAAGTTGCTGCAATCGGTCGCCGAGGAACCGCGCACGCTCGTCGCGTACGAAGCGCCACACCGCGTCTGCGCTAGTCTGGACGACGTCGCGGAAACGCTCGGCGACCGCGCGATCTGCGTGGCGCGCGAGTTGACGAAACTGCACGAGGAGTTCTTGCGCGGCAGCGTCAACGCCGCGCGCGTACATTTTGCCGCGCACCCGCCGCGCGGAGAGTTTACATTCGTGATCGCGGGAAAGACTACAGAACACAGACAACCGACAACAGACGGTACAATCGCATGGGACGATACGCGCGTGGCTGAGGCGGTGCGCGAGTTGATCGCGGCGGGCGCGACGCGGACGGAGGCGGTCAAGCGGGTAGCGCGCGCATCGGGACGCGCGCGGCGCGAGGTGTATCGGCTGGCCATGACAAATGAGCAAGTGGCGAATGGCAGATAGCCGATGGCTAATGGCGGAGGGTTGTGGGTTTGCTCTTCCGTAATGGGCATGTTATACTTGACGGTGAACTAAGGGAGGCGAAGAAGGAAAGATGAGTGCGCCTGTGGAACGCGAAGGCATGGTGACACGGAAACTGTTGCGCGAGATAACCGAACGAATCGTGGACGCAGTCAATCCCGAAAAAATCATCCTGTTCGGTTCGTATGCGTATGGCAAGCCAACGCTTGACAGCGACATTGACCTGCTGGTGATTATGCGGAGTCGCCAACGACCGATTGAGCGTGCGCGTGCAATCTCGGATCTTTTCCTGCACCGGCGTTTTGGCATGGACATCTTGGTACGCACCCCCGGAGAATTGAAGGAGCGTCTAAGGATCGGCGATTATTTCTTTCGAGAAATAACTCAAAGAGGAAAGGTGCTATATGAGCGACGAGTCAACGCTAGAGTGGGTCGCCAAAGCCGAAATGGATTTCAAGGGCGCGCTCGATCTTGCGCGAAGGCGCAAGGACCCACTACCCGACAAGGTGACGTACGACTGCGCTCAGTGCGCGGAAAAGTATTCTAAGTGGACTTGCCTCAGCCACCCAACCATCCAACTAACGCGCTAATCGTCGGCGGCGTGTGGATGATTGCGCTCGCGGCGTTCTTGTCTCTGTGCGGGTTGTGCTCCGCGTTG
>DHFK01000111.1 GCA_002400365.1 Anaerolineales bacterium UBA4826 | reverse complement strand
ACAGAATCCGTTAGAATCAGGTTTTTTCCATCGGCGGATTCGCGATTCCACCCTTGAGTTCAGCAACCGTGCCGGGCACCACCTCCCGCGCAAGCGCATCGCGCAGCGCTTGCTCAAGCGGTGCCGCGTCCGCTGCCCGCGCGATTCGCACGTCCACCTGCGCCTCCGCAAAATCGGCGACGACGTTTGGGCGCGTGCCGCCGCGCACGACGCCGACGTTCACCGTTAGCCCCGGTCGGAATCCGTTGAGCGTCTGCACCGCGACGATGTGCTGCGCGAGCGCGAGAATCGCATTCGCGCCTTTCTCCGGCTCGACGCCGGCGTGCGCTGACTTGCCGCGTACCTTGACCTCGTAGTGTCCGACACCTTTACGCGCGCTGACGATCGCGCCGGGCGGCGCGGCGCGCGCCGATTCGAGGATCAGCGCGGCGTCCGCGCCGCGCGCGCATGGCGCGTACAAATCGCGCGACGCCGGCGAGCCGACTTCCTCTTCGCTGTTGCAGAACAAGCCGATCTCCGCGAACTGATCGAACCCGGCGCGCCTGAGCGCGTGCAACGCGTACAAACCGCTGAGCAGCCCGGCTTTCATATCGTTGACGCCGGGACCTAGAGCGCGCGCGTCGAGCCGTCGAAATGGAAATTGGCTGACCGTGCCATCGGGATAAACCGTGTCCAGGTGTCCGATGAGCAAGATGCGCGCCTTGCCATTGGCGCGCCAGCGTCCATAAACGCAATCGCCGTACTGTAGTTGCGGAAAATCAACTACCTCTGCGCCGAACTCGCGCATCCGTTCGCGCACGATGCGCGCGACAGCATCCACGCCGGCTTTGTTGTGCGTGCCGCAGTCCACGTTTACCAGCGTCTCGAGATCGCGGAGGTAGGCAGGGAGAGTGGGGGCAAGGAGGGCAGCAAGATCAGCCATGCGGTTGACTCCAAGAATAGAATTGCAGATTTCAAATTTCAGATTGAAAAAATCTGCAATCTGAAATCCAAAATCTGCAATAGTGTGTGGGCCCGGCTGGATTCGAACCAGCAACCAACGCCTTCAGGTTCGTGTTGGTTTCCCAACTCCCTGGACTATACCTTCACCATAGCTGCCCACGCAACTTTAGGTGGTGGCAGTCTAGTCTCTACACCTTCCTGAATTCATTCAGGCTTGGCTCGGGATTGCCATGAGGCGCTCTTTTAGGTTCCCCCGAATTTTGCCACTTACACCGGCAGAATTTCTTCTGCCGGGCACACTCGCGTATGAGGGCGCTGCTCTGCCATTGAGCTACAGGCCCCGGTGGAAAAGATGAAAGAGGAAAGATGAGAGATGAAAGACATGGCTTCGCTTTCATCTATCATCTGTCCTTTTTTCTTCAGAGCGGGAGACCGGATTCGAACCGGCGACGTCATCCTTGGAAGGGATGCATTCTGCCACTGAATTACTCCCGCGCGTTACGGGTGTCGAGTGGCGAGAAACATTCGCTTGTGATCCTCGACGCCCGCCACTCGTCACATTCACCTCACCGTGGTCGGGGCGAAAGGACTTGAACCTTCGACCTCAGCGTCCCAAACGCTGCGCGCTACCAACTGCGCTACGCCCCGTCATCGTCCGCAAGTATATGCCAATTCGGACGAATCGTCAAACGAGCGAGCGCGGGCGACACGTCACGCGTCAATTGACGCGAACTAGAAGTTGTGCTATAAAATGCGCCAAAATTGCGTTAGCAACGGGAGCAGGCATGAACAAGAACAAGACCTTGACCCAAACCGAGCGCAAAGAGTTGGAAAAGGAACGCGAGCAAACAGCGGCAGAGTTGGGACGGCTGCGCGAATATCTGCGGGTAGAGCCAGAACGGACGAGCGACGAGGTTGACCTGGAGGTGTACGAACGCGAAAAAAACCTGGCGCTCGTGCGGCGACTGGAGCAGAAACTGGAGGAGATTGATTACGCGCTGCGCACCGCGAAGAAAGGGACCTACGGCATCTGCGAACGCTGCGGCAAGCCAATTGACCCCGCACGGCTCAAGGCGCTGCCCGAGGCGACGCTCTGTGTGAAATGCAAGAACGAATTGGAAAAAGCCGCGCGGCGCGCCGCGCTCAAGCCCTAGCCCGCAGATCCAAGCCAGGCGACAGATTTCCTGTCGCCTGGCGTTTCTCTTTTTCACGTTCTACGTCTTGCGCCGCGCATAGCATGTCACGCGCCGCTAGATCTCATGCGGTCGGGTAGAGCGATTCTCCCACAACTGCCGCGTCAAGCGCATCTGCCCCAAATGCTCGTTGTCGTGTTCGATGATGTGTAAAATGCACCAGCGAACCGGGTGGGTGTTCGGCGCGGCGCCGCGCGGCGCATCCATCTCCGCTTCCGTTAACTGTCCCAGAATCTCCTCGCTGGTGCGCGCGACCGCCGCGGATTGCGCGCGCAACGCCGCCACATCGTCGCCGCGGGCGCGGAATTCGGCGGCGCGATCGCGTTCGACCGCGCGCCCGCCGACGACCGCGTGAATCCAATGCCGCTCCGCGCCCAGCGCATGGACCGCGAGCGCGTAGAGCGAATTGGTGGCGTCGGGCAACGGGCACCAATTCAGCGCGTCCGCGCTCAAGCCCGCGAGCGTTTCCAAGATCACCGCGCGGCGCTCGCGCAAAAGCCGGATGTACAGTGCAACTTCAGCCAGCATATCTACCCCACCTCGACGCGATTCTTGCCCGCGCGTTTCGCACGCGACAGCGCGACCTCGGCGCGACCCAGCAGCGCCAAGTTCTCTGCGAGATCCGCGCCATTGCTCCATGCCACGCCCACGCTTGCCGTCACGTGCAAATCGAGTTTCTCCAGAACAAAGTGCTGTTGCGCGATGCGCCGGCAGACGCGTTCCGCCAGAATACCCGCGCCCTTCTCGCTCGTCTGCGGCGCGATGACGAGAAAATCCTGCACGTCATTGCGCCCGACGATTTCGGATTTGCGCATCAACGATAGCAGCAATTGCCCGGTTTCGATCAGCACGCTGTCGCCCGTCAGAATACCGTACTGGCGGTTGATGTCTTTGAGGTTGTCCACGTCCACCAACACCACCGCCAGCGGGCTTGCATAGCGCGCGCTGCGTTGCGACTCGTACGCCAGGCGATGCAGCAGATAACGCCGATGATACAGCCGGGTGAGCGGGTCGAGAATTGCCAACATCCACGCGTTCTCGGTCGCCGGGCGNNTCGGTCAGCGGCAAGCGCGCGTCGGAAACCTTTCGCGCTTCCTGCGCGTTCTCCGCGAGAAAGACGATCGGCATATTCTCCGTGAGCGCGAGCGCGCGCAACGCGCGCGCCGTGTCGAGACCATCCAGCCCCTTGAGCGAGACGCCGAGGAAAATCATATTCGGTTTCTTGTCGAGCGCCAGGTCAACGACGGCGACGCCATTCGGCGCGACGATCACCTGATGACGCTCCGCGTTCAACACTTTTTCGATGGTCTTGACGGTCGCGCGACTTGTCGCTGCGATGAGAAATCTGCCTGCCATATTGCCCCTTGTTCACTGCTCTCGGTTCACTGATTGATTCTGCACCAACGCTTCTTCTTCCGCGCGACTGGAAAGCCGGCCGTCGAGGCGCGCGTCGCGCAAACGCATCAAGATGTCTCGATAGACCGGACCCGGCGCAAGCCCCATCCGCTTCAAATCAGCGCCAGTCAGTTCGGGCTGAACCTTACGCAAGCGTGTCAGGTAGAGTTCGACGCGCGCGCGGATCACGGCAGCGTCGGCGGCAATCGCAAAGATACGCAGCGCCGCCTCCGAATACGCTTCGAGCAAGCGATAGATCGCGCTCGGCGCGAGCGTCTCCGCGCTGAGCGACGCGGCGACTTCTTCGCGCAGCGCGACCAGTTGCAGCAAAGTTTCGCGCGCGACGTTCGACAGTTTCAGGCGCAGGGCGAATTCCGCCGCGACCGATGGCGCAAGGCGATACCCCAGCAAGCCAAAGAACGTCAGCGGTTCCGGCTTGCCATTGCTTTCACGCGCGGCGCGAAATTTTGCCGCGTGCCATTCGGTAAATTCGAGCGGGGGGAAGATCGCGCGCAACAAGCCCAGTTCGTTCAAACGCGCCATGGCTTTTTCCGGCTCGCTCTCCTCGAAGATCAAGGTCAGTTCGTGGCGCAGGCGCTCGCCGCTGACGCGCGGGATCATGTCGAACGCGTTGCCGATGAGTTGCGCCGTGCGCGGCTCGAGCTTGAAGCCAAAGCGCTGCTCAAAGCGCACGGCGCGCAAGATGCGCGTCGGGTCCTCGATGAAACTCAAATTGTGCAAGACGCGGATCAACCCGCGCTGCAGGTCTTGTTCGCCGCCGTACGGATCCAACAGTTGCCCATAGCGCGCCGGGTCGAGGCAGATGGCGAGCGCGTTGATCGTGAAATCGCGGCGGCGCAGGTCTTGCTTGATCGAACTCGTCTCGACTTCCGGCAGCGCGGAGGGATGCGCGTAAAACTCCATGCGCGCGGTTGAGAAATCCAAGGAGGAAAGATGAGCGATGACAGAGGCAAGCCGGGATTCTTTCAGCTCGCCTTTTTCATCTTTCATGTCTTTGATGATCCATTTCGCCGTGCCAAAGCGCGCGTGCCCGTGCACGCGTCCGCCGAGTTTCTGCTCCAGCGCCTTGGCGAGCGCGATCGCGTCGCCCTCGACGACCAGATCCAGATCGAGATTGGGCTGATTGAGCAACAGGTCGCGCACGAATCCGCCGACGACGTAGAGACTATAGCCCAGTGCGCGCGCGGTGCGGCTCGCCTCCCGCAAGAGCGCGAGCAATGCCGGAGGCAGCCATTGCTGCAATCGCTGCGCCATCTCCTCGGCGCGCGCCGGACGCGCGGGGCCCCAGGGCTTGATGACATCGGTGCGCGTGACGATGCCGATGATCTTTTTCTTTTCGACCACCGGCACTTGGCCCAAATCGGATTCGATCATCACCGCGCGCAGCGTTTCCAGCGAATCGTCCGGCGAAACCGCAACCGGTTTCCGCATTAGGTTCTTGATCGGCGTGTGGCCGAGTTGGTGACGGAGCGCGCGATCAATCTCGCGCCGCGTCACCAAGCCGACGAGTCTGCCGCGCCGCGCGATCGGAAAGCCCTCGTGCCCGTACCGATCTACAGCCGCCGCGGCTTGCGCGACGGTCGCCTCCGGCTCCAGCGTCCGCACGCCAAACGACATTAATTGACGCACGGTGAGCGCGGGTTTGACGTGCGCCTTGAGCAGTTTCAGTAACTTGGACTTGGCTTGCCGCAAGGTCATGCCGCGAATCAACGCCGCGGCGGCTTTGGCGTGACCGCCGCCCTCGAACGCTTCGGCAATCACCGCGACGTCAATCTCCGCGTGGTCAGAGCGCGCGACCAACTGGATGTGATCGTCCATCTGCACGAGCACGAAGAGCGCGGCGGGATCGTACAGTTCGCGCAGTTGGTGCGCCAGCGTCGAAACCTCTTCGGTGTAAGTCTCGGCGCGCGCGGCGGCGATCACGATCGCGTGTCCCGCGAGCCGCACCGTTTCGAGGTGATCAATCAGGCGCTGATACAGTTTGTGTTGCGCGTCGGTGAGGGGATGATGCAAAAAGTCGTTCGCGACGGTGAGGTTGGCGTCGCGCTCTAACAGGAACGCCGCCGCGCGCGCATCGCGCGCCGTGGTCGTGGAGTACAAAAGCGAGCCGGTGTCTTCGTAGATGCCGAGGAGCAAGAGCGTCGCCTCGATCGGCGTGAGCGGCAATTCCTTTTCGCCGATTTGCTCGACGAAGAGCGTGGTCGTCGCGCCAGTTTCGCCGCCGAAAAAGGTGAAACCGGGTTTTAGTTCGCGGTTGAGAGGATGATGGTCAACTACGTGAATGTGCGTCTCGGGCGTGACGCCGCGCGCGGAGGGCGCGCCCTGGGTATCTACGACGACGATCTCGCGCAAGTGTTGGCGCGGCAGATCGTCGGGGCGCGTGAACGGGAGCGCGTCGCAGTACAGCGCGCAGAAATCGCGCACGTTGCGATTCATGCGGCGCGGCAGAATCGCGATGGCTTCGGGGTATATTTTTTTTGCGCCGAGCAACGCGGCGAGCGCGTCGAAATCGGCGTTCTCGTGCGTGAGGAGCGCGTCCATCGGTGAGGATTATAGCACAAACAACGAATTGAGGAAAAAACGAAACGCCCTGACAAATCAGAGCGTTTAGTGTGCCTCCCCGGCGAGGCTCGAACTCGCAACCTCAGCCTCCGCAGGGCTGCGCGCTATCCAATTGCGCTACGGGGAGAAGTGTAATTTCAGATTTTAGATTTAGGATTTCAGACTGAGCAAATCTAAATCTGAAATCTGCAATCTGAAATCTGAAATTGAAAAGGCGGAGGGGGCGGGATTTGAACCCGCGACAGAGGTTTAACCCCCTGTAGTCACTTAGCAGGCGACCGCACTAGACCGGGCTATGCGACCCCTCCACGATGTGGCGTGAGACGAGTGTCGAGTGACGGGAATCGAGCGATACGTCACACGCCACACGCCACCCGACGGAGGAGGAAGGATTCGAACCTCCGTGGCTCATCGCCCATCCGCTTTCAAGGCGGCGCCGATCGTCCACTCCGGCACTCCTCCAAAACCGGCGCCAGTATAACAGAGAGCATGGTTCTAGTCAAATCAAGCGGCGCGTGATTTGTTCAAACGATTTGGCTGTGCTATACTGAAATAGGTTCACAACAAGCAACTGCTCCGGTATGCCCCAGACGATGGCACATCAATAATTCGCCGCCAAGCGGCGATTCAAAGATGTGCCATCGCACGCACAGAGAACCCAGGAAAAAATCTGTGTCCCCTGTGTTCTCTGTGGCTGAAACTGAGCGGGGCTGAGGAGTCACCACCAATAGAGAAAGGAGAGCGGCGATGGAGGCAAGGGCGCAGACGTCTGTTATGACGACAAATTCGATTCAGACGGTTGACCCGGAAATTGCGGCGATTATCGAACGCGAACGGCGGCGGCAAAAGGAAGGGCTGGAAATGATCGCCTCCGAAAATTACGCGAGCCGCGCCGTATTGGAAGCCGTCGGCTCGGTACTGACGAACAAGTACGCCGAAGGGTACCCGGGCAAGCGTTATTACAGCGGCTGCGAATTCGTTGACCAGGTCGAAGCGCTGGCGATTGAGCGCGCCAAGAAATTGTTCGGCGCGCCGCACGCGAACGTCCAGCCCCATTCCGGCTCGCAGGCGAACCTCGGCGCGTACAACGCGCTGATCCAGCCGGGCGACGTCGTGCTGGCGATGAGTCTCGCGCAAGGCGGGCACCTGACGCACGGCGCGCCGGTCAACTTGTCGGGCCAACTTTACAAATTCATCGGCTATGGCGTGAACCAGGAAACCGAAATGCTCGATTACGCCGCGATCGCGCGCTTGGCGGAGACGCATCGTCCGAAACTGATCGTCGCCGGCGCGACCGCGTATCCGCGCCAGATTGATTTCGCGCGCCTGCGCGCGATCGCGCAGAGCGCGGGCGCGCGGCTGATGGTGGACATGGCGCACATCGCCGGACTGGTCGCCGCCAAGGTCCACCCCGATCCCGTGCCGGTCGCCGACGTCGTCACGACGACCACCCACAAGACGCTGCGCGGACCGCGCGGCGGAATGATCCTGTGCGCCGAGGAGTTTGCCAAAGCGGTGGACAAAGCCATGTTCCCCGGCTCGCAGGGTGGTCCATTGGAACACGTCATCGCCGGGAAAGCGGTCGCGCTGCAAGAAGCGCTGCAGCCCGCGTTCGGCGAATACCAAAAGCAAGTCGTCGCCAACGCGCGCGCGCTCGGCGAACAACTGCAGGCGCGCGACCTGCGGTTGGTTTCCGGCGGAACGGACAATCATTTACTGCTAGTGGATTTGAGCCGGCAACAGGTCACCGGCAAGGACGCGGCGGATAAACTGCACGCGGTCGGCATCACGGTCAACAAGAACCTGATTCCATTCGATCGGCTGCCGGCGACGAAGACGAGCGGCATCCGGATCGGCACGCCCGCGCTGACGACGCGCGGTATGCGCGAAAACGACATGCGCCAGATCGCCGATTGGATTGCCGACGTCATCACACATATAGACGATGCGGCAGCCCACGCGCGGGTCCGCGCGGCGGTCACGCGCTTGGCGGCGCAGTTCCCGGTGCCGGGAATTGACGCATAAGCAAGACCTGGAAGGTTTCCGAAACCTTCCAGGTCTTTTCAATTGTGCGTCTCGAACCGATAGCCCAGTTCGCGTTCCGTGTGGATATAGCGCGAGCGGCGGACGGGGTCGCGGAGTTTGCGCCGCAGGTGGGCGATATAGACTTTGGGGTAGCCGCACGCGCGCGCATAATGGGGCGCATAGTTAGCCCCCCAGATCCGCCGGAACAGTTCATCGAGCGAAACGACCTTGTCCCGGTTCTCCAGCAAAACCTCCACGAGCATCCATTCCTTGGGCGATAACTTGACCGTCTCGCCCCTCACCCGACATTGCCGCGCATTCAGGTCAATGCACAGCATGCCGTCATCGTACTGCCGCACGTTCTTGCGTCGCGGCGGCGCGCGGCGCAGGAGCGCCCGGATTCGCGCGACCAGTTCTCCGTTGTCAAAGGGCTTGGTGATGTAGTCGTCTGCTCCATCCGCAAACCGGCTCACCAACTCCTTGTCCTTGGGCAAGGCCGTCAGCACGAGAATGGGAATGTCCGAGGCTTCGCGCAATTGCCTGCACGCCTCCCGGCCATCTTTGTGCGGCATCAGAATATCCAGCACCACCAAGTCGGGATGTTGGTCATGTTCCTGCCGGAGACACTCGACGCCGTCGGCGGCTTGAATGACGTCGAACCCCTCTTCCTGAAGCAGCGTGCAGATAACCTGTCGAACATTCGGCTCATCGTCCACCACGAGCACCGTCTGCTTGCCCATCATTGGTACCTCCGCAAGGTAAAGTGGAAAGTCGCGCCGTGACCCGGTTTGCTCTCAACCCAAATGTCCCCGCCCATCTCCTTGACCATCGTTTGCGCAATAGAGAGACCCAAACCATGCCCATAAACCGGCTTTTGCCCCTGGGACGAAACGCGATGGAACGGCTTGAAAATGTTCTGCTGCTCCGAAACGGGGATGCCCATGCCGTGATCGCGCACGGCAATATCCACCAGGTTGTCTGTCCCTGTTTTGATCTGCATCGCGATCAGACTGCCTGGCGGCGAATAGTAGATCGCGTTGTCCAACAAGTTCCCCAGAACGTGCTCAAGGCAACTCCGATCGGCGTAGACGCACAGCCCGGGCTGCGCCGCCTGGACCCGAAAACGATGCCCCCCCTTGTCGGCGGTTTGGCAGGTGCGGACGTGCTCGCGCGCGATGGAAACGATCGGCAAGGGCTCGAGGCGCAGCGTGCGTGCCGATTCCATGCTGGCTTCGTGTTCCAGGAACTCGTTGGCGAATTTGCGCAGCCGTACGCCGTCGCTCCGGATCACAGCCCACATCTCTGCGCGCGCCTGCTCGGAGATCTTGGGGCGTTCCAAGAGTTGCAGCGCGCCGAGCAGCCCGGTTAACGGGTTGCGGAGTTCGTGCGCGACTGTTTGCAGGAATCTTTCGCGCGACAGTTCCGCGGCGTGTTCCCTCGTGAGATCCCAGAACGCGCCTACCGCGCCGGTGACATTGTCCTGGTCGTCCACCAAGGGCGCCGCGGCTTTGGCGGCTGGAATCACGCGCCCGTCCTTGGTTCTAATGAACCGTTTAGTTTGTTCAAACATCGTTTGTTTGCGGCTCAATGCCGCTTCGACGATGGATTCCATCGGTTGCCCTGCCGCCGTGTCGCTAAAGAGCGTGACCCATTTCTGCCCACAGACTTCGGCGAACGTATAGCCGGTGATCCGCTCCGCTGCGCGATTGAACATGACGATGTTGCCGGCGACGTCCGTGGCAAAGAGCCCGCTCAGACCGCTGTCGAAGATCGCCTGCACCTTGCGTTGTTCGCTCAAGACATTCTGAAAGAGTTGCGCGTTGTTCAGCGCGTTGGCGACCTGATTGGCAATCGTCTTGAGCAGTGCGATCTCCTCATCCGACCAGTGATGGGGCTGGGCTTTGCCGACGGAGAGAATTCCGATGACGCGGTCGCGCACAAGTAGCGGCACGCCAATCGCAGAGCGAGTCCCCGACGCGTCGAACCGTTGGCGCTGCACGGGTAAAATGGACGGGTCGGTCGTCACATCGTCCACCGCATAGACCGTTCGGTGTTGCACGATGAAGCCGAGGGTCGGGTCGTCGGCGATGAGTTGTTCGGCGCGCCCCCCGACATCCGCCAATCGCACCGCGCCGAGCCGGAGCGCCTGCCCATCGAGCAAACGGATGCCGCAGCCATCAGCGCGCAACAGTTTGCGTGTCCATTCGACGGCAAGTTCCGAGAGCGCGTGCGGATCCAGTGTCGCTACGCACGCCGCGCTCATTTCCGCCAAGCCGTTCAATTCGTTGACCCGGCGTTGCATCTGCGCGTACAGTTCGGCGTTCTCCAGAGCAACGCCAACTTGGCTGCCAATGCTGAGCAACAAACCCACGTCGGCTTGATCGTACCGCGTCTGGGTCTTACTGCCGACCACGATCGCGCCGATGGATACGCCGTGTCTCTGGATTGGCACGCCGATCCCCGCGCGATACCCTTCGGCGCGCGGGGCCACGAGTCCCGGCTCTGCCGCCGTCGCGAGATCGTCCAGCGCGATCGGATTGCCCTCGACGGCAATTCGATGCAGCGTGGGGTCATCCAGCCCCAGGCGCCGCACTTGGGCTAGTAGGTTATCCGATATCCCCTGATGCGCCAAGAGATGCAAGTGCTGTTGCGCCTCATCGGCGAGGTACAGCCCCACTGTTTCCATGCAGGTAATCAGAGCAATCTTTTCACAGACCTGATCGAGGACGTGGGGAATTTTCAGCGGGTGGCTAAGAATATCTGCGATTGCGTTGAGGACGGCGAGTTCTTGATTGCGCTGCCCCAACGCTTCAAGCAGGCGTTCGCGTTCGGTGACATCGTAAATGACTGCTTGATACCCGACGTACTTTCCTTCGCGGTCGCGCACCGCGCGGCTAGTTGCGCCGACGACGCGGATCCGTCCATCGGCTGTACGCAAATGCAGGTGATGAGTGCTCCAAATGCCTTTTTCTCGCAACGCTTTATCGGCGGCGCGTCGGGTCTCCTCGTCGTAGACAAAGAAATCCTCGACGCGCATCCTCAATATGGCATCACGTTCCAAGCCGATCATTCTACATGCGGCATCGTTGACGAATAGAATTTTGCCCTCAGTATCGCCTCCCCAAAATACCGCGCCGCTATTCTCGATAAATGTCCGATGCCACTCTTCGGATTCGCGCAGTTCAGTGTGCAGACGCGCGTTTTCGATTGCCCGCCCCACTTGTTCGCCGATGGACATCAGGAGGTTGACGCTCGGCGGGTTGAGCATGTGGTTGGTCGGCGCGCCCACAAACAAAAGGCCGATGGGTTCCCCGCGTACACTCAACGGCAGGGTGACAAAGCCAACGCCGCCAGCGCGCAAGGCGTCGCTCACGTGTTGTCCGACGAGAGCAAGCGGACTGACTGACATTCCCGATGGGACCGCGTGGAGGGATGACGCGTCCAGCGTCATGTTCTCTAACCGGGCAAGGAGGGCGGAAGGGAGCGCGGTGCTGCGCGCAAGTTCCGCTTTGTCATTCGAGCGAATCAAGACGACGCCGCCAAACTCGCCGCCCACCGCTTGGCGAATGCCTTCCAGACTGACTTGGAGGATTTGCTGGAGGTCGCGTGAACTATTGACCTCGGAGATGACGCGAACCAGCGCCTGCAAATCGGTCAGGTCTCGCTGAATGCGCCAAAGTTCGGCGTCGCGCGGGTCTTGGGACATAGGTCATGTCCTTGCGAACCTTGCGAAGGTTCATGTTTCATGCGAACGCAACTCTCGAATCTTCGCAAGGCTAAACGACTGCTATTTGTAGAACATCGCCGAATACCCCAGCATCCGTTCTTGCGGCGGCGGGTTGGATTGCCCCCACGAGGCATTGGGCTTGAATCCATCTTGCGTCACTCGCCAGCCGCCCACCAGTTCGAGGACTTGGGCTGGGGTGCGGGGATAAAAGGGAAGATTGGCGCTGCGGTAGGAGCGAGCCGTAGCGATCAGATCTGGCTCTGTGTCCCAGGCTTCGCCCGAAAAAGAGAGCGCCAGGTAACTCCCCGGGGCAGCCCAGTCGTAGAGCGCGCGCCAAGACGCGCGCACCGCCTCATCGGAAAGAACGTGGGGTAGATTAAGAAAAACGATCCCAACGCGGTGCTCGTCTCCGATCAACTGTTTCGTCAGAGGATTTTCCAGTACGTCTTGTGGATTTGTGGCGTCCGCGTGGAGATAGAGGACATTCACGTTCCCGCGCAGCAAATCCTGCGCGTACGCCACCGTGATTGGATCAATGTCGCTGTACACGACTCGAATGTTCGGGTCGAGCGCATGGGCGACCTCATGGGTGTTCTGGCAAGTTGGGAGACTGGAGCCAAAATCAACAAGCGTGCCAAGGTTTTGCGCGTGAAAGAACTCGACGCAGCGTCCGACCAAGGCGCGTGATTCGCGCGAGGTAGTCACGACAAACGGGAATAGTTTTTCGATTTGGCGCGCCATCTGACGATCAATCTCAAAGTTGTGATTGCCGCCCAGCCAATAATCCAACATGCGTCCATTGTTAGGACGCGTCAGGTCGAGTTCCATAGGTCTCCCNNGTGACGGGTGACGAGACAACCCCCACGCGTCGCTTTTCCATCCGGCCCTGGGTGTGGCGCAAGCCACATAAGCAACTCCTGTCGTGAACTGGATGACCGAATTATAATCCTTTTCGGCGTACAAAGCAAAAGTCGTTAGTGGGTAGTGGGTGTACACATTCGGGGCAACTTTTAGCCGGGCGAATGAATTCGCTGCAACAAAAGCGCAAAAGCGACCTTTGTCGGTTGAATGTCAGTCGCCGTAAGGCGATTTGGCGCAGTTGTAGCCGCAAATTTACTTGCCAGCGCCCAGTTCGCTTGAAAGACAATGACTGCCCAACTCGGTAGATCACAAAATGGAGCAAGCACCCTGAGCGGAGTTCCGCATCCTTCGACTTTGCAACACAAACCGTTGCCCCGCTCAGGATGCTTGCGTGATCTACTGCGACTATTTATCCGAACCCGATCAAGGAGCGCGAGATGACCAGTTTCTGGATCTGCGTCGTGCCTTCAAAGATTTGCATGATCTTGGCGTCGCGCATAAACTTTTCAACCGGATAGTCACGGGTGTACCCCACGCCGCCGAAAATCTGGACCGCGTCGGTCGTGACTTGCATCGCGACATCCGGCGCGTACGCTTTCGCCATGGATGATTCCTTCATGCTCGCCTCGCCCTGGTCGAGCAACCAAGCCGAGCGCCAGCACAACAGCCGCGCCGCGTCGATCTGCGTCGCCATATCCGCGAGCATGAACGAAATGGCTTGCTGCTTGGCGATCGCGCGACCGAATTGCTTGCGCTCCTGGCTGTACGCCAGCGCGGCTTCGAATGCCGCGCGCGCGATGCCGACCGCGCCCGCGGCGACCATCGGCCGCGAGGCGTCGAGCGTCTGCATCGCGACAAAAAAGCCGTCGCCCTCGGTGCTGATCAGGTTCTCTGCCGGCACAAACACCTCGTCGAAATGCACCTGCGCGGTATGCGAAGCGCGGATGCCCATCTTTTTTTCTTTTTTGCCCGGCTTGACACCCGGCCACGCGCCTTCGACGATGAACGCGCAAATGCCGTCGGCGCCCTTGCTCGGATCAATCGTGGCGAAGACAGAGTAGACGTCCGCGATGCCACCGTTCGTGATAAAGTGCTTGGTGCCATTCAGGACATAGCCGCCCTGAACCTTTTTCGCGCTCGTCTTGATCGCGGCGGCGTCGCTGCCGGCTTCCGGCTCCGTCAGCGCGAACGCGCCAAGCCGGGGCATCCCGTCGGGCTTGGCCTCGGTCAACATCGTCAGATACTTTTTCTTTTGCGCGTCGTTCGCGGAAATGTAGATCGGCAGCGCGCCTAGCATGGTCGCGCCCATCGCGGTGGCGATGCCGGCGCAGCCCCAGAACAACTCTTCCTGCACGAGGCAGTTGGTCACTTGGCTGGTAATGCCGGCGCCGCCGTACTCTTCTGGCAGCGCGTACGTCAGCAAGCCAACGTCGCTTGCTTTCTTCAGCACGGGCCAGGGAAAGTCTTCCGTCTCATCGTAGTGCGGCGCAACCGCGCGCATCTCTTTTTCGGCAAACTCGTGCGCCATCTCCTGCATGCGCTTTTGTTCTTCCGTCAAATCAAATCCGATCATGTGAACCTCCTCGATTTCAGATTTCAGATTGCCAAGCGTCCAAATCTCGCTTTGTCACGCTGAGCGAAGCGAAGCGTCTCGCAAATTCGAATTGCGAGATTCTTCGCCCCTTCGGGGCTCAGAATGACAAGGCGACGCGACTTTGACAAAGCCCGAGTTGGCTAAGCATTGGCGTTGACAGGCATACTCAGTCGTGCTAGAATTCAGGCGAAAGTGAGGGAGAGATGAGCAGTATCACGATTCAAGTCCCAAAAGAGTTAGCGATTCGCTTACGCCCTTATCGCAAGAATTTACCGCAGATTCTTGAATTGGGATTGGCGCAAGTAGAATCAAAACCCGAGTCGCCAGCCGACCTGCGCGAGCGAACCCTGCGTGCGCTGATGTCTACTGGATTGATCCAGCCGTTAAATTTGACTCGCTACATTCAACGTCCGCGCAACTATCAGAGGAGGACGCCGCTCAAGATTCCTGGTAAACCCCTAAGCGAAATTATCATTGAGCAACGGGGGCGATTGTGATGCCTGAGCAAGTGGCGCCAACGTACTTTCTGGACAGCAGCGCAATCGCCAAACGCTATATTGAAGAAACAGGCACCGCCTGGGTCGAAGCGCTGTGCATCTTGGACGCGCCGAAGGTCATTGCTCTCGCGCAGATTGGCGTGGTTGAAGTTGCCGCTGCGCTTGCAGCCAGGTGGCGTAGCAATCAACTTGATTCTGCAGAGTATGAAGAAGCGTTGGACGATTTTCTTTCTGATCTGGAGCAATACCAATTGGTCGCCGCTGATCCTGTCGTAATTGACAATGCCGTTCAACTCACGCGCCGCCAGAAATTGCGTGGTTGTGATGCGATTCAACTGGCAAGCGCTCTGTCCCTCCACCAAGCGTTGCTCAAAGACGATCTGCCTGGCATCACTTTTGTTTGCGCCGATGATGATTTACTGACCGCTGCCGCAGCCGAAGGACTTGCAACGGAGAATCCCAATCTTCATTCCTGAGTTCCCTCACTCTCCGCTCTTAATCACCCCGGCTTCTTCCAATTCTCCAATCTCTAATTCACTAATCCCCGATCTCTCCAGCACTTGCCGCGTGTGTTCGCCCAGGCGCGGCGGCGGCAAGCCGGGGTTTTCCGCAAAGACAAAGACCGACCCAACTTGCGGGATGCCACCGCTTTGCGTGACCAAGCCGCGATGCTTGACCTGCGGATCGTTCAGCATTTCGGAAAAATCGCGCACCGGCTCGATGCACGCGTCTACCGTCTTGAAGAACTCTAGCCATTCGGCAAGCGCGCGCGTCTTGAAGATCGCGGCGACCTCTGGGATCGCCTCGAACTCTTGCGCGCGTGGCGCCAAGTCCTCGCGCCCGACCGCTTTGCAGAACGCCGACCAGAAATGTGGCTCGATCGCCCCGAGCGTGATGTACTTGCCATCGCGCGTTGCGTACACGTTGTAGCACGCCATCCCGCCGTTCAACTGCATCCTGCCGCGCTCGGTTTGCCTGCCCGCCGCGTACGTCCCGCCGATCATCGTGCCTGCCCACGACAGCGCGCCGTCGAACAAACTCACGTCGAGGTACTGTCCCACGCCGGTCTTGTCGCGTCCCACCAGCGCGGCGAGAATCGAAATCGCCGCCAACATTCCGCCGCTCAAGTCGGCGACTTGAACGCCGGGCGGAATCGGCGGCCCCTCGGCGATGCCGTTGGTGGCAAGCAAGCCCGCGAGCGCGATGTAGTTCAAGTCGTGGCCCGCGCGGTCTTTGTAGGGCCCCGATTGCCCGTATCCGCTGAGCGAACAGTAGACGAGGCGCGGATTGATCGCGCGCAACGCGTCGTACCCCAAGCCCCAGCGCTCCGCCGCGCCGGGGCGGAACGATTCGAGAATGACATCAGCGTCGCGCGCGAGACGCAAAAAGATTGGCTTGCCGCGCGGGTTGCGAAAATTGAGCCCGACGCTTTTCTTGTTGCGGTTGACCATCAAGTACGCCGCGCCGACGGCTTCGCCAGTCCGCGCGTCTTCCACGAACGGCGGAATGAGGCGCATGTAATCGCCGATGCCGGGCGATTCGATTTTGATGACCTCCGCGCCCAGGTCCGCCAAAAGCATCGTGCAGTACGGACCGGGCAAGAGGCGCGAGAGGTCAAGAACGCGAATACCCTGTAAAGGTTTCATCTACATCACCACGGAACACGCAATACGCAACACGCCGTGCTCCGTATTGCGTGTTCCGTCTTACCCAATGTTCTGAATTACCATCGCGATGCCTTGCCCGCCGCCGGCGCAGAGGGAGATGACGCCAAATTCTTGCTGGCGATGCCTCAACTCGTACGCCATCGTCAGTAGCAGGCGATTGCCGCTCATCCCGACCGGATGACCGAGCGCAATGCCGCCGCCGTTCACGTTCAGTTTTTCCGGGTCCAGGTTCAACTCGCGGATGGTCGTGACGATCATCACTGCGAACGCTTCGTTGACTTCGAACAGCGCGATGTCTTTTTGTTCCAGTCCGGCTTTTTTCAGCGCCGCCGGAATCGCGACGACCGGCGCATAGCCGGTGATTTCCGGGTCCACGCCGACGACTGCCCACGCCACGATCTTCGCCAGCGGCTTGCAACCCAGCGCGTCCGCCTTCTCGCGCGAGGCGATGAACACCGCGCTCGCCGCGTCGTTCATCGTGGACGCATTGCCGGCGGTGATCGTGCCATCCCATTTCCACTTGGGTTCGAGCCGCGCGAGTTTTTCCAGCGACGTATCCGCGCGCGGACCTTCGTCCTTGTCCATCACGCGCACGCCCTTTTTCTCCGGGACCTCAATCGGCGCGATTTCTTCGCGCAAACGCCCGGACGCGGTGGCGGCGACCGCGCGTTGGTGCGAGACGAGCGACCAATTGTCCTGTTCCTCGCGCGCGACCGCGAATTTTTCTGCCATGTTCTCCGCCCAAATCCACATTCCGCCCGCGCTCGGGTCGTCGAGCAGTTCCGCCATTCCGTCAATCAGAAACTGCGGACCCATCTTGACGCCCCAGCGCATCCCGCGAATATGGTACGGCACCGTGCTCATGGATTCGACGCCGCCGGTGAGAACCAGGTTCGACTCGCCGGTCAGAATGTTTTTGGCGCCCCAGACCGCGGCTTCCAGCCCGCTCGCGCATTGGCGATTGAGCGCGATGCCGGGCACTTCTTTGGGAATACCGACGCGCAACGAGCAATAGCGCGCGATGTCGGGCGCGTCGCTGCCTTGAAAGACCTGACCCACGATCGTCTCGTCAATTTCCTTCGGATCAATTCGCGTTTTGGCGAGCGCGGCGCGGAACGCGTGCTCCAGCAGCGTCGGCGCGTTCGTCTCGCGCAGACTGCCGCCGAACGCGCCAATTGGCGTGCGCGCGCCGTCGAGGATGACAACATCTGTCATCGTGCTACTCCCTGTGTTTCGTTTCACGCAACACGCAACACGTATCACGCATTATGACGTAAATCGTGTTGCGTGTTGCGTGAAAATTCCTACGCCTACTTCACATTCGCCACAATCGCGTCTTCCAGCGCCTTGGTGTCCTTGGTCTCGAGCGCTTCGGCGGAATAAGCCACGTTGCCGTTTGCGTCGATGACGACGATCGCGACCGGATTCTCGACGCCGAACATCTTGTAAATGGCTTGGGACGGATCGTACAGCGCCGGGAACTTGGCGCCCAACTGCTGCATGAACGCCTTTGCCATCGAAACGCTCGGCAGTTTGTACGAGACGGTGATGATCTCGGTCTTTTCCCGGTGCTTTAGCCACATTGCTTTGACCGCGTTGATCTGCGCCGGGTCGACGCGGGTGCTGGAGAAAATCAGGACGACCGGTTTCTTCCCCTTGTAGTTTTCCGAATTGATTTCCGGGCCGGTCAGATTCATTCCCTTGAACGTTGGGGCTGGGGTGCCCGCTGCCAGCAGTGCCATGTTACCTCCTTGAATTTTCGATTTAGGATTTTCGATTTTCGATTTGTCTTGCCAGGAAATCGGCAATCTAAAATCGAAAATCTAAAATTTGGGTCACTTGCGCCCGCGCGCCAAGCCCTCCACCGCGAGATCGGAAAAAATTCCGGCGATCTGTTGCGGCGTTAGGCGACCGTCGGGAGAATACCATTGATAGAGCCAGTTGCACATACCGAGGATCGCGTGGGCTGCCATTTTCGCATCCAGGGCGCGAAAATCTTTGCCCGCGATGCCTTGCTGAATAATTTGCTCCAGCAGACGCGCGTGTTTTTCGCCCTCGGCGCGCACCTTGGCATGATAGCGTCCGCTGAGCGCGCGGCGTTCGGAAATATAGACGCTGTAAATATCGAGTTGCTCGCACAGGGCGACCAGGTGCGCTTGAATGGCGCGGCGCAGTTTGTCGGTCGGGGAATCTTTTGCAGCGATGATTTCTTCGAGTTGTTGGGTCAGCGCGCCGGTGCTGCGTTCGAAGATTCGGAAGAGGAGTTCTTCCTTGCTGGAGATATAGTGGTAGAGACTGCCTTTTTGCAAGCCCACCGCGTCGGCGATGTTCTGCATCGAGGTGGCGTGGTAGCCCTTTTGCCGAAAGATGCGTACGGCTTCGGCGAAGATCTTGTCGTTCATGTCCGGCGCATCTTTGGCGTTCGCCGCGTCCGCGCTGACGCTTTTCCGCATTGCGACTCCTTGCCGCGGTCGGCGTAATCTACCGACCGTTTGGTAGATTGATTATAGCATGCGCCGCGCGGGCTGTCAATTGGCGCGCCGACGCGTTTGGCGCGCGTCTATTTGACCTGTACACGCGTTCTGCTATAATACCGCGTGATGAAAGAGACTGCCAAGAAACCGCTAGGCGTGATCGAGGCGCTCGCCGGGGGCTTTGAACTGATCCTGCAACGTCCCGCGGCGCTGATCATTCCCGTCGCGCTCGACTTGTTCGTGTGGCTCGGACCCCAGATCAGCGCCAAGCCGCTATTTCAGAATTTGATCGCGCTGTTCGCCGCTGGCATAGCCATCCCCGCCGACGCGCCGGCTGAAACGCTCCAGAGCATCGAACAGTTTAGCAACCTGCTGCAGAACGCCGGGGACACGGCAAACTTTTTCGGCGTGATCTCGGTGTTTTGTCTGATCGCCGTCGGCTTCCCGACCGTGTTCGGTATTCAACCGCCCGTGACCGCCTGGGCGCGGACGGTCTGGTTCACGATCTCGGACAGTCCAACTTTTTTTGCGTTGCTCGTCCCGCTGGGACTGGCAGGCATTCTCGTCGTCGCGCTCTACCTGGAGATCATTGCGCGCGGGGTGCGCCAAGAAACGGATGCGCGAACGTTTGTCCCGCGCCTGACGAAAGGGCTGGCGACGACGACGCGCCTGACCGTGGCTCTCTCCGTCGGCGCAGTGGGCTTTATGCTGCCTTTGTCCATTGGTGCGACTTTGATGAGCGACGTCAGTCAGGGGATCGCCTCGTTCCTGGTTTTGATGGGCACGCTGTTTCTGTTGTGGGCGACCTTGTATCTGGCTTTTGTTCTCCCCGCAGTGTTCGTCAGCGGCTCGAGCGCGCGGCAAGCCATTTTCGACAGCGTCACTATTTTTCGTTTCGACTTTTGGTCGGCGATGGGCTTGGTCATCTTGACGTATCTGATTCGCTGGGGCTTTGCGGTCGTCTGGCAGTTCTTCATCGGAGATCCCTGGGGCGCGTTTTTCGACGTGCTCGCCAACGCCTTTCTCGGCAGTGGGCTCGTCGCGGCGACTATGCTGTTCTATGCGGATCGAATGAATTGGCTGACCCAATTGCGGGAGCACATTCGACAGCAGCAGGCACAACTCAAAGGTTAGTGGGATGGCAAAGAAAAAAATTGACGAAAACGGCACCGCCAATCTGCCGGTCGAAACATACGACGCGTCCAAGATTCAGGTACTCGAGGGCTTGGAAGCGGTCCGAAAACGCCCCGGCATGTACATCGGCTCGACCGACGTGCGCGGTCTGCACCACCTCGTCTTCGAGGTCGTGGACAACGCAATTGACGAAGCGCTGGCTGGCGCGTGCGATCGCATTGATGTTTCGATTGACAAGGATAATATCGTCACCGTGGTGGACAACGGCCGCGGGATTCCGGTGGACACGCACGCGCAGACCGGCAAGTCCGCGCTCGAAGTCGTGATGACGAAACTGCATGCGGGCGCGAAATTCGGGCAGGGCGGCTACAAAGTTGCCTCCGGGCTGCATGGCGTCGGCGTGAGCGCGGTCAACGCACTGAGCGAATGGTTTGAGGCAACCGTACGCCGCGATGGGCAAATCTATCGTCAGAAATATGTGCGCGGCGTGCCCAAGACTGAAGTCAAAATTATCGGCAAATACCCCAAAGACGAACGGACCGGCACGATTCAGCGTTTCTATCCCGACAAGCAAATCTTCAAGCAGATTGATTACAAGTTCGACGCGCTGACGCAGCGTTTCCGCGAAATGGCGTTTCTCACGCGCGGGCTGACGATTGCGTTCAAGGACGAGCGCGATGGGCGCGCGATGACGTTTTACTTTGAGGGTGGCATCACGTCATTCGTCCGCTACCTGAACAAGAATCGAACCGTGCTGCACGCGCCGTTCATGGTCGCGCGCCAGGTCAACGGCTCGCAAGTCGAAGTCGCGATCCAATACACCGACGCGTACGGCGAATCGGTCTATACGTTCGCGAACAACATCAACACCGTGGACGGCGGCACGCACCTGACCGGCTTTCGCGCCGCGCTAACGCGCACGCTGAACGATTACGCGCGCAAGGCGAACGTGCTCAAGGAAAGCGACCCGAATCTCACCGGCGACGACGTGCGCGAGGGCTTGACCGCGATTGTTTCGGTGAAACTCGAAGAGCCGCAGTTTGAATCGCAGACCAAGGGGAAACTCGGCAACGCGGAGATCAAGCCGCAAGTCGAGTCCGTCGTCACCGAGTCCTTCGGCGCGTTCCTGGAAGAGCATCCGCGCGAGGCGAAAGAGATCATCCAAAAGTGCGTCACGACCGCGCGCGCGCGTGAAGCCGCGCGCCAGGCGCGCGACCTGGTCATCCGCAAGTCCGCGCTCGAATCGTCGAGTTTGCCGGGAAAACTCGCGGACTGTTCGGAAAAAGATTCGGAGCGCTCAGAGTTGTACATCGTGGAGGGAGATTCCGCCGGGGGGAGCGCGAAGCAGGGCCGCGACCGCAAGTTTCAAGCGATTCTGCCGTTGCGCGGCAAAATCATGAACGTCGAAAAGGCGCGGCTCGACAAGATGCTGCAGAACGAAGAAATCCGCGCGATGATTACCGCGATCGGCACCGGCGTGGGCGACCAATTCGATTTGAAGAATTTGCGCTACAATCGCACCATCGTGATGACGGACGCGGACGTTGATGGGAGCCACATCCGCACGCTCTTGCTCACATTCTTCTTCCGCTACATGGAGGGGCTGATCGAGCACGGACATCTCTTCATCGCGCAGCCGCCGTTGTACAAGGTGAAAATCGGCAAGACCGAACAATATGTCTTCGACGATAAAGAACTGGAGACTCTGAGGAAAAAGCACAAAGCCGACAAGTTCGAGATTCAGCGCTACAAGGGTCTGGGCGAGATGAATCCAGAACAACTCTGGGAGACGACGATGAACCCGGAAAACCGCACGCTGCTTCAAGTGACNNTTACCGTGCATCACCACTACAATGCCGCAAATGATCCGACGTACGATCGGCGCGGGGCGTTCGAACGTTATATACTGCTGGTGAAATGACGACCAGGAGATGAAGCAATGGATTCGATTGTTTCTATTCACGTGCCGCGAGAAATTCTACACGCTGCGCGAATGACGCCCGAGGAACTGTGCTGTGAGTTGGCACTCCATTTGTTCCAGCAGGGGAAACTCTCTTTTGGCAAAGCGCGCGAGATGGCAGAAATGAGCGTGGGGGCTTTTCAACAACTGCTAGGCAGTCGCGGCATTCCCGTTCACTATGATCTGCAAGAGTACGCCGAAGATCGCAACACCCTCAAGGAATTGGGGCAACTATGACGATGGTCAGCAATGCTTCGCCGCTGATCAACCTTGCGCGCATCGGGTTGCTTGACTTGCTCCCCAAACTCTACGGAGCGTTACTCGTTCCCTCGGCGGTCTGGGATGAGGTCGTCGTGCAGGGTGCAGGACAAGCAGGAGCAGAAGAAGTACGAACGGCGGGCTGGATCGCGCGCCAAGAGATTGAAAATGAACCGCTGGCACAGGCATTGCGGCAAGAACTGGATGCGGGAGAAGCCGAAGCGATTGTTTTGGCGTTGGAAACACACGCCGAGTTGCTGGTGATGGACGAGCGATTGGGACGCGAGACCGCGCGCCACATGAGACTGCGTTGCATCGGACTGATTGGCGTGCTGATCGCCGCCAAGCGGCATGGTTTGATCGAGTCCATCAAGCCGCACCTGGATGCGTTGCGTGATGTCGCGGGTTTTCGCGTGGACGACGCCCTGTACCGGCAGGTATTGCAAGACGAAGGAGAAGCATAACCCGATATCGTGCGAGCAGGTGATGGCGCATGGCGCTTGCATGGAATTGATGCGGCGATGGGTGGAGAGCAGGGTAGCAGCCCAGCCGCGCTGGGCGTCACAGGCATCCTTCGGCTATCGCTCAGGACGGCTGCCCTCCCACCCCACAAAACTTTTCTGGTCGCTTACTACATGCGACGCACCCCGCGAGGTGCGTCGCACTTTTATATCCGATTGACTTTTATCCATTTGGGAGTATATTTTGCTCAGACGCTGGACGCGCGGATTCCCCGGGCGAAGCCGCGCCGCGTCTGGCGCGCGCGGACAGAGTTGCCCGCGCGTGTGACAAGGAGGATGAACCATGCCAGTACTCCGTGATTTGTTCCTAGCCATGTCCACCAACGCGGTTCTCCGCAACTTTGTGGTCCGGTTTGTTTTGTCGCGTCGAGTGTCGCGGCGCTTTGTCGCTGGGGAGACGCTCGATGAAGCCATCGCGGTCGTCAAGAAACTCAACCAGCAAGGCCTCCAAGTGACTTTCGATCAACTCGGCGAGAGCGTGACCACCGCAGCCGAAGCGCGCGCAGCCAAAGACGGCTACCTGCGGGCGTTGGAGGCGATCGCCGCCAACCAGGTCGCGTCGCAGGTCTCGGTGAAACTCACGCAGATGGGTCTCGATCTCAACGCCGACTTGTGCCTCGACAACCTGCGCCAGATTCTGAGCAAGGCAAAAACAGTCGGCACGTTCGTGACGATTGACATGGAAGATTCAAAGCACACGCAAGTCACGCTCAACCTCTTCAAGACGCTGCGCGAAGAATTCGACAACGTCGGCATCGTGATCCAAAGTTACCTCTATCGCAGCGAGCAAGATGCGCGAACGCTGTACGCGCTGGGCGCGAACGTGCGCTTGTGCAAAGGCGCGTACAAAGAACCGGCGGAGGTCGCGTTCCCGCAGAAGAAAGCCGTGGACGCGAACTATCTCAAACTCGCGCAGATCTTCTTCGACGCCAACGGCAGTTCGAACGGCGCGTACCTCGACCTGGCGACGCATGACGAAAAGATCATCAACTGGGCGAAAGCATACGCCGCTACGCATCACGTAGACCGCCAGCGCTTTGAATTTCAAATGCTGTACGGCATCCGCCCCGATTTGCAACGCAAACTCGCCGCGGAAGGGTACACGATGCGCGTCTATGTTCCGTACGGGACGCACTGGTACCCGTACTTTATGCGCCGCCTCGCCGAACGCCCGGCGAATGTGATTTTTTTGGTCAGCAACTTGTTCCGGTAGCCATGAAACGTGAAACGTGATGCGTGGACACGTGAGATCACGCATCACCAAGTTCAATCATCCGGTCAAAGACTTATGAAAGCAGAAACCATCTCCATCGGCACTGAACTCTTGCTCGGTCAAATCACCGACACGAACGCGGTCTGGATCGCGGAACAATTGTCACAAGTCGGCGTGGACTTGTATTTCCGCACGACCGTCGGCGACAACGTTGGACGCATCGTGGACGCGATCACGCACGCGCTCACGCGCGCCGACGTCATCATCACCACCGGCGGCTTGGGTCCGACCGTGGACGACGTGACGCGCGAGGCCGTCGCCAAGGCGACGAGCCGCGACCTGGTGCTGGACGAAAATCTGTTAGCGCAAATTCGCACGCGCTTTGCCAAATGGGGCGCGCCGATGAGCGAGAACAACGTGCGCCAGGCGTACATCCCGTTCGGCGCAACGCCCATCGAGAACCCGGTGGGCACCGCGCCGGTGTTCATCGTCGAAACCGGCGGCAAGTATGTCATTGCGCTGCCGGGTGTGCCGCGTGAGATGAAGCACTTGATGGAGACGCGCATTCTCCCGTGGCTGCGCGAAAAAACCGGCGGCGAGCAGATCATCCTGAGCAAGACGCTCCGCACCTGCGCGGTCGGCGAGAGTCTAGTGGACGCCAAGATTGCCGATCTGGAAACGTGTCCGAATCCGACCGTCGGCTTGCTGGCGCATCCGGGTCAGACCGACGTGCGCGTGACCGCGAAAGCCAAGACGCGCGCGGAAGCCGAAGCGCTCATCCAGGAGATGGAAGCGCAAGTCCGCGCACGGCTCGGCGATTGGATTTACGGCGAAGGCGACGAGACCATCGAAGAAGTCGTGGCGCGCCTGCTCGCCGCGCGCAACTGGCGCATCGCGCTCGCGGAGACGAACACCGCGGGCAAGATCGCGGAACGTCTGCGCGCGCGTCCCGAAGGCACGCGCATCATCAAATCCGCGATGCTGCTCGACAACGTGACGGAATTGACCGAGCAGAACGCGGCGACGATCGCGGCGCAATTCCGCAACGTGACGAACGCGGACATCGCGCTCGCGGTTCTCGGCACGACGAACTCGGGACAGGATATGTACGCCGAAGACACGGGCCGCAGCGTGATCGCCGTGGCGACCGCGCCGGGAACGACGACGCGCGCCTATTCTATCGGCGGCATCAGTGAGCAAGCGCAAACGTTGATTTGCACACGCGCGCTCGATCTGGTGAGACGCGCGGCGCGGAGGTAGAGACGGGGTGACACTACGACCCGGTGCGCGAGTCGGCAAAATCAAAGACCCGAGGGGTTTCAACCCCCTCGGGTCTTTGTGTTTACCGCGACCAGATCGGGTGATCGCCGCCGGTTTTCGTCAGCCGCGTGACGTTGCCGCCGCTCAGGTCCATCATGTAAATGTCGGTCTGACCTTCGCGGGTGGAGGCAAACGCGAGCCATTTGCCATCCGGCGACCAGGTCGGCGAGAAATCGGCGAACGCGCTCTGACTGACGCGGCGCAACCCACCGCCGTCTGCGTTCATCACGTAGATTTGCGAACGTCCATCGCGATTCGATGCGAACGCGATCAGTTTTCCATCGGGACTCCACACCGGCGTCGAGTCGTCGGCGGGATGGTTCGTCAGATTCCGCGCCCCGCTGCCGTCCGCGTAAATCGTGTACACCTCGTTCGCGCCGGTCGTGTTAAAGCCGGCCGCCAGCAAACCTTGTTTCGACCACGACACGCCGCCGCGATATTGTTCGCCCTGAACTTGGCGATTGACACACTCGAACTTGTCGCCGCATTGTGTGCCATCGGCGTTGATGATCGTGATCGTCCACCATTGCTGGTTAGGACCCATGCGCGCAAAAGCGATGCGCTTGCCGTCCGGCGACCAAGTCGGACTAGACAAACCGCCGCCAGCGTCGGAGGAGTAAAGCGAAACCGAGTTACCGGCCGAGTCGAGCACTTTGAGAATGTTCGACGCATTCAGCGCGCCCGCGAAAATGTACGCGAACTTGGAACCGTCGGGCGACCACTCGCCGATGTGCGCGTTGGTGTTCTGGGTCACGTCTATCACCGGACCCACGACGAGGTACGGCGTCACGATGCCCGTCTCGAGATTCAAGACTGACATGCGATCAACCCCGCTGTCGTTCCAGTGGTACGCGAGGCTGCCTTTGGGCAGCGGCGGCTTGGTGGGCGTTGCCGTCGCGACGGGCTTGGGGGTCGCCGGCGCGGACGCCTTGGTGGGCGGCGCGGCGGATGTCGGCGTCGCGGGCGTCGTCGAAACCAATTTGTCGCCTTGCAGTCTGTACTTGCGCGTCACCGCGAGCGTGGGCTTGGAGATGGGGTCTTTCGGTCCCTGTGTGAGCAGGTCTACCGCGATTTCGCTCCCCTGAATGGCGATAGATTTGACTTGGACGCGGTCGCCCAGCGGCGTTGACGCAACGAACTTGGCGGCGCCATTCTGATTGAGGACCGCGTCAAGGTCGTAAAGCACGCTGCTGCTGCCGGTGGTCGTGGCGAGAATCACCGCGGCATCGGATACGCCGTCGCCGTTCAGATCGCCAAAGCCGACGATATCCGCCATCACGACGCGAAGTTTCGCCGCCTTGTCCTCAAACACCCCGTTCGCCAGTTTTACCGCGCGCGCGACCCCGGCCACCACGACCTGGTATTCGACGTTCTTGAGCGCGTCAATGGCGAGCGGCGCGACGGTCGGCGTAGGCCGTGGCGTTGACGTCGGCGGCGCTTTGGTTGGCACCGCCGTCGGCGAGGGCAGGGTCGTCGGCGCTGGCTTGGGGGTCGGCGTCGGCGGCGCGCTGCACGCGACCATCGCGGCGACCAGCGCAGCCAGCGCGAACAACAGTACAAGTTTTCTCACAGACCTTCTCCTTTCGTTGGAATTTCCATACAAAAAATAATCCGCAGAGCCGCCGTCGTCGCCGACTAGGGTCGTTGGCGATGTCCGCGTCTCTGCGGTAGATTCGATTGTACAACCGCAGCCCAACTATAACACAAAAAATGAAAGACGCAAAATCAAAGTAAGGACGAGGCATTCGGCGAATTTGAAATTCTGGGCAAAGCCAATTGCCCACCGGGGGCGTATCTACCCCGCACTCCGATCATTGCGAATGCCTCATCCTTACTTGTCCAAATCCTCCCAGTCCTCGTCTGTCCAATCTGAGAAATCATCTTCTTCGAATTCGCGGCGCGGCGACGCGGCGGAGCGCTTGGACGCGCGCGGCGCGGTCGGTGAGTCGGGCGCAGCATCCTTTCGCAGGACGGCGCGCCCCTTGGTCGGGCCCTCGTCCGGTCCTACGATGCCTTTTTCCTCCAGCAACTCCATCAGACGCGCCGCGCGCGAGTAACCGATCCGCAGTTTGCGCTGCAACAACGAGACCGATGCCTTGCTACCTTGCTGTACCGTTTCGATGGCTTGCGGCAGCAAGTCGTCTTCGCCGGGTTCGGCTGGCTTTGCCGGAACCGTATCGCCCCACAGCGTCGTTTGTAGAAACTCGCCTTCTGCCAACGCGGGCGCTGCGCGCGGCGGCGCCAGGTCTTTCCAGTACGCCACCAGTTTTTCGAGTTCGCGGTCGGACACAAAGCAGCCCTGCAAGCGCACCAGTTTCGACGAATCGCTTGCCATGTAAAGCATGTCGCCGCGTCCGAGCAGTTTCTCCGCGCCCGGCGTATCCAACACGACGCGCGAATCTACCTGGCTGGTGACCGCGAACGAAACGCGCGAGGGAAAGTTCGCCTTGATCAAGCCGGTCACCACGTCCACCGACGGTCGCTGCGTCGCCAGGATCAAATGGATGCCGGTCGCGCGCGCCATCTGCGCGAGACGCGTGATCGCGCGCTCGACTTCTTCCGGCGAAATCATCATCAAGTCCGCGAGTTCGTCCACGATGACGATGAAAAACGGCAATTTTTCCGCGTCCGCCTTTTCTTCGACCATGTGATTGTAAATTTCGATGTTGCGTGCGCCTTGGCGCGCGAAGAGTCTGAACCGCCGATCCATTTCCGCGACCGCGCTTTGCAGCGCGGCAACCGCCTTGTCCATTTCGACGACGACCGGCTCGCGCAGATGTGGGATGCCGTTAAAGTTCACCAACTCCACGCGCTTGGGGTCAACCATCACGAACTGGACTTGAGCGGGCGTCGTCGTGCACAGCAGGTCGGCGATGATCGCATTCACGCACACCGATTTGCCCGAGCCGGTCGCGCCGGCGATGAGCAAGTGCGGCATCGTCGCCAGGTCGGCGCAGACCGGCTGACCGGCAACGTCCTGTCCCAGCGCGAGCCGCAGTTTCGATTTCATGCTCTTGAATACGTCCGACTCCATCACGCCGCGCAGACTCACAAGCGCGATCTGAGAGTTGGGCACTTCGATGCCGACGATGCTTTTCCCCGGCACCGGCGCTTCGATGCGGATCGGCGCGGCGGCGAGCGCGAGTTCCAGGTCATGCTGCAACGCGCTAATGCGGCTCACTTTGACTTTGACGCGATGCGTCTTGCCATCCGGTCCTTTTTGCTCGACAAAACCTGGCTCGACGCCGAACTGGGTG
>DHFK01000003.1 GCA_002400365.1 Anaerolineales bacterium UBA4826 | reverse complement strand
GAGAGGGGGTTGGGGGAGTGGAGTGAGGTAAATCGCGTGCCGCGTCGTCAAGCCCGCGTTGAACGCATCAGGCACAGTAACGGGACACGCATCTACACACTTGCCGCACGCGTCACATTTCGATGCGTCCACAAACGTCGGGCGCTCGCGCACGGTCGCGCGGAAGTTGCCGACGTAGCCATCCACTTTTTCGACATCGGCATTCCGAAGGACATGGATGTTCGGGTGTTCGATCACGCGCTTGAACATCGGCGCGAGCAAATCGGACACGCGCTCCAGCGTCGGGAACGTCGTGTGGAGTTGCGCGACGCGTCCGCCGAGGTACGGCTGTTTTTCGACCAGGTACGCGGTAAACCCCGCGTCCGCAATGTCGAGCGCGGCTTGCATGCCCGCGATGCCGCCGCCAATCACGAGCGCGGCTTGGCTCACGCCCACCTCGCGTTCTGGCAGCGGGACGAGCCACGCGACTTTGGACACCGCCGATGCGATCAAATCCATCGCCTTGAGGGTTGCGTATTTGCGATCCGCGTGCACCCACGAGCATTGCTCGCGGATGTTCGCCATTTCGAGCACGTACGGATTCAGTCCGGCTTTTTGAATCGTGGCGCGGAAGGTCGGCTCGTGCATGCGCGGCGAGCAGGACGCGACGACGACGTGCGTGAGACCCAGGTCCTTGATGTCGTTCGTGATGAGCGCCTGCCCTGGGTCGGAGCACATGTACGTGTAATTGNNGTTAGTCTTGTAGTCGAATGGTCGCCGTCCTGACTATCCGACTACACGACTCGACTATAAGACTTGATTCGCAATCTGGAGAATATCCATCACCTTGATCTTCTCTTCGTTCCCCGTCGCGATCACCGCGTCGCTGAGCGTGAGGAAGCAGAAGGGACACGCGGTTGCCAGAACGCTCGCGCCGGTTTCGAGCGCTTGCGCGATGCGATCGTTCGCGAGACGCACCTTCGTGTTCGTTCCCTCGAGCCACATTCTGCCGCCGCCGCCTTCGCAGCACACGCTTCGTTCGCGCGCGCGATCCATGTCCACGAACTTGACGCCGGGAATCGCTTTGAGAATCGCGCGCGGCTCGTCGTACACGCCGTTCTGCTTGCCGAGGAAGCACGGGTCTTGGTACGTCACCGTCGCTTTAAATTTTTTTCCGAATTTCAATTTGCCAGCGGCGATCAACTGCGCGACGGTCTGCGTATAATGTTCGACTTGGAATTCGTGTTTCCCATATTCGTTGTGGTACACGTTGTAGCAGTGCGGTGAGGTCGTCACCATTTTCTTGACGCCCGCGGCTTTGAACTTTTCGATGTTGTCGTCGCGCAAGTACTCGAACAAGCCGGACTCGCCGATGCGCCGAATCTCGCTGCCGCAGCACTGTTCCTCCAAGCCGAGCGTGCCGAAATCCACATTCGCCGCGCGGAAGACGTTGACGAGCGCGCGCGGCATCGGCTGGACGCGTGGATCGTACGCGTTCTCGCAGCACGTGAACAGCGCGATCGCTGCACCGTCGGCGACGTTCTTGACGTTGAGCCCATCTGCCCACAGCGACCGATCCTCACGCGGCAGGACAAGCGGGTTGCCCTGGTTCAACGTCGCGGTGAGCGGCGCGCGCAATGTCGTCGGAATTTTTCCGCTCTCGATCCACTGCCCGCGCAAGCCGATGATGAGGTCGTACGCCTTGACTCCCTTGGGGCAGCGTAAGCCGCAGGTCGAGCAGGTGGTGCAGTCCCACAGTTCATCGCGCGCGACCAATTCGAAATCTTCGCCGCGCAGCATTTGATAGATCAGCGCGCGCGGATTCAGCGCGCTCTTGGGCGAGATCGGACAGCCGCCGGTGCACTTGCCGCANNTGATGCGTGATGCGTGACACTTGATTCACGCATCACGTTTCACGTATCACGAGTGTGCCATCTGCTGCCTCAACTTGACTATGACCGCCGCCGCCGCCGCTTTCGCGTGCGCGACGGCATCGGGAATATCTTTCGGTCCTTGCGCGCAACCCGCGAGATAGACGCCGTCAATTGCCGTGTCCACCGGTCGCATTTTCGGATGCGCTTCGGCGAGAAAGCCGTCGGCGGAATTCGTCAGTCCCAGGAGTTTCGCGAGGGCGTTCGTCTCAGGGCGCGGCACGAGACCGACGCTCAGCACGACCAAGTCTGCGGTCGTCTCAATCGGCTTGCCGATGAGCGTGTCTTCCGAGCGCACGACAAGTTTGCCATCGCGCTTGAAGATTTCCGAGACGTAGCCGCGCCGATAGTTCACGCCTTCCGCGCGCACGCGGTCGTAAAACTCTTCGAATCCTTTGCCGAACGCGCGGATGTCGGCGTAGAACACCGTCACCGTCGCGTCATGAATTTTATCTTTGACCAGGTGCGCGTGCTTTACGGTAATCATGCAGCAGACGCGCGAGCAGTACAGGTTGCCGGTCGTCTGGTCGCGTGAGCCGACGCACTGGACGAACGCGACGTGCTTCGGCTCTTTGCCATCGAGCAGAATTTTCCCCGCGGTCGGTCCCGACGCGGACGACAGCCGCTCGAATTGCAGCGATGTGATGACGTTCGGATAAGCGCCATAGCCAAGTTCGGGCTTGAGCGCGGCGTTGAATGGATCAAAGCCAGTCGCGGCGACGATCGCGCCGACGTTCAGTTCGACGAATTCTTCTTTCTGCGTGAAATCAATCGCGTTCGCTTTGCACGCGTCCTTGCACAATAAAGTCTTGCCGCACACGCCGCGCGTGAGATAAACGCATTGCGTCGGATCAACAGTGTACTTGAGCGGGACCGCTTGCGGGAATGGAACGTAGATCGCGGCGCGCTTGCCCATCGCCGCATTGAACGGATCGGTGACGCGACCCTTCAAGCGGCACGCTTCCGCGCAACTGCCACAGCCGGTGCATTTGTTGATGTCCACGTAACGCGGCTTTTTTCGCACCGTCACCTGAAAGCCCTCTCCATTCCGGCGGCAAGCGGCGACCTCGGAGTACGTCAATAGCTCGATATTCGGATGCCGCGACACGTCCACCATTTTCGGCGTGAGGATGCACGCGGAGCAGTCGAGTGTCGGAAACGTTTTATCGAGTTGCGACATCCGCCCGCCGACGCTCGGCTCTTTTTCGACGAGGTAAACCTTGAACCCCGCGTCCGCGATGTCGAGCGCGGTTTGGATGCCGGCGATGCCAGCACCAACTACGAGTGCGCTGTTGTTCATAGTCTATCCATCTCACGTAATACGCACCACGCATCACGTATTGCGTGCTCCGTCTATTCCATCTCTCCGATGTGTTGCAACTCATCCCGCTTGAACTCCATGAACGGCGGCTTTTCATTTACATCGCGCCCCGGCACGTAATCGAATTCCTTCTGCACGCGCGCGCCGACCGCGCGGAACATTGCGGTGAGCGGAATGTCGTGCGGGCACGCGGCTTGGCACATCCCACAGCCGACGCACGAGGTCGCCATGTGATTGAGCCGCGTCATCTGGAACAAGAGCGCATCGGGCGGCAGCATCAGCGCGCCATGCCGTTCGGCTGAACGCAAGAGTTCGCGCGACGTGCGCTCCGCGTTCGACGTGCGGAAGAAGCACTCTTTGCAATAGCAAATCGGGCACGCGTTCATGCAATTGGTACATTCCAGACAGTTGGCAAAATAACTGGCGAACCCGCCGTCGCTCCGCATTTGCTCGCGAAAATGTTGGATCGCCGCGTCGCGCGTCGTCGTGCGCAGCGCAACCAGGTTGGCGAGGACGGCGTTGCGCGCATCCGCGCCGGACGCGTCCGCGCGCATGCCCATCTGCCCGGCGATGTCGTCGCGCATTGCGAGCGCCAATGCTTTCGCGCTGTCCATGCCGATAAAGCCAATCGCAATATCGGCGTGGTGCGGCGTCGGGTGCTCGCACATCGCGCAAGCGGGGCGAAACGCATAGCCGTCAACGTCGCCGATCCGTGCGCGCGCCAACATCTGCGGCAGAAGGTCGGGCGACTGTTTGAGCGCGTCGGCGTATGCGCTTGCTGCGTACGTCCCAAAGCAATCCACGCCGATGATGATCACGTGGTCCAATTTCGCCTGATTGAATTTCACCAACTCGATCAGCGCGCGGATTTCGCACGCGCGCAGGACGACGCCGAGCCGCGCGCTCGTCCCATCGCGCGTGAGCAGCGCGACGAGCCGCGCGCTGTTGAATTCCATCACCGGCGCGAATGGATTCGCGTGATCGAGCCGCGTTGGATTCTTGACGAGCGCAGGCATCACCGACTGGTGCGCGCCTTCAATCGGGACGAGCAAGGCGTCTACGATTTGCTGGTCGAACAGCGCGCGCAGAAACCCGCGCGTCGCGCCGAGTGTGTCGCCATCATGGACTTGCCAAAGACCGCGTATTGTCATCGTCAACCTCATGTATAGCGTGTGACGTGCGTCGGGTCACGTCACGCGTCACGCGTCACGTTGTCGCCCACGGTAGCCGTTCGTTGATGTCGCGTCCCGGCACGTAGTTGAACGTCTCCTGCAACTTGCGTCCCAGCGCCGCCTGGATTGCGGTGAGCGGCGTATGCAGCGAGCACGATGATTCGCACATCCCACAGCCAACGCACGACGCGGCGCGGCGTCCCAACGCGACTAGGTCGCCAAACGGACCGACCTCGCGCTTGTGGACGGGCCACATTTCGCCGCTCGCCCAATCGTGCACGCGCTGTGTGCGCGCTTCGCGCGACGGCTTGGGCGTGAACGCTGGCGTGTCGCAGAACGGGCAAGCGTCGAGACATTCGCCGCACGTCGTGCACGGTGCGACGAGCGCGAACAGTGATGGCAAATCGGCGACCAGCCGCGCCGCGTCCGTCAGCGCCGCCGCGCGCCGCTGATGGCGGATCGCCGCGAGCCGCGTGATCGCCTTGTGGCGCCCATTCGTGTCGCTCGCCGTCAGGCCAATTTTCTCGACGATGTCCGCGCGCGCCGCGACCATCACGCGCTCACGTACGTTCAAGCCGATGAACCCGATCGCGATGTCAGCATTTTCCGCGGTAAAGTGTTCGCACATCTGGCACGCGTTACGGAGACGATACGGTGCGATGGGACCCTGGCGCGTCCAGCGCATCATTTCGTCGGTGGGCGACTCGGCGGAAGCGCGCGCGATCTGCGCGTAGGCTTCGGGTTCGTACGTGCCCATGCAGTCCACGCCGATCAACGTAAGTTGCTTGAGATCAACGCGCCCAACTTTCGCGAGTTCGATGGCGGCGCGCAATTCGCACGGCCGCAAGACCGCGCCGAGGCGCTTGCCATCTTCTTCCCGCTGGATGCGCGCGAGCACAGCCGCCGCGTTGACGCGCATTACCGGCGCAAGCGGATTCGCGGCGTCGAGTTGCTGTGGTTCTTTCACGACGATCGGCGTCACACGATCCGCGCTCGGCACTTCGAGGGGAACGAGCATCTCGTCCACCAAGTCTTCTTCCAGCAGGGTCTTTAGAAAACCGCGCACCGTGCCCAGGGTGTCGCCGTTTTTCACCGGCAACATCGCTTGAACTGTCGTCGTCTTTTGGTCAACCCGCGCCTCCGGCGACGGGCGCGGGATTTCGTCGTCCTTGATTTGTACGATTGGTTCGATTGTCATTGCCCACCTCCCGAAACCTGGAAGGGTTATAGACCTTCCGGGTTTGTCAGACTAGATGCCACCTTAAACCGCTGCAATTCCAAGACTCGTTCGTTCGCTTTTCGATCCGCGCCGTAAATTCGCAGTATTAGCAAATCTGACGCGTGCGCCGGTCCGCCGTAAATCTCGATGGTTCGATCTATCGCGCGCTGCGCCATTTCCGCGGCGAACAGGTACGCGCGCGGCGCGGATGCGCGCGCGTCTTTACCCTCGTCAATCTCACATGCCGCATGGTAGACGAGCCAGCGCGCGGCATCCATCTCGATTGCCATGTCCGCGAGATTTCGTTGTACCGCCGGGCGCACGGCGAGCGGCTGCCCCAGCGCTTTCCAATCGCGCGCGTACTGCGAACTGATCTCCAATAGCCGCGCCGCAATGCCGACCTTGCGCGCGGCGGCGCGGACCCAGCGCGCATTTTGAGATTTCTTCCCCAAGACGAACGCGCCGCCAATTTCGCCAAGCACGTTCGAAGCAGGTACGCGCGCGTTTTCCAATGCCAATTTCCCATCTTGGACCGCCAAGCCCTCGACGATGAAGCAAGTCACGCCCTCGTCTGCTCGCGCAAAGACCAGGTAGACATCGGCTGGTTCGGCAAGTTTCGCGCCGTTCAATATCCACGAATCACCCTCGCGCGTGGCGCGCGTTTGGATTTCGTCCGAGTCTGGCTCGCGCAACGCCAGCGCGATTTCTTTTTCTCCTGCAATCGCTGGCTTTAAATATTTCTCGCGCTGCTCTCCATTCGCGTCGAACAGAATAGGCGGGATGTCGCCGAAATCGAAATCCACAAACGTCTTGCCCAGTTCTTCCGCCACCAGGCATGCGCCGAGCGTGCTCAAGCCACCGCCGCCTAGCGCCTCCGGCGCAGTCATCGCCCATAGCCCCTGGTCAACCGCGAGTCTTTTCAGGCGCGCGCGTTTCTCCGGTGGAATCGGCGCGCCACGCCTGCCGCCCACTTGCGCGTCACGCACCAACACCTCGCGCTCGATCGGCAGCAACTCGTTCTGCACGAAATCGCGCGCCATGTCGCGGATCATGGTGAGTTCTTCGGACAAGGTGAAATCCATGGTTGAACCATTTTCGATTTTCGATTGCCGATTTTCGATTGACCAAGTCAAATCGAAAATCGAAAATCGAAAATCGCATATTATTTCTCGATCTCCCTCGCGTTATACCTCTTCTTCAACTCATCCACCGGCAGCGCCTTCAACTCACGTACCGTCGCGTCCCACTTGCCCGCGCGGATTTCTGCCACGCGTTTTGCCAGATGAGGTGAACGCGGCGCGAGGTATGCGCCATACAGCCGCCGCGCGAGCAGCGCGATGTTGTACGGCGCGAGTTCGCCGGGGCAGCGCGCGGTGCACAAGCCGCACGCGATACAGTCGAACGACAGGTCTGCCGCGCGCGCCACCTCTCCGCGCAGCGCCGCGCCGACGTACTCCATCACTTGCAAGTCTTGCGGGCACGCTTTCGTGCAGGTGTTGCAGCCCTTGCACAGTCCAAGTTCGGGATAGAGTTCGAGCAAGCGCGCACCGTTCGCATCGAGAGCGGCGAGATCGTAGCGCGTCTTGTTGGCGGGGAACGATGGAATCTGCGCGAGGCGCATCCCATCTTGGGCGACCGATTGGCACGCCAGTGCGACATACAGCTTGTTGTCGCCGGTCATGCGATACACCGTCGCGCACGCGCCGCAAAAGCCGCCGCGACAGCCTGCGCCGCGAATCATCTTGTACCCGGCGTACTCAAATGCGCGCATGATTGTCAGCGACGCGGGCACGCGGTAGTGTTTGTCCATTATGAAGATATCGATCAACGTGTCTTTCATTCCAAACTCCATTTTCGATTTCTGTGGAAGTTGGAAGTTGGAGGTTAGAAGTTGGAAATCGTCGCGTAGAGTCAAACTTCCAACTTCCAATTTCTAACTTCTAACTTCCAGCTTCCAATTTCCATAGACAATCAGAAATCGAAAACCATCATCGCTTCTTCGTCGCTCTCCACCTTCTTCACCAGCCGCGCCATTCCTTCGACCATTCGCGTGTTCACGATATAGTGCTTGATCGTCGTGTCCACCTGCGGGCAAACGAGCACGCAGTTGTCACAGCGGTCGCAATCCTCGGCGACCAGCGCTTCGAGCGCGAACGACGTGCGCTGCGGCGTCCGCTCGCGGCGGCGCGGCTCGCGCGCGAGCAACGGACACGCGTCAATACAATTGCCGCAGCCGATGCACCCCTTGAACCCCGCGATGTTCTCTTCTAGTTGCAGTGTGTGGTACGGCGCGAACCCACTCGACAGCAACCGGCAGCGTCCCACCGGCGGTCGCGCTTCATCGAGGACGATGTTCAGAATGCGCTCGATACGTTTCACGTCAACTTGATTTAGCCCAGGCATAGTTAGTCCTGTAGTCTTGTAGTCACATGGTCGAATAGTCAGAGAGTCGAGTAGTCAGACTATGTGACTACGGGACTACACGACTATGCGACTTGTCTTTGAGCATCGCCGTCATCTCGCGCATCGTTTCCGCGAACTGCGCGCCTTCGCTCGCGCTGATCCAGCGCAGCCAGACGCGGTCCTTGTCGAATCCGAGTTCATCGAGGGTGTCTTGCAGCACCGCAAAGCGTCGTCGCGCTTTGTAGTTTCCCGATTGATAATGACAATCGCCGGGATGACATCCGCCGATAAACACCCCGTCCGCGCCGTCGAGCAGCGGCTTGAGAACGTACACGGGATCCACCGCGCCACTACACATCAAACGAATGATGCGGACGTTCGGCGGATATTGCAGACGCGACGTACCCGCGAGGTCGGCGCCGGTATAGGTGCACCAGTTGCACAGGAAGGCGACGATGCGGGGTTCGTAACCGTTGTCACTCATTATTCCAACTCCAGGTTTTCACGCATCACGTATCACGAGTCACGCCGACGTGAAACGTGATGCGTGAAGATTATGCCATCGCGTACTCGATCATCGCAAACACTTGCGGCATCTCAAACGCTTTTTGCTGCGATGCGCCGTTCGGGCACGCGGTCACGCACGCGCCGCAACCCTGGCACAGCGCCGCGTTCACTTGCGCGACGCGCGCGTCCTCGTCAATCGAGCGCGCGCCATATGGACACACTTCGACGCACAAGCCGCAGCCCGCGCACAAGCGCTCGTTCACCGTCGCGACGATCGGCACGGCTTCACGTTGCTTTTGCGACAGCAAGGCGACCGCGCGAATCGCCGCGCCTTGCGCCTGCGCGATTGATTCTTCAAGCGTGCGCGGCGAGTGTGCGAGACCTGCCAGGAAGATGCCATCGGCGGCAAAGTCGAGCGGGCGCAATTTCGCGTGCGCTTCGAGGAAAAAGCCGTCCTGGGTCAGCGGCACTTTGAAGAGTTGCGCCAGCGCCGTGTTGTCGCGTGATGGCTCGATGCCCGCGCTCAACACTACCAGGTCGGGTTCGAATGCGATTTTTCCACCCGGCGCAAACGCGGCGCGGGCGGTCACGCGCAGTTTTCCATTCACGATTGCAACGTTCGGTTTGTCATCCGGTTCGTAATGGAGGAACAGCACGCCCCGTTCACGCGCGGCGCGATAGTCGTCTTCTTTGAATCCATAAGCGCGGATGTCGCGATACAGCACGACGACTTGCGCGTGCGGATTCAGTTCCTTCAACTTGAGCGAGTTCTTGAGCGCTTGCTGACAGCAAATGCGCGAGCAGTATGGATGCGCTTCGTCGCGCGAGCCGACGCACTGGATCATCACCACGGATTGCAGATTGCAGATTGCAGATTGCAGATTGTCGCTGCCTGCTTGCTGCTTGCTGCCGCCTGCTAGCATTTCCTCGAATTCCTGCTGCGTCACCACCCGCGCGTCCGTGCCATACAGATACTCGCGCGGCGTGGCGGCTTGAGCACCCGTGGCGACGACGATGACGCCGTGTTCGATTTCGACTTCGTTCGTAGTGTGCGCTTGAGCGCGCTCATCNNTGGGCACGCGTGTAGAGATGAATGCGCGGATGCGCGTGCACGCGCTCAATCATCTCCTGCAACATACTGTTGACTGTTGACTGTCTACGGTTGATTGTGTAGTAGATATGCCGCGCGTGTCCCCCCAACTCCGCCTCGCGCTCGATCAGGTACACATCGTACCCCTGGTCGGCGATGGTCAGCGCGGCGGTCATGCCCGCGAGCCCCCCGCCGATGACGAGCGCGCGCGGGTTGATGTCGAACACGAGACGGTACAGCGGCTCGTTGCGCTGCACGCGCGCGACCATCATCGCGACCAAATCTTTCGCCTTGTTCGTCGCCGCGTCGTGGTCGCCGCGATGCACCCAGGAATCTTGCTCGCGAATGTTCGCGAGTTCGAATAAATGGGGGTTGAGTCCGGCTTCGCGCAGCGTGTCCTGGAACAACGGCTCGTGCGTGCGCGGCGTGCATGAAGCGACGACGACGCGATTCAAGCGATGCTCGTCAATGCGCGCTTTGATGCGCGCCTGCGTATCTTGAGAGCAGGTGTAGAGATTGTGTTCGGCGTAAGCGACGCCGGGCAAGGTCTTGGCGAACTCGACAACCTCGGGCACGCGCACGACGCCGCCGATGTTGATGCCGCAGTGACACACGAACACGCCGACGCGCGGCTCTTCCTCCGACACGTCGCGTTCGGGCGGATACGTCTTCAGGCGCGCCAGCGTTCCGCGCGCGGGCGCCAGCAAGCGCGATGCGCACGCCGCCGCCGCCGAGGCTTCGATTACCGTCTCGGGAATATCTTTCGGTTCGCGGAAGGTACCTGCGACGAAAACGCCCTCGCGTGTCGTCGCGGTCGGCGCGAATGGAATCGTATCCGAGAAGCCGTACTCGTTCAGCGCGAGACCCAGCCGTTGCGCCAGCGCCTGCGTCTCCGCGTGCGGCTTGACGCCGACCGACAGCACAACCATCTCGAACTCCTCACTCTTTGGGCCTTCGTCCGTCGCGTGGCGCACACGCAGATTCCCGTCTGCGGCTGGCTCGACGACGCTGACCATCGAGCGGATGTAGCGCACGCCCTGGCTCTTCGCGCGCTCGATGTAGCGGTCGAAATCTTTGCCGTACGCNNGCTTCTTTCGTCGCGTACATGCAGCAGATCGAAGAGCAATAGCCCTGGCCGCGCGCGCAATCGCGTGAGCCGACGCACTGAATCCACGCGATTTTTCTCGGGTGCTTGCCATCGCTCGGGCGCGCGACGACGCCCTGCGTTGGCCCGGTCGCGGAGAGCAAGCGCTCAAACTCCAGCGACGTGACGACGTTCGGATAGCGTCCGTAGCCGTACTCGGGACGATAGTTCAGCGCGCGCAAATCAATCGGCTCGACGCCGGGCGTGAGAATCACCGCGCCGACGTTCAACGTGCGCGTCTCTTCGACCATCGCGTGATTCACCGCGCCCGCGCGGCACGCGTACACGCACTCGAGACATTCCGAGCACACGCCGCACGCGAGACAGCGCTCCGCCTCTGCGACCGCTTGCTCTTCGGTGAACGCGCGCGTGAACGCGTCGAAATTCTTGACACGTTCTTCAACAGCAATCCACTCGCTGTGCGCGCGTGAGCGCGCCGATGCTTTGCCGCTTTGAATCTTGGTTGTGATCTCTTCGCGCGACAGTTTCACAACGGGCAAGAGTGGCTGTGTCATTGCGAGGCGCGGTTTGTACGCCGAAGCAATCTCCTGCGCGCTTTGGGGATTGCTTCGCTCCGCTCGCAATGACATTATAGACTGTTGACTGCTGACTGTTGACTGTCTACTCAGGTATTCTTGAATCGAATTCGCCGCCTTGTGCCCTGCCGCAATCGCATCAATGATGAACCCAACACCTGTGACCGCATCGCCGCCGGCGAAGAGACCGGGGCGTCCGGTCGCGAGCGTTTCAGGATCGACGGCAACGGTTCGTCGCTTGCTTTGCTCGACGCCTTGTGCGTTCTGAATCGGCGTCAGATCGGGACCCTGACCGATGGCGAAAACCACAGAGTCACATTCGATGATGTGTTCGGTGTTCGGGTATGTTTCGAGCGTCAGTTTTCCGTCCTTATCGAATTGCATGAACTTGACATTGACGCACTCGACGCCGGTAATTTTGCCGTCTTTGACGACAATCTGCTTGAACGAGCGCGAGGGATAAATGCCAATGCCTTCCTGCTCCACTTGCTCGAGGTCTTCTTTCGTCGCCGGCATCGTCTCGCGCGATTCGAGGCACGCCATCGTGACGCTCGCCGCGCCGAGCCGCCGCGCGGTCGTCGCCGCGTCCACCGCGACCGCGCCGCCGCCCAACACCAACACGCGTTTATTTTTGATTTTCGGTACTGTCATTGCGAGGAGCGCATCCTGAGCGGAGCCGCGTAGCGGCGTAGTCGAAGGATCGCGCGACGAAGCAATCTCCACCGTACTTTGGGGATTGCTTCGCTCCGCTCGCAATGACACGGCGACTTGCTCCAACGCAATGCTTACATCCCGCAATAAATCGAGCGACACAATCACATCCGGGTGATCCGCGCCCGGGATCGGCAGTTTGCGACCCCTGTGCGAGCCAACCGCGAAAAAGACCGCGTGGTAGCCATCGGCAAAGAGTTTTTCGACATCGTCCACGTGTGCGTTCAGTTTCAATTCGACGCCGAGCGCAACGATGTCGTCAATTTCCTTTTGCACGCGGTCGTGCGGCAAGCGGAAATTCGGCACGCCGACACGCATCATGCCGCCCGCGACCGGCAGCGCTTCGAACACCGTCACGCGATAACCTTGCCGCGCCAAATCCGCCGCGCACGTCATGCCCGCGGGACCGGAGCCGACAATGGCAACTTGGAGATTAGAGATTGGAGNNGAGGTTGGAGATTAGAGATTAGAGATTGGAGATTGGAAGTTGGATGGAGATTTGCAATCTCTAATCTCTGATCTCCAATCTCTTTTTCATATACCCAGTCCGCCACAAAACGTTTGAGATCGCGGATCGCCACCGGCGCATCGAGCGTGCCGCGATTGCACGCGGTCTCGCATTTGGCAATGCACACGCGTCCGCAAATCGAGGGAAAGGGATTATCCTCTTTGATGACGCGGTACGCATCGGCAAAGCGCTTTTCGCGAATCAATGCGACGTACCCTTGCGCGCGTTGGTGCGCGGGGCATGCATCGCGACAGGGGGCAGTCCCACGCTTGTCAATCGCGAACGCGTTCGGGATCGCTTGGGGATAGAGTTTGTAAATTGCCCTGCGCGTGCCCATTCCCGCGTTGAATTCATCCGGCAGCGGAATCGGACATTTCGCCGCGCAATCGCCGCAGCCGGTACATTTTGTGGTGTCCACGTAACGCGGGTGCTGGCGAATCGTCGCGGTGAAATTGCCCGGCACGCCCTCGACCTTTTCCAAATCGGCGGTCGTAATGATCTCGATGTTGAGGTGGCGTCCCGTTTCGACGAGTTTGGGCGACATGATGCACATCGCGCAATCGTTCGTCGGAAACGTCTTGTCGAGTTGCGCCATGCGTCCGCCGATCGCCGGCGCGCGGTCGAGTAGATAAACCTTGAATCCCGCGTCCGCGAGATCGAGCGACGCTTGCATCCCGCCGATGCCTGCACCGACGACGAGTACCGCACCAATGGGTGGTTGGGTGGTTAGGTTGTTAGATTGTTGGGTGGTTTGAATTTCGTCTGACATAGTCATCCATCACGCATCACGTATCACGCCGTTGCATATTTGCTCACAACTGCGCGCGGATCAACCAGGTGCTTGCTCCACCACCGCGCGCTGGCTTGCAAACCGAACGCAAGTCCCATCAACTCGGTAAAGTAAACGATCGGCATCTTTGCCGCGCTCGTCTGGCGCATTTCGAGATTGATCTGGCAGAGCGGGCACGCGGTCACAATGGTTTGTGCGCCCACCTCGCGCGCGTGCGCGGCGATGTCGTCCACCAACTTGTTCACGATCTTGGCGCGCGTGAGCGAGAGACTGCCGCCGCAGCAAACGGTCGCGTACGCCCAATCTACCGGCGTCGCGCCGAGCGCGGCGAGCAACTGGTCCATCAGGCGCGGATGTTCCGGGTCGTCGAATTGGACAATCTCGGGCGGGCGGACGAGCAGGCAGCCGTAATAACTCACGGCGCGTAAATCGTCGAGCGGTCGCTTGACCATGGCGCGCACTTGCGGCAAACCGATTTCGTTGACGATTACATCAATCGGATTGCGAATCTGCGTTGTCCCCGCGTACGCGAAACCGACCGCGTCCTCGATCTTGTTGCGCTGCGCGGGATCGGTCTTGATCGCGTGTTCGGCAACCTTGAGGCGATTGAAGCACGCCGCGCACGGCGCCAGCACATCGAGATTCATCTCTTGCGCGAGCGCGATGTTGCGCGCGGGGAGCGCGACCGCCGCCAACGCGTCGAGACTGTGACCGGACGACGCCCCGCAGCAATTCCAATCGTCCAGTTCGTCGAGTTGAACGCCGAGCGCATGAAAGACCGCGCGCGTGGACTGGTCGAACTCCAGTCCGGTGGCGTGTAAACTGCATCCCGGGTAGTAAGCGAATTTCATTTTGGANNTTTACGCTTTACGTTTCACGCATCACATCTCACGGCCCTTTGAGCACTCGCCTCACTTCACCCGCACCCTTGATCCGTTCGGGCAAAATTGGAATCTTGCCTTTGGCAACCAACTTGACGCCCGCGTCCATATCGCTGACAAAATCGCGCGTCAGCAACTTGAGCGCGCCCATCAGCGACGCTTCGTGCATGCGTCCGAACAACTTGATCAGCATCACGTAGACGCGATGGAAATTCGCGATGTCGTTGGCAGGGTTGCGAATGTCCTCGCGCACTGCCATCTGGCGCAGCGCGTCCATCACGTGCGCAATATCCACGTCATTCGGGCAGCGCGTGCCGCACGTTTCGCAACCCGCGCACAGCCAGATGTCGCGGCTGGCTAACGCCGTCTCTTTCATCCCGAAGCGTACCATCTGCAAAATACGATGCGGACCGTACTCCATCGCGTAGGCGACGGGGCAGCCCGCAGTACATTTGTCGCAGTCGTAACAGCGGCTAATGTTTTGATGCGATTGGAGATTGACAGAATCGCGCAACGACGGATCGAGCGAGACAAGCACAGACATACGCCTCCTCAACCAATATGGCGCCACCAGTTTACGTCCGTTAGAAAGGTTTGAGTATGCGCCGCGCTGCCTATTTCGGTTGCGTGTTTGACTCATTTCCGGCGCGACGCGCACACCATAGAACGAAGAAACCCGTTTCCGCGCTTGGCGGAAAACGGGTTTTGGCAAACGCACATATCGCGCGTTTTGGTAGATCACGCGCGGCTCACGACCATGCCTGATGGCTTGCAACTGGCGGTTGCGGCTTACATCTGAATAGTCGAGCCCTCGATTTCATGCACCAGGCGCGATTTCGCGCTCATCTCCGCAAGCCGGTTCGACACGTACAAGGACACGTCAATCCAGAGTTGTCGCGCTTCGCCTTCGGGTAACTTGCAAATGCTCTGCAGCGTGTGCCCGCGGCTCCGCAGGTATTCTTCGATGTAGGTGCGCGCTAGTTCTTTTTCAGGACTGTCAATCATAGCCCGCCTCCTCTTGGATCGCAACTGCTCACCCTGTCATTGCGAGGAGCGGTCTTTGCGACGAAGCAATCCCCAAAGCACTTGGGGGATTGCCTCGCTTCGCTCGCAATGACACAGGGCAGTTACCTGCCACCATTGTCCGATATTCGAGATGCGGAGGAAATAGAGCCGAGTACTCATTTCGACCCAGCGCGCGTATCATCTGTGTCAAAAGAGAAACCCGTTTTCTCGCCTTTGGCGGAAAACAGGTTTCTTGTCTTCTACGACAACCGATCGGGTATCTCGATAATCCCTTTCTGAATGGCGTACTTGATCAGTTCGCCCCGGTCGTGCATCCCGAGTTTTTCCATAATGTGCGCGCGATGGTTTTGCACCGTGCGCACGCTGAGGTTCAGCATATCCGCGATTTCCTTGTTCGTATGCCCCTCGGCGACGAGTTGCAAAACTTCGCGTTCGCGATCGGTCAAACCGTTGAACGTATCGCGCTCCTGTCCCGTTTCCACGCGGCGCAGGTAATCTTCGACCAGCCGCTTGGTGATAGACGGATACAGGAACGCTTCGCCCTGATGCACCGCGCGGATCGCATACACCAATTCGCTCCCCGCGACTTTTTTCAAGACGTAGCCGGCGGCGCCGGCTTCTAGCATTTGCGCGACGTACTCGTCGCTTTCGTACATCGTCAGGACGAGGACCCGCGCGGTGGGATCGTCGCGGCGAATCTGCTTGGTCGCTTCGAGGCCATTGAGCAGCGGCATTGCAATGTCCATCAAGATGACGTCGGGCTTGAGCGCGCGCGCTTGTTCGGCTGCCTCGCGTCCGTCCACGGCTTCCCCGACGACTTGCATGTCGGGCTGAGAGTTCAGTAACAAACGAATGCCTTCGCGCAGAATGGTGTGATCGTCGCAAACGAGGACCCGGATTTTTGACATTACGCTTTCTCTATCGGCAGTTCAACTTTCAGCGCTGTGCCTTTGCCAACGGACGATTCGATGTCGAACGTGCCGCCCAATAACGCCACGCGCTCGCGTACTCCGAACAAGCCCCACCGCTGGTCAGTCACCGCTTCGTGCGCGGCGGCGCGCGCGTCGAACCCGCAGCCATCGTCCTGGACGATCAGAGCCAAATGCGTGAGCGTGCGGACGAGTTGAATGTTGACATGCCGCGCCTCGGCGTGGCGAAGGACGTTGGTGATTGCCTCTTGCGCGATGCGGAACATCGCGGTCTCCAGCGTGGCGGAGGCGCGGCCGAGGTCGTTGCTGGCTTCGAACTGAACCTGGATCCCGAGCGGTTCCAGATTGCTTTTAGCGTACCAACGGACAGCCGCCGCGAGTCCTAAATCGTCGAGCAAGGTTGGGCGCAGACCGAAAATCATCTTACGCACGTTCTCTAGCGTCTGCTCGGCAAGGATGCGCGTGCCGCGCATTTTCTCGCGCAACTCGCGCCAGCCGTCGGGCACGAGTTCCTCGCACATTTCGATGTTCAGGAGGACCCGCGCGAGCGCGCCGCTGGTATCGTCGTGCAATTCGCGCGCGATGCGCTTGCGCTCGTCCTCTTGTGCGCTGAGCACCTGCCCCGACAGCCGGCGCAACTGGGCGCGGTTTGCCTCGATCATGCGCGTGTGCGCGGCGAGACGGCCCAGCATCGTGTTCAGGGACTGCGCGAAATGCCGGAATTGCGGATCGTCCATCTCGGCGGCGTCAGCGCGGACGGCGGTGTCGCCGCGGTCAATGCGTTCGACCGTCCGTTCCAGCCGGTCAATCGAGCGCAACGCGCTGCGGAGAATGAAATAATTGATGACGAGACTGAGGACTATGCCGGCGGTCGCGAAGAAGAGCGCCAACTCGATGCCCGAGACTTCGAGCAACTGTTGCGTGAGGTAGGTGCCGCCGATCGCGCCGATGAGAATGACGACGGCGTTCCCACTGAGGACCTTGTAGAGGATCGGTAGGCGATTCCACCAACGAAACATCGCAGACCCTTCCAGGGGCAAAAAGTGATTGGCGTCCCGGCGGCATGAGACCGCAAGTTCTCCGGCGGCAAACTTGTAAGGAGATTGTACCACGGCGCGTGGAGTACGTCAAACCGCGCGCAACGCGCAACGCATCGCAAATGCGCCGGGATACCAGGAGACAACCCGCTTGACAGTGTGCCTGAAAGCGTCTACAATAGCGGCGCTTGCATGATGCGAGTCCTGAACAGAATCGCACTACGTGTCCAAAAGTCTCTGCTGACTGAATCGAGTTCGCGATTGACCTCGTAGCGACCGCGAGGACATCGCCCGCGATGAATGCGGGAGAGTGACTTCGTGCAGGACAAAATTGCTTCGTCTGACCCAGTGCTGATCGTTCGCCCGGTCGCGCGCGATCGTGCGCGCACGACGTGTTATCGCGCGGGGTTTCCCATGCGCGCGCCGGCGCGCGTCGGATCTTGCGTTTTGGCAGTCCCGGTTGGGGGGCTGCCTTTTTGTATGGCGCGTACCGGAGGAGGCAAAGAGTGAAAAGTAAACTGGGGATTTACCTGATCAATCTGGGCGGGATTGACGTAGCGGGGTATCTCGCGCGCGTCCAGCCGCGCCTCGTCGTGTCCATGGAGCACAGTGTGGACACTTGGCGCGCCGCGCGCCAGGCATCGCCCAATACGTTTATCGTCGGGCGCCACTATGTGGACGACAGCGACCAGATTTTCCAGGACGACCCGGAGAGCCGCGCGGAAAAGTTTTTCGCGCAGATGCGTCCCGCGGCGGAGAGTATGCGCGGCATTTACGATGCGTGGATGGGCTATAATGAATCGGTCGTGAATTCCCCGGACGATGCGCGCGCCCTCGCACGCTTTTACGTCCGGTGGGGCGATCTGATGCGCGCGGCGGGCTTCAAGTCCTGCGCGTATTCTTTCGCGACCGGCAACCCGGAACTGAATCTCTGGCAGTACCTCGCCGAGGGATTGCGGCATTGCGATTTGCTGTCGCTGCACGAATACAGCGCGCCGACAATGGACAAGTGGCAAACCTGGCTGTGCCTGCGCTATCGCCGGGCGATGGACGCGCTGCCCGCGGACGCGCGGCGTCCGATCGTGATCACCGAAACCGGGATTGACGGCGGTGCTGGCCCGGAGAACAAACCGCAAGATGGCTGGAGCGAATTCACCGACGCCGCCGGTTATCTGGCGACGCTCCGGTGGTACGACGCTGAGATTCAAAAGGACGACTATTTGATCGGCGCGGCGATCTTTGCGATGAATGGCTGGGGCAACCATGGCTCGTTCGGCATAGGGAACGTGGCGCTGATTCACGATTACATCGCGCAGGGAGGCAGCCCCGCGCCCGTTTCGCTTCAGCCGCCGACGACCCCACCGCCTCCGGCGCCGGTGACCTATACCGTTCAGCCGGGTGACAACCTCTTCCGGATCGCGCGCAAGTTCAGGGTGACGGTTGTGGCGATCTGTGTGGCGAACAACATTACCACGCCGGGGCAGATCAGAGCGGGTCAGGTTCTCAAGATTCCATCCAAATAGAAGTTGGAAGTTAGAGATTAGAAGCTGGAAATCGGATTCCAACCTCCAACCTCCAATCTCCAACTTCTAATCTCCAATCTCTAATCTCTAATCTCCAAGCAAGGAGGCGTTCCATGTTCGGTTCCAACATCATTGATGTCGCCATTGCCCTGGTCTTTATCTACTTTCTCTTGAGCGTCATCGCATCCCACGTCAACGAACTGATCGCCAGCATCCTGAGTTGGCGCGCTCGGTATTTGGAAGCGGGCATTCAAAAGATGCTAAATGAACCGGGGCTCGCGATGAAAGTTATGAACCATCCGATTATCCAATCCCTCGCGCAAGGTCAAAAGCCCTCCTATATCCCGGCGGCTACCTTTGCGATGGCGCTGCTGGACACGCTGGGACCGGCGGCGCTGAGGAATCCGACGGTGCAATCCGCCGGACTAGATGCTGTGCGCGCTCAGGTCGTCGCGCTGCCGGCGGATTCCTCCCGCGATGCTTTGCTGGTGATGATTGATTCCGCCAAAGACGATCCGGACAAACTGCGCGCGTTGATCGAAGGGTGGTTCAACGCGGCGATGGATCGCGTCGGGAGCGTCTATAAACGGCACATGCAGTTGGTGACTCTGTTAGTGGCGCTGTTGATCACACTGCTCTTTGGCGCGGACACCATCGCGTTGGCTGACGCGCTGTACAAAGAACCCGCGTTACGCGCGGCGATTGGCGGGACCGTCCAGTCGGGCGTGACACAGCCAGCCAGCGCGCAGGCGGTCACGCAGACGCTTTCGCAATTCAACCTGCCGTTGGGTTGGAATACGCCGCTGCCCGATACACTCGTCGGGTGGCTTCAAAAGATTATCGGGTTCGTCTTTACGACGCTCGCGGTTTCGCTCGGCGCGCCCTTCTGGTTCGATATTCTCAAGAACTTTACAACCCCGCGCGCGACGGGAGCCGCGACCAAATAAGTCGGTCACAGCGCGTTTCATTCGAAGGCGACTGCCGAGTCTTTGCCAGACCGAACCACAGCAGCGGGAGTAGCGCAAACGCGCCGCTCCCGCTGCCTGCTTCGACTTGCCGCCGCCGCAAGTCACAATCCCCGCACGAACTCTGCGAGCGCGTGATTCACTTGATCCGCCTGTTCGATCATTACCGAATGTCCGGCGTTCTCGATCAATACCAGGCGCGCGTTCAGCAGTCTGGACGCGAGGAATTCCGAGTACTTGACCGGCGTCATTCGATCCTCCTTGCCGCAGATGATGACCGCCGGCGCGCGCATCTCCGCGAGGCGCGGCATAATGTCGAACACGTCGCACGCGGAGAAATCGCCGTGCGTGATCTGCGCCGGGCACGCGCGGAATTCCGCGAGCGCACGCGCGCGCATGTCCGCGCTCACGCCGGGCGCGTACGAGTACGCGACGACCGACGCCGCGATCGCGTCGAAATCGTTGCGCAAGCCGTCGAGAATCGCCGGCAGCACGCGCAGCCGCGCGCCAGTGCCGACCAAGCCCAAGCCCGCGACGCGATCGGGCTGCGCGAGCGCGAGCGTCTGCGCGATCGCGCCGCCCATCGAGTGTCCCACGATCACCGCGCGGTCGAACCGGAGCGCGTCGAGCAAGCCCAGGACGACATCGCGATAGGCGTCCACGCGGTTGCGCCCGGGCGGATCGGACTTGCCATGCCCCGGCAAATCGAGCGCAACCGCGCGTGTGATCTCGCCAAGTGCGCGCACTTGCAAGCCCCAGTGCAGATGGCTGCCGGCGGCGCCGTGGACGAAGACGATCGGCGCGCTATGCTGAGCGTTCGTCGAAGCGGCGCCCTGTTCGACGTAGTAGATTCTCTGATCAGCGATGTTTGCGAATGGCATTACGCCTCCCGGTTTTCGAATTCGGCGCGAGTATAGCACCGCGTTCGATGCGCGTCAAACGGCGTGCGATCTGACTGCGCGCAGGTTGTCGGAGAGGCAGATCAGAAACCGGTTTACTGGTTAGCAAGTCAAAGCATGACGCGGAAATTGTCGAGAAAACGGGTTCTCCGACAGTCTGCTAGACAAAACAGGTGACTTGGTATACAATGCGCGGCGCACGTCAAGATCAAGTGGAGGAAACGATGGCTCTGATCAAATTCACGCGCAACTATAACGACAAGAGCACCGACACCGGCTTCCAATTCGAATTCTACTGCGACCGGTGCGGCAATGGATTCGAAAGTACGTTTCAGACCTCTGCGACCGGCATGATCAGCCAGGGACTGGACACCGCCGCCAGCGTGTTAGGCGGGATATTCGGAGGCGCCGCGCGTCTGGGTGAGGGCGTCCACTCGGCGGCGTGGCATCAGCAAAAAGACGCCGCGTTCGCCAAAGCCGTGGACGAAGTCAAACCCAATTTCGTCCAGTGCCGCCGCTGCGGCAAGTGGGTGTGCAAAGAAGTCTGCTGGAACAACGCGCGCAGTTTGTGCAAAGAGTGCGCTCCTGACCTGGAAGCCGAATATTCGGCGATTCAGACCGAAGCCGCGATCGAAGATGCGCGCGCGAAATCGCGCACCGTGGATTACGTGTCCGCCGACATGTTCAAACAGACGGTCGTCGGCGCGTGCCCGCATTGCGGCGCGGATTTGAAGGGGGGCAAGTTCTGTCCCGAATGTGGCAAGCCGGTGAAGCAAGGCAAATTCTGCAAAGAGTGCGGCAAGCCGATTGAGGGCAGCGTGAAATTCTGTCCAGAGTGCGGCGCACAGCAGTAGTCAGTCGTCAGTAGACAGTCGCCAGACATTGGCTTGGCTGTCAAATCTGACTACTGACTGCTGACATCTGACTACTGGAGCACAGAGATGTCAGAATTGACTGAACTTTACGACCAAGTCCGCGTCTGCAAAAAATGCGATCTGTCCAAGGGGCGCACGAACGCGGTGCCAGGCGAAGGTCCCGCAAACGCGGAGGTCATGTTCATCGGCGAAGCGCCAGGGTTCCACGAAGATCGGCAGGGNNTATATTTGCAATGTCATCAAATGCCGCCCCCCTGGTAACAGAGACCCGCAGGCAGACGAGATGGATGCGTGCAAGCCGTACCTCGACCAGCAGATCGAACTGATCAAGCCCAAAGTCGTCATCACGATCAGCCGGTTTGCGATGGCGCGCTGGTTTGCGGACAAAAAGATTTCGGAGATTCACGGCAAGCCGAAAAAGTTTGGCCACCTGGTCGTCCTGCCGATGTACCACCCGGCGGCGGCGCTGCACCAGCCCAGTCTCAAGCGCGTGCTGGAAGAAGATTTCAAGCGCGTACCGCAGATCCTCAAAGACATCGCGCATTTGCAGGAAGAGAGAGAAGAAAAAAAGGCGCCGCCGCCGCAGCAGTTGAGTATGTTCTAGAGCAGATAATTTTGGAAATGAGATGAAACCTAAACTAAGAATCATTCCCCTCGGCGGCGCGGGCGAGATCGGCAAGAACATGACGCTCGTCGAGTACGACGGCGCGATCGTCGTGATTGACGCCGGGCTGATGTTTCCGGAGAGCGACATGCTCGGCGTGGACATTGTCATCCCGGACATTGCGTACCTGCTGGAGCATCGCGACCAGGTGCGCGGCATCGTCATCACGCACGGACATGAAGACCACATCGGCGCGCTGCCGCACGTGCTGCCGCGTATCAACGCGCCGATCTACGCGACGCCGCTCACGCGCGGCTTGATCCAAGTCAAATTGAAAGCGCATAGACTCTTGAAAGAAACCACGCTTCACACCATCCAGACGCGCGATACGATCCACCTCGATCCCTTCACCATCGAAACCTTTCACGTCAGCCACAGCGTCCCCGATGGGATCGGCTTGGCGATCACCACGCCGCTGGGCACGGTCGTCCACTCTGGCGATTTCAAGTTCGATCCCAGCCCGGTAGATGGACAACTCACCGATTTCGCCAAACTCGCGGAACTCGGCGGGCGGGGCGTCCTCGCGCTGATGAGCGACAGCACCAATTCCGATTCGCCCGGGCATACGCCGTCGGAAACATCGCTCACCGAAAGTTTCGCGCGGGTCTTTGCGCTGGCGGCGGGGCGCATTCTCATCGCCACGTTCGCGTCGAACATCTCGCGCATCCAGCAAGCGATTGATGCCGCCGTGCGCTTTAATCGCAAAGTGGCGATTGTCGGACGCTCGATGCAGGACAATGTCAAGATGGCGATCGAACTGGGCTACCTGCGCGTGCCGGAGGGCGTATTGATCCGCCTCGACCAGATCCATCACTTTGCGGCGAACGAAATCGTCATCGTGTGCACCGGCGGGCAGGGCGAGCCGACGAGCGCGCTGGTGCGGATGGCGAACCACGATCACAAGCAGGTCACGCTCGCCGCCGGCGATACCGTGATCCTCTCCGCCACGCCGATTCCCGGCAACGAAGAGATGATCAACCGCACGCTGGATAATCTATTTCGCGCGGGCGCGTTCGTGTACTATAGCGAGTTGATGCACGTGCACGTCTCGGGGCACGCGAGCCAGGAAGAACAGAAACTCTTGATCAATCTGGCGCGCCCCAAGTACTTTATCCCGCTGCACGGCGAGTATCGTCATCTCGTTCTGCACGCGCGCCTCGCGCAATCCCTCGGCATACCGCCGGAAAATACCTTTGTCGTCGAGAACGGCGCGGTCGTGGAATTCGACGAACGGGGTAACGCGCGCGTCAGCCACGCCACGGTCCCCGCGAGCGATGTGCTCGTGGACGGCATCGGCATCGGCGATGTGGGCTCCACGGTCCTGCGCGAGCGGCATCATTTGTCGGAAGATGGATTTCTCGTCGCGCTCGTCACGCTGGACGCGCACACCGGCGAAATCGTCTTCGGGCCCGAGATCATCACGCACGGCTTTGTCTATACCGAAGCCGCGGAGGATTTGATCGCCGGCGCGAAGACGGCGATTGCGGACACGCTGAGGAAGGGGGGACGCGGCAGCGCGCTCAGTGTGAAACTAAAGGACGTGCTCAGCCAGTATCTCTACCGGCAAACCCATCGCCGCCCGATGGTGATCCCGGTGGTGACGGAGGTGTAGCGGAGACTGCGGAGAGCGCGGGGAACGCGTGTGGGTCACGATTTTGGGTAGCCCGGCTTGACAATCCATGGGATGATGTAGGTGCAAAGTGCCGCCAAGCCACAATGACTCTCTGTCTTTGGAGAGTCTTTTTCGTTACATCAGGCAACCAGCGGGTCTGGGTCGTCTTTCCTATTTCACCTGATACCAAAACGCCGTCGAAGAATACGTCACCGACAGGTTGTTGCCCTTGTTCCCGTGCTGGACTAGGACCTTTAGATGATCGTTGAACTCCGGCGCGTCGTTCAGATAAAAGCGATACTGCGACGATGGTTCTTTGGGTGTGCTGTAATCCAAGAGGGTCAAGCCCGCCAGGCAGTACTTGGCGTTGTATCCCGGATGACCGGCGAAGACGTAATAGTAACTCGCGTTGAAATCATCCTCGATGCCGGTGCCGGGCAGCGCGAGCCGACCGTCCACCCATACGTCCATGTTTGATTCGAGGTACGGGAACCGCCAATTCGGATCGAGCGGGCCGTTCAACGCGCGGCGATCCAAGTCCCATGCGCTAAAGATTGCGCCCAAGTATTTGCCGCGCCCCACGACGTCAATAACCGAATAGTTGTCGCCGGCGTCTTCGCGCGCGGTCATACGCCGCGTGCCTTGAAACGCGTGCAGGCGCGCGTTCCCGGCGCCGGGCACCGTTTCGCGCTGAGCGATTTCCACGGTGAGCGGCAAGGTCTCGGCGCGTTCGTTGAGAAAGACGATGCGCGCGGACTCGAACGGCATCGGAAAATTAATGTAAAAGAGATGTTCGGTCAGACTGTCTATGAATCCGAGCGGCAGGGCGCGGTAGGGGAGCAAGAGTTCCGTGGTGCTGAACATGCCGCGCAGAGACGCCGACATGCTTGGCTCGGCGTCGCCATCCCAAAAGACCTGCATCCAGACCGAGTCTTCCATCCCGCGCGGCACGCGCACGCGCAGCGCGGCAATCGTCCCGGGTTGATTGAAATCTACTTCGCCGGATTGGTTGTGCGGAATCGCCAGTTCGAATGGCTTGAACTCCGGCAGGTTCGCCGGCGTGCAGGTTTGCCACGCCTGCGCCGCCTGGTCGAGCGCGGCTTGCTCGCCCGGCGACAGCGTCGGCGTGAACGACCGGAAGGTGTTCGCGCGATTGCGGTTGAGCGGATTGCCCGTCGTTCCGGCGGCGGCAAGCGGCGGCGCCAGATCGGCGTGAAAGCGCTTGACCTCGATCTGCATCATGCGCGGGCGTCCCGTCGTCGCGACGCGGATGGAACGCTGGAATGGAATCGGGACGTAGTTGATGTTGCCGCCGTTAGCGGACGCATAGAACGCGGCGAGCGGCGCGGGGAATGGGTGCTTGCCGACAAAGAGGTCTTTGATGTTCACGTCGAGGCGCGGCGTTGGCTCATCGTCAAAATAGAATCGAATGTTGCCGACGGCGCCGAGGTTGCCCCAGTTGCTCCATTCCTCGTCCTGGGACATGTCTGTGGGATTGTTGACGCTCTCGTGCTGTTGATGCGCGAACCAGATGCGCGTGATAACGCCGGGTCCCTGCACGCGCGGGACGATTTCATATTCCGGCTTGCCGTCGTAACCCGCGATGATTTGGTACGGCAGTCGCCTGCCATCTTCGGCGATGTAGCCATAGTTGGGACCGATGAAATTGCCGTCGTCTATGAACCAATCAAAGTAATGTTCGTGGCTGACCCAGTTGCGGCTGGTGAACTGCGTCGTGATCGTGTTTTCCATCTCTGGCAAATGCGATAGGTCGGACAATCGGCTGATGTACTCTTGCAGGAAAGAAGGCGGCTCGGGCAAGGGAGTCGGCATTGGCGGGCTCGTCGTCGGGCGTGCATGCGGATCTGGCTCAATGGCGATTGCCGGCGCGGGGGTGGTGGCGCGTGTGGGCGTCGGCGTGGGTAGCGCTTGCGCGGTGATGACGACTTGCGGCGTAATGATGGGCCGTGGCGTGACGGCGCGCGTCGGCACCGGCGTAGGCGTCGGCGCGCACGCGACGAGAATGTCGAGCGCGAGCGCGATGCACGCGACGCGGCTGGACTGGAGTACGCGAATCGGCGAAGACATCGGGGCGCATTGTAGCATAGCCAGGGGCGCGACGCAAGCAGCCGGCGCGCCTTGCCGCGCCGCGCAAAACCGGGTATAATACGTTCAGTTTCAGCAAAGGAGCCTACGATGAATCAACGTCTCGCGAATCTGCGCGCCAAACTGGCGGAGCAGGGCTTGGATGGCTTGATCGTCACCCGACCGGAAAATCAATTCTATCTCTCCGGTTTTTCCGGCGGCGAATATCTCGACGCCACGCTGTTGATTTCGGCGGAGCACGCGATGATCTCGACCGATTCGCGCTATTACGAAGACGTCAAGCAACGCGCCAAAGACGATTTCAAACTCTTTGAAGCGGGCTATGACAAGAACAAGGCGCTCGGCGAATTTGCGACGACAGCCCACCCCAAGGTGATGGGCTATGAGACGCAATACCTCATGGTGGCTACGCTCCGGGATTGGACCAGAGCCGCGCGCAAAGCCGGGTTCAAATTGAAACCGACGCCGGGGCTCGTGGAAGAATTGCGCGCCGTCAAGGAACCGGACGAGTTGGCGGCGATCCGGCGCGCGGTCGAGTTGACCGACAAAGCCTTCGCCCATTTCTGCGCGGTCGTCAAGCCCAGCATGACCGAGAAGGAAGGCGCGTGGATCATCGAAAAGTACATGCGCGAGCACGGCGCGGACAAAGTCGCCTTCGATCTCATCGTCGCCAGCGGACCGAACAGCGCGCTGCCGCACGCGAGCCCCAGCGATCGCCGCTTTCAGCGCGGCGAGCCGATTCTCGTGGACATCGGCTGTCGCATCAACGCGTACCATTCTGATCTGACCCGCACGCTCTGCCTCGGTCAGCCGGACGAGCAGTTCACCAAAGTTTACAAAGCGGTGCTCAAGGCGCAGCAAGCCGCAGAGCGCAAGATCAAGGCGGGCGTCAAGGGCAAGCGCGCCGACGCGTTCGCGCGCAACGTCATCGCCAAAGCCGGCTTTGGCGACCAGTTCGGCCACGGCTTGGGCCACGGCGTCGGACTGGCGGTGCACGAGGGTCCGCGCGCGAGCAAATTGTCGAAAGATACGTACCAGCCGAACATGACGCTGACGATCGAGCCGGGCATTTACCTGCCGGGCTGGGGCGGCGTCCGCATCGAAGATTTGGTGGTCATCCGCGAGAATGACGTGGAGATTCTGAGCCAAGCCACGAAAGAGCCCCTGGTGAAAATCTAGTTGGTTCTTGAATGTGCGCGCGATTTGTGATAGAATACGGTCGTGACCGCACTCGGGCGTGCGGGCGATTCAGTAGGTTCTCTGCGAATGGGAGGCAGGATGGAAAAACTCATCGGACTCTTGCAACGGAATGTCTGGATCGGACCTCTGATCGCGTTGCTTTTGCTGATCGTCGGTTTTGGCGTGGGCTTGAGCGTCGGCTGGATGACCGTCGAGTTCAAGCCGAGCGCGGATGACGTTGCCGCCGCGGCGGACTCGTACGCGTTCAATCAGAACGCGGATCTCGTCAAAGCGCGCTTGAAGGGATTGAGCAAGCCAGAATTAGAAAAGACCCTCAACCAACTCATCGTTGATCGTACCGCCAAGAATCGCCCGTTGGAAGCGGACCGTCTCAGGATGCTGGGTCCCGTCTTCGGGGTGAACGTCGCCGGCGGCGCGGTGCTTCCCCCAGGTTTAGGAACGGTGCCGCCCGCCACGCCGGTCGGGACGCGTCCGCCGACCACCGCGACGGCAGCGCCGACGGGGCAAAAGCCGAGCGGCATGGACCCCTTGATTGCCATTCTGCTGATTTTGCTCGTGGTGGTTCTGATCGCGGCGGCGGGATTGATCTTTTATCTGCGGATTCTGCCCAACCTGCGCGCCGGGCGAGCCGCGCGCGCAGAGGTGCCCGCCGCCGCATCCGTTGCGCCGATGCCAGAACCAAGCCTGCGGATTCCGGCTGCGCCCGCGCCGACGACGACGCCCGGCGGATTGGGGCGGTATGTGCCGACGTACGTGCTGGGCAACGACAACTATGACACGTCGTACAGTCTGGAGACCGCGCGAGGCGAATTCCTGGGCGAATGTGGCATGGGCATTTCCGAAACCATCGGCGAAGGCAAACCCGACAAGGTGACCGCGTTCGATCTCTGGTTGTTTGACAAAGCCGACGTCCGCACCGTGACCCAGATCCTGATGAGCGATTTTGCGTTCAGGGATCAGACGCTGCGGACTAAACTTGCGACCAAAGGCGAGCCGGCGGTGGTGGAAAAAGGCAAAACGCTGAGTTTGGAAACGCAATCGCTCCGCATCGAAGCGCACATCGTCGAACTAGTCTACGCGGTGAATCCCAGTTTTCCGCCGAACAGCCATTTCCAAAAGTTGGTGGTCGAAATCGTTCCGACGGTCAAGGAAGGCGTGGTCGTCGCGCGGTAGAGCGAGTCCAGCCCTGGAAGTTGCGCCGTGCGGAAGCCTTCCAGGTCTTTGATTGGCGAGACCTTCCAGGTTTTGCGACCTGGAAGGTCTTTATCGTTAGGAGGCGTAATGGTTCTCTACGCGCTCGTCGCGTCTTTGGGTTTCGGTCTTTTGTACGCTGAAACTGCTTTTGCGCGCGTGCCGTCGCTTGACGGGTCAGCCGGGTACGGCGCGGCGGCGTGCGCGGCGTTCTTGTTGGCGTTCCTCGTCCCACCGCGCCTCTTTCGTTACACCAACGACGATCGCGCGCCGCGCGTGATGTCGCAGTTGATCGCGCGCGCCGTGGTCGCCGCGCTCATCGTGCTGGCGTTGAACGTCGGCGTGTGGTTCATGCTGGCGGACGGCATTCGTTTACTGGAGGAATTGTACGTCTACGCGTTGATCGCGCTTTTCCTTTTTCACGGATTCGCCGGCGCGGTCGCCGCGCACGTCGTCTATCTGCAACAGACCAAGCAGTACAACTCGAATCAACTGGTCGCCGTGCTTGGGCTGGTCACGTTGATTCTCCTCGTCTTGACGCTGTATTTCATCGCGTTCGATTGGGCGATCCCGCGCGACGCCTACATTCACTTGCGCGATCTGACGCTGGTAACGCTCGCACTGCTGGCGTACGGGCGCGCGGTTTACCTGATGGCGCACCACTGACCATTTCAGATTTCAGATTTTCGATATTCAGTTTGAAATTTTCGGGCAGGAGAATTTCTGTGTTGACCTTCATCCACGGTCGTTTGGCTTTGTCTGCGGTCATGTTTGCGCTTGCCCTGGGGATTTGGGCGGCGTGGGATTATTTTCGCGGGCGTGGGATCAGTTCGAGTTACTGGGGCGCGCTGATCGTTGGCGAAATCCTGATGCTCGGGCAGGGCAGTGTCGGCGTGCTGGCGGCTTTGGGAGGCGCGCGTCCTGCCGACCTGTTGCATTTCTTGTACGGCGCGCTCGTTGCGCTCGGCTGGCCCGCCGTCTACGTTTACACCAACGCGCGCGCGACGCGTCGCGAAGCCGCGCTCTACGCGCTGGCTTCGTTCTTCATCTTCGGCTTGGCGATTCGCGGCATTATGACCGGCGGCGCGCTCGCGCCGTGAAAAAACAGATTCACGCTTCACGCACCGGCAGTTCCACCTGGATGGTCGTGCCTTTGCCGGGCGCGGTCTCGATGGCAAAACTTCCGCCGGCGCGCTCGGCGCGTTCGCGCATTTGCACCAAGCCGACGCTGCCGCGGGCTTGCGCCGCTGCCAGGGCTTTAGGCAAATCGAAACCGACGCCGTCATCCCGCACGCGCAGAATCGCCTTGCGCCGGTCCTCCAGCGCGAGCTCAATCCAGACGTGCTGCGCCTGGGCGTGCTTGCGCGCATTGTTCAGCGTCTCCTGGGTCAAGCGAAAGAGCGCCGTTTCGAGCTTGGGCGGCAAGTGCGCGAAATCGCCCTGGGCATTGAACTGAACCTCGATCTCGTTCGCGCTGCCGAATTCTTTCGCGAATTTTTGCAGCGCGGGCATAAAGCCCAACGTCTCAATGTCCAAGGGCCGCAGCGCAAAGATGATGCGGCGCACATCGCGCGCATCGCGGCGAAGTTGCTCCGAAATCTCCCCCAGTTCTTTGCGAAACTCTTTGTCTTTGCCCTGGGTCGCCAGGCGCTGCGCGACCCCGATCTTGAGCACGAGAAAAGACAAGTCCTGCGCCAAGCCGTCGTGAATCTCGCGCGCGATGCGCGTGCGCTCCTCCGCAATCGCCGCCTCTTCGGAGCGCGCGTACAACTGCGCGTTCCGCACAGCCAGCGCCGCCGCGCTGGTCAACGTCGAAAGCAGGTCCACCTGGGAAGGTCGGAATTCGCCGGCTGCCGCCGAACGCGTGAGCACCGCGACGCCTTGCGCGCGATTGCCGATCGTCATCGGCGCGCCGACGATGAACTGATCGGCTTGCGCATCTTGGATCTGTCTGGCGCGTTCTGCCTGGAACAGGGTCTTGGTCCAATCGGTCTGCGCCGCCAGTCCTCGCTGGACCCACGGATCGAGCGAGCCGCGCTCGTCATCCCACAGATAGATCGCGCCGCCCTGCGCCTGGCAGGTCTCGATCATTTCGTTCAGCAAGCGGTCGAGCAAATCTCGCAGGTTGAGGTCGGCGCGCACCGCGCGGTCAACTTCCTGGAAGGCTTGCGCCTCGCGGGCGCGCAAGCGGTGCGATTCGATGACTGCGCCCGCCACGTGCGCGAGCGTGCGCAGCGTTCTGAGCCGCTCGTCGCCCGGCGGTTTCGCGGTGGCAAGCCGTGCCGCGAGCGCGCCAAAAGTCTTGTCGCCGTGGCGCAAGCCCAGAATCAGCCAGCCGCCGTTCGGATCGGGCTTGAACTCTTCCACGACGCGCTCGAGGTTGATTGCCGGCGGGGTCGTATCTTCCATGCCGATCGTGCGAAGAGTCGGCGCGGGCGAGCCGTCGCTGAGCCAGAGCGCGGCGCTGCGCGCATTGAGCATTTCGACCGGCACGCGCAAAATCACGGCGCAGGCGTCGTCCAGGTCCACCGTGCGCGCGAGCCGCTGGCTCAAATCGCTCAACTGCCTGAGATCGGCGATGAGGCGCGCCTGGTCGATCGCGATCGCGGCTTGCCCGCCAAAGACCGTCGCCAATTCCAGATCGCCGTGAGTGAATGGATCGCTCCCGCGCGGGCGCGAGAGATTTAGCACGCCGATCACTCTGCCGCGCGCGCGCAGGGGCACGGACAGCGCGGACAAGATGTCCGGCTTGGTCATCGCCCGGCGGATTTCGGGCTGGAGCGGCAGGCCTTCGGCGATCATCAGGGGTTCGCCCGTCTGCGCGACCCTGCCCGCAATGCCGTTGCCGAGGTTGCGCGTTTGAGTCTCGACGACGTCAACGGGCAAGCCGGACGCCGCGGCGATATGCAACTGCGTTTGGTCCTCGCCGAGCAACATGAGCGAGACCACTTGGGCTCGGGTCTCGGCGCGCACGGTGTCCACGATCTGGTTGAGCAAGTCCTTTAGTTCGAAGGTGCCCATAAAGGCGCGCGAGAGTTCGTACAGGGGCACCATCGCGCGCAGGCGCGCGTTGTCGCGGCGCAGTTCCTCTTGCTCCAGCGCGCTGACGACGGTCGCCACGAGTTGTTCCGGCACAAAGGGTTTGACCAGAAAGCCGACGAATCCCGCGCGCAGCGCGTCGAGCGCCAATTCCCAGGTGCTGTGCCCGGTGATCGCGACGCCCGCGAGATCCGGGCGGATCGCGCGGATTTGCTGGAATACCTGGATGCCGGAATTGTCCGGGAGAAAAACGTCGGCGATGAGCAGGTTGAACGCCGCATGGCGCGCCAGCGTGAGGGCTTCCGCGCCGGTCGCGGCGGGCTCCACGCGATAACCCGCGTCGATCAGCACGTCGCACACTTGCTTGAGCAGGTCAACGTGATCTTCGAGGACGAGGATACGTTCGTTGGGCATGGCTCTAATCCCAACCCAAGTATATCCGCGATTGGTCGCTTTAGCAAACAGAACCACGCATTGTGAAAATAGCGAAAGTTTGCGCCGCGCGTCGCTTTGCGCTATACTAACGCCGATGCCCAAAGGTCGCTCTGGAAAAGTTGCTCTCGTCGCCAGTTGGCTCAATCAGTACGGCGGTGCCGAACGCGTCCTCGAAGTCGCGCACGATCTGTTTCCTGACGCGCCGGTCTTTACCTCGACGTACTGGCGCGCCGCGATGCCCGCGGCGTACAAAACCTGGGACATTCGCGTGACGTTCATTGACCGGCTTCCGCTGCGCAACCAGCGCCTGTTGCTGCCGCTCTATCCCGCGGCGTTTGAATCGCTCGATCTGCGCGGGTACGACGTCATCCTCAGCATCACGAGCGCGTTTGCGCACGGCGTGCGCGTGCCGGCGGGCGCGCGGCACATTTGCTATTGTCTGACGCCGGCGCGCTTTCTCTGGAACTACGCCGCTTACGTCGAACGCGAGCGCATCGGTCGTCTGCCGCGGCTGATCTTGCCGCTGTTCATCGCGGGGCTGCGCGCGTGGGATCGCCGCGCGGCGGAGCGCGTGAGCGACTTTTGCGCGATTTCGCAACTGGTGCGCGAGCGCATCGCCAAGTACTACCAGCGCGATGCGACGATCATCTTTCCGCCGGTGGAGGTGGGGCGTTTTAGCGTTTCGCGCGCGCGCGGCGATTACTTTTTGATCCTTTCGCGCCTTGTGCCGTACAAGCGCATTGACCTCGCGGTGCAGGCATTCAACGAACTCGGTCTGCCGCTCGTCATCGCCGGCGATGGACGCGACCGCGCGCGCTTGCAGGCGATCGCCCAGCCGAATGTGCGTTTTCTCGGTCGCGTGTCGGACGCGGCGGGCAAGGACTTGATTGCGCGCTGCCGCGCGTTTCTGTTTCCCGGCGAGGAGGATTTCGGCATCACGCCGCTGGAAGCGAACGCGTGCGGCAAGCCGGTGATCGCGTTCGCGGGCGGCGGCGCGCTCGAGACAATCGTCGCAGGGGTGACGGGCGAATTTTTTCGCGCGCCGACCGCGCAAGCGTTGGCGGATGCGGTCCGCGCATTCGACGATCGCAAGTTCGATCCAATGGCGCTGCGCGGGCACGCGGAGAAATTTAGCACTGCGGTATTCAAAGAAAAGTTGGTAAAGTTGTGCAATAGTACGATAGCGCAATAGTGCGATAGTTACGCGCCCAAATAATGAAACTATCGCACTATTGCACCAATGCACTATTGCACGTGGAGCCGTGATGGAACTGCGTGATTACGCGCGCGTCTTACTGCGCTATTGGTGGCTGATTGTTCTCCTCGTCGTAGTCGTCGGCGTGGGGAGTTTCATTTTGCGCGCGCAGCCCGCGCCGCAGTACTCGGCAAGCGTGCGCTTTACGATCGGCGTCAACGCGCCGCCGGCGCAAGATGTCTCCGGCTACGATCCGATCCTCACCGCGTACCAGGCGTCGGAGTACATCCGCGACGATTTCGTCGAGATCATCCAGAGCGATGTCTTTGCCGACGACGTGAACGCGACGCTCGCGCAAATGGGCGTCCGCGGCATCGTCGTGCGCAAGGGCAACATTGCTGCCGCCATCGAAAAACAGCGCCGCTTGATGTCCATGTCGGTGACGTGGGGCGACGCGGCGCAAGCGCAAAAGATCGCGGACGCGGCGGTCAAGAACCTGGCGGAGAATAATAGCAAGTACTTTGCGCAACTCGGCGCGACCGGCGCGACCGTCACCGTGATTGACAAGCCGGTCGTGAGCCGGGTTGGCGCGTCTCTGCGCGAACAGATGGACATTCCGATCCGCGTCGCGCTCGCGCTGCTGGCGGGCCTCGCGCTCGCGTTCATCTTGGACTATCTCGACACGTCAGTGCGCGACGCGCGCGATGCAGAGGCGTTGGGGCTGCCGGTAGTTGGCGAAATTCCCAAAGGCAAGCCAAGGCGACACGGTGAGCGGGTGACAAGGTGACATTCTCCACGTCATTTCCGGTCACCTTGTCACCTTGTCTGCTTAATTTTCTTAAAATCGTTCAAGTGTGGTAAAATGCCGGTGGAATCAGAAATCTGGGAGTCACACATGCAACTGCAAGATTACGCGCGCGTCCTCGTCAAGCGCGGCTGGATTATCATTCTGCTCGCGCTGGTCGCCGCGGGCAGCGCGTATGCGTTTAGCAAACTGCAAACGCCGATCTATCGTTCGACCGTCACTCTCAGCGCGGTCCCGGCGCGCCCGTCCGATTATGGGCAGACGCTGGCGATCAAAAACCTGCTGCGCAACTATGTGCAGCAAATGCAATCGCCGGGGATCACGCAGCCGGTCATTGACAAATTGCAGTTGGACGTCACGCCGGAAACTTTCGTCAGCCAGACCAATTTTAATGCCGACGAGTCCACTTTGCTCATTACGCTCGAGGCGCGTCATCCGATTCCGGCGGTCGCGGCAAAGATGGCGCAGGCGCTTGCCGAGACTTTTGTCTCGGCGCACAATCAAGAGAATCTGCAGATTGACCAGCGTGACCGCATTCTGGTCAACATTCTGCGCAACGCAACCTCACCCGAAATCTTCTCGCCCAAGACCTCGATCAACACTGGCGCGGGCGCGATTCTCGGCGCGCTGATCGGCGTGATGATCGTTTTCGTTTTGGAATGGCTCGAGTCCGACATCGTACGCACCGCCGACGACCTCGAGCGCGTCTTGGGCGTCACGGTGCTGGGCTCGATTCCGCTGATCGGCGAAACCAGCGCGGCGCGCGCACACAAAAGCAAACCAACCGAGTCGCGTGTGTGTCCGCACTGCGGCAATCCGATTTGACCACCCCTGGAGTCTGCTATGCCTGACGATCGCTCTTCCACCTTGATTACGCTTGCCAATCCACGTTCGCCCATCAGCGAAGCGTACCGTACGCTGCGGACGAACCTGGAGTTTACGAGTCTCGACAAACCACTGCGCTCGATGGTCGTTACGTCAGCCTCGCCCGAAGAAGGCAAATCCACGACGCTGGCGAATCTCGCGGTGACGCTGGCGCAGGCGGGCAAGCGCGTAATTGTAGTTGACTGCGACTTGCGGCGCCCCGCGCTCCATCAGATTTTCAACGCGCGTCCGACGCCCGGCTTTACCGACATGATGCGCGACGATGCGTTGATGAGCAAGCCGCCGCTGCAAGAAACCGCCGCGCCCAATCTGCAACTGCTCGCCAGCGGCACGCTGCCGCCCAATCCCTCCGAACTCCTCGCCTCGCGCCGCATGTCGGAGGTGATCGCCGCGCTCCAGCAATCCGCCGACGTCGTTTTGTTCGACGCGCCGCCGGTGATTGCCGTGACCGACGCGGCGGTCTTGTCATCGAAAGTAGACGCCGTCCTGCTCGTAGTCAGCGCGGGCAAGACGAAACGCGAGCACGCGAAACAAGCCCGGATGCTCTTGGAAAAGGTGAACGCGCGCTTGATCGGTACAGTGCTTACCAACGTCAAAGGCGAGATGAGTTTGTATCAGTACTATGCAAGCGAGGAGAAGGGCGGATGAAAGGACTCATCCTCTCCGGCGGCAAAGGCACGCGCCTGCGACCGTTCACGTACACCGGCGCAAAGCAACTGGTGCCGGTCGCCAACAAACCGGTTTTGTTCTACGCGATCGAAGATCTGGTCGAAGCCGGCATTAGCGACATCGGCATCGTCATCAGCCCGGAAACCGGCGACCAGGTCCAAGCCGCGGTCGGCGATGGCGCGCGGTTCGGCGCGCGCGTCGATTACATTGTGCAGGATGCGCCGCGGGGACTGGCGCACGGGGTCAAGATCGCGCAAGCGTATGTCGGCGACGACAAGTTCGTCTTGTTCCTGGGCGACAACTTTATTCGCGGCGGGATCGTGGCGCAGGTGGACGCGTTTCGCCGCGGCGCGATGAACTGCCAGATTCTGCTCTACCGAATGCCCAATCCGCAAAATCTCGGCGTGGCGCTCCTCGACGACGAGCACCGCGTCACCCAACTCATCGAAAAGCCGGACCATTTCGTTTCCGATTTGGTGCTCGTCGGCATTTACATGTTCGATTCGCACATCTTCCAGGCGATTGAGCAGATCAAGCCCTCCCAGCGCGGCGAACTGGAAATCACTCACGCCATTCAAAAGTTGATTGATCTGGGTTACGACGTGCGCCATCACTTGTTGACGAGCGAGTGGATTGACACCGGCAAAATGTCCGATATGCTCGAGGCGAATCGGCTGGTGTTGGACATTATCGAGGCGAAGAACGAAGGACAAGTGGATGGCGCGTCCGTCATCGAGGGGCGCGTGGTGTTGCAGCCCGGCGCGGTGGTCGTCAACAGCACCATTCGCGGACCCGCGATCATTGGCGAACGAACGCGCGTCGAGAACGCTTTCGTCGGACCCTACACCTCCATTCATCACGACTGTGTGATTCAGAATTGCGAAATCGAAAATAGCGTGATCTTGGAAAACTGCCGGCTGCACGATCTCTCCCGCCGCCTCGCCGATAGTTTGATCGGACGCAACGTCGAGGTGGCGCGCACGGATGGGCGAACGCAAACGCTCAAACTGATGATCGGCGATTACAGCAAGGTGGGAATCCTTTAATTTCTGATTTTGGATTTCAGATTGCGGATTGCGGATTGAATCTCCCGAATTTCCAAGTAGACGGGTTGGTGTCTTATGGATCGAGTCATCGAGTTCTCGGATAAGACTGTAACGGAAATAGCGTCTCTTCTGCAGATGCCGGTTATGGACTTGACACGCGAGAGTCTGCGCGTCTATCTGCACACTCGTTTGGCGCAGGTCGAGTCTGCGTTGAGCGCGCTAAGACACCGCTATAGCGTTGGATCCAGCGAGGAGATGGAGCGTTTGTACCGCGAAGGCGAATTGGCGGAAGAGAATTCCTGGGAGGATTTCTTCCGCTTTGACCACCTGGAAGACGAGTACGATTCCTTGCGCCGCGCGCTGGATGCCTTATGAGCTTCGACTATGCTTCGCTCATCGCGATCGCGACCGCAGAATTCGCCGACATTGTGACCGAGGCAAGGAAACTGAACGAGAATATACGGCTCTACTTGCGAGATGGAACGTACGTAGATGTGTGGTATTCGGCGCGAAGCAAGGAGCAGCGGTTCGCTTTTCACTGGGAACGCCGACGTAAAGATGGCGCCGTCTGGCGTCATAACAACGTCCCGGATGCCAAGTGGTCACACATCAAATCGTTTCCGAAGCATTTTCATGCGGGTCGCGAAGAGAATGTGGTTGAGAGTAATCTGAGTGACGATCCTCCAACTGCGCTGAGAGAATTTCTGACTTTCGTTCGCGACCGCTTGCAGCATGAGGAGAAATGAAAAACTTTTTGGTCACCGGCGGCGCGGGCTTTATTGGCTCGAACTTTGTGCGCTATATCCTGTCGAAATATCCCGACTACCACGTCGTCGTCTACGATAAACTGACCTACGCGGGGAATCTCGACAACTTGCGCGATGTCGAAAAGAATCCCCGCTACGCGTTCGTGCGCGGCGACATTTGCGATGCGCCCGCGGTCGAGCGCGCGGTGAGCGAACACAAGATTGATACGATCGTCAACTTTGCGGCGGAAACGCACGTGGACCGTTCCATCATGGACGCGGACGCGTTCATCCGCACCGATGTCTACGGCACGTACGTGCTGCTGGAAGCGGCGAAAAAGTTTGGGTTGCGCTACCACCAAGTAGGAACGGATGAGGTTTACGGATGGGTTGAGCAAGGTTCGTCGCAGGAAACCGATCCGCTCGCGCCGCGCTCGCCGTACGCCGCGTCGAAAGCCGGCGCCGACTTGCTCATCCATGCGTATTGCGTGACGCACAAAGTCGCGGCGACGATCACGCGCGGCGCGAACAATATCGGACCGTACCAGTTCCCGGAAAAAGTCGTGCCGCTGTTCGTCACGAACGCGATAGACAATATCCCGCTGCCGGTGTACGGCGACGGCAAGCAGATGCGCGATTACCAATTCGTCCTCGACCACTGCGAGGCGATTGACCTCGTCCTGCATCGCGGCAAGATTGGCGAGGTCTATAACGTGGGCACCGGGCAAGAGACGCACAACATTGACATGGCGCGCCTGATTCTGAAAATGCTCGGCAAGCCCGAATCGTTGATCCAGCACGTGCCGGACCGCCCGGGGCACGATCGCCGCTATTCGCTCGACGTGACGAGACTACGCGCGCTGGGCTGGGAACCCGGACACAATTTTGAAGAAGCGTTGGAGAAAACCGTTCAGTGGTACGTCCACCATGAATGGTGGTGGCGCAAGTTGAAGAGTGGAGAGTATTTGGAGTATTATCGGAAGCAGTACGTGGAACGCCGATAGGCCGTGGCGGCGGGTCTCGCTCAGCCGTACCTTCTGGTCAAGGCGTATCCGCCGATAGAGTTGGCTGGGCTAGTACAAGAATCAGCAAGTTCTGCGGGGTGGTAGCCCAGCCGTCCTGAGCGTCAGCCGAAGGATGGGCGTTCGGCGGCATCCTTCGGCTATCGCTCAGGACGGCTGCCTTCCCCGCAAGATGTGCCTGTCGGACTGCTAGAGGGGGAGGTTTTGTCAGAGAACGCGTATTCGCGCTGCCTCACGTTTTTATTCGCGAGCAGTCTCGTTGGCTTGGGGTTGCACGTGCTGGACGATGCCCTCGTGACGCGCGAGCCGGCCTGGTACGGGATCGGGGTTGTTGAGTTTCTGCTTTACTGCGCGATCATCTACCTGATCCTTCCGCCGGCGGGCTGGGTATTGACGCGGCGCGGGCACACCCTCGGCCTGGCGATTCTTTTTCTGTACGCGCTGCAGGCGTTGTACGGCGCGGGGCTGAATCACGTTCGACATCTGTTTGGACAGTTTCAGGGATCGCAATTATTGCCGCCGGTCCTACGCGCGCTCGGGGTTGATTACGGGCCGTACCTGACCGGGCACGGATTTGTGAGTGTGGTGTTGAACATGGCAGGGTTGGGTGTGACGCCGCCGCACACGCATACGCTTGCGTCGAACGTTGTCGTCTGCTTCAACATCGCCGTGAACATCACGCTATTGATTTGTCTCGCGCTCGCCGCGCGCGCAGCCCGGGGCGCCCGCGGCGATATGAAAATCGCGCGGGATGTTTCGTGTTAAACTCGATGCGCGGCGCGCTTGACGTCGCGCATTAGCGCCAAGCGGAGGCAAGCCATGAGGTTTTTCAGAGCGATACGGAATCTACAAATTCTGAGCGCAGCGCTTGCGGCGATTGGCTTGGCCGATTCGCTATATCTGTGGTGGACTAAGGTCAGCAAGACCGAAATCATCTGCGGCGTTGGGGAATGTGACGTGGTGAACGCGAGTCCGTACGCGTCGCTGTTGGGCATTCCGGTTGCGGCGATTGGGGCAGCCGGGTACGCCGCGCTGTTGCTGCTCGCGCTGTGGGCGTTCATGGCGAAAGCGCGCGCGCCCGACTGGCTGACCGACGCGCGCTTTTATCTCGCGAGCGGCGGATTGTTCTTTGCCGCATACTTGACCGGCATCGAGATCTTCGTCATCCACGCGATCTGAATTTGGTGTGTGCTGCAGGCGGCAGCCATGCTGGGGATTTTTATTGGTTTGTGGATCGAATGGCGTCAGCAAAGCGCTTTGCGCAACGCGTAAACAAATAGGGCAAGCGAGACCAGGTTTCCGCCGCAAGCGAGAAACCTGGTTCATTTTCGGCCTACGCCGGTTGGAGCGCGCGCGCGGCGGCTTTGTCGCGCGCGGCAGCCGCCTTGTGGCGCTCCTCCGTTCCAAGGGTCCTTTTGCGAATCCGCAGATTCTGCGGCGTCACTTCCAAGAGTTCGTCGTCGGAAATGTACTCGATGCACTCGTCGAGACTCATCACGCGCGGCGGCGTCAGGCGCACGGCGATGTCTTCGTTCGAACTGCGGACGTTCGTCATGTGCTTTTTCTTGCACACGTTGATCGCAATGTCGCCCTCGCGCGCTTGCTCGCCAATGACCATGCCCTCATACACTTGGACGCCGGGTCCGATGAACAAAATGCCGCGTCCCTCCGCGTTGCTCAGCGCGTAACTCGTCGTAACGCCCGGCTCGAACGCAACCAGACTGCCGTGCTCGCGCACCGCGATTTCGCCGGTGAGCGGCAGGTAGCCGTGAAAGAGCGCGTGCATCACGCCGGTGCCCCGCGTCGCGGTGAGAAACTTGTTGCGAAAGCCGAGCAAGCCGCGTGTCGGCACGAGGTAGCGCAGATGCACCGAGCCGTCGTCCGCCGTGTGCATCTCTTTCAGCGCGCCGCGCCGCGTGCCCAGCGCTTCCATCACGACGCCGAGAAAATCGCCGGCGACTTCGATGTACACTTCTTCGACCGGCTCTAGTTTCTGCCCGCCGCTTGCTTTGAAAATCACTTCCGGTTTGGAAACCTGAAACTCGTACCCCTCGCGCCGCATCGTTTCGATCAGAATCGCGAGGTGCAACTCGCCGCGCCCAGAGACGATGAACGTGTCCGGCGATTCGGTCTCTTCGACGCGCAGACTCACGTTCGATTCCAGTTCTTTGAACAGGCGCTCGCGCAGTTTGCGCGACGTACCCCACGTGCCCTCGCGCCCGGCAAAGGGCGATGTGTTCACGCCGAATGCCATCCGCACCGTCGGGGCTTCGACGCGAATGGGCGGGAGCGGGCGCGGATCGGCTGCGTCCGCTACCGTTTCGCCGATGTGCACTTCCGGCAAGCCGGTGAGCGCGACGATTTCGCCAGCGGCAACCTCGGAAACCGGGATGCGCTCGAGTCCTTGATGCACGAACAGTTCCGCAATTTTGCCCGGCGTGATCGTGCCATCGTGCGCGATCCGCGCGACCGCTTGCCCCGGGCGCAGCGTGCCGGCGAACAATCGCCCGAGCGCGATGCGACCCTTGTAATCGTCGTACGCCAACGTGGTGACGAGCAGTTGCGCCGGCTGAGCCGGTTCGACCTGCGGCGCGGGCAGGTAAGTCAGAATCGTATCGAAGAGCGGTTGGAGCCCCCACCCCTGCCCGCCCCCGTCTGCGACAGGGGAGGGCGTAAGGGTGGGGGTCAGTGTCGCAGTCCCGCGAATCGCGTCGGTGTAGACAATCGGAAACTCGGCTTGCTCGTCGGTCGCGCCGAGGTCAACGAACAAGTCGAAGGTCGCGTTCGCGACGTGGTTCAAACGCGCGTTCGGGCGATCCACTTTGTTGATGACGACGATTGCTTTGTGTCCCAGTTCGAGCGCTTTGCGGAGAACGAAACGCGTCTGCGGCATCGGCCCATCCACCGCGTCCACGAGCAACAGCACGCCGTCCACCATGTTCAGCACGCGCTCCACCTCGCCGCCGAAATCGGCGTGACCCGGCGTGTCCACGATGTTGATCTTGACGCCGCGAAAAGTGACTGCCGTGTTCTTCGCCAGAATCGTAATGCCGCGCTCGCGCTCCAGGTCGTTAGAGTCGAGCACGCGCTCGACGATGGTCTGGTTGTCGCGAAAGATATGCGATTGCTTGAGCATCGCGTCCACGAGCGTGGTCTTGCCGTGATCCACGTGCGCGATGATAGCGATGTTTCTTAAATCAGAGCGGACTTGCATTGGAACTCCGTGATGCGTGATAATCACAATAAAAACCTCGGCGCCGGAAGGAGCCGAGGTGTTGGCATGCTCGGTCAGATTGACCGCATTATACGCGGAATGGGGCGGGTTGGCAAATGCGCGGACGATTCACGCTGAGCCGTTTGCTGTTGCCGGCACGACCTCCCCCACATACTCACACTTGGTGCACTTGACTCCGCGCTTTCCCTTGAGTGTCATCAAACTGCCGCAGCGCGGGCACGGCGTCTTGATTGGCTTGTCCCACAACGCGAATTTACAAGCGGGGTAGCGATTGCAGGAATAAAAGATGCGTCCCTTTTTGCTCTTCTTCTCGACGATTTCACCTTGCTTACATTCGGGACACGTGACACCGGTGTTTGCGCTCCCACCGCTTGCGGACACGCGCAGCGTGCGCGTGCCTTTGCATTGGGGGAATGTGGAGCACGCGAGGAATTTGCCGAACCGTCCCCGCTTGACCACCATCGGCGCGCCGCACTTGTCGCACACNNCGCAGCACCTGCACCCAATTCGCCGCGCCCGCCGCGACCTGATCGAGTTTCTCCTCCATCTGCGCGGTGAATTTTACATCCACTTCTTGCGCGAAATGCTTGACGAGCAAATCGTTGACGATGAATCCCAGATCGGTCGGCTTGAGTCGTCGGTCTTGCATCCGTTCGATATAGCCGCGTTCCTGGATCGTCGAAAGAATCGGCGCGTACGTGGACGGTCGCCCAATGCCGTGCTCTTCGAGCGCCTTGATGAGCGTCGCTTCGGTGAAGCGCGGCGGCGGCTGGGTGAAATGCTGCTCTGGATAGATGCCGAGCAGGTCGAGCGGTTCGGCGCGCGCGAGCGGCGGCAGTTCGCGGTTCGCTTCATCATCCTTATCGGTCGGCTCGTCTTTGCTTTCAGAGTAAACAGCGAGAAAGCCCTGAAATTTCATCACCGACCCATTCGCGCGGAAGAGATAGTCAGCGTGATGCGTGATGCGGGATGCGTGTTCCGTTGACTGATTACTGATAACTGATAACTGATTACTGTGGGCTGCTATATCCACCGCCGTCGTATCAAACACCGCGCTTGCCATTTGCGACGCGAGGAAACGTTTCCAGATGAGATCGTATAGTTTGAACTGATCCGCGTCCAAGAATGTTTTGATCGCGTTTGGCTCGCGGAACACGCTCGTCGGGCGAATCGCTTCGTGCGCTTCTTGCGCGCCGGCGACTTTTTTTCGGAAGATGCGCGGGGTCTTGGGCAGAAACTCTGCGCCGAATCTTTCTTTGACGTACGCCCACGCCTCTTTGCCCGCGCTCTCCGCCACGTTCGTCGAATCGGTGCGCATGTAGGTGATGAGCCCCACGCTGCCTTCGCCGCCGATCGAGATACCTTCGTACAACTGTTGCGCGACTGCCATCGTGCGTTTGGCGTTGAATCCCAACTTGCGCGACGCCTCCTGCTGCATCGTCGAGGTGATGAATGGCGGCGACGGGTTGCGCTGCACCTCCTTCTTCCGCACGTCGAGCACGGTGTACGTGCACTTTTCCAGCACCTCCTTCAACTTCAACGCGTCGTCACCCGTGTGACATTCAAAATCCTTGTCGCCAACCTTTATCAACTTGGCGCGAAAAGTCTTGGAGGTTGGAGATTGGAGATTGGAGATTGGAGATTCAGTGGTCTCCCCTGCTCCCCTGCTCCCCTGCTCCCCTGCTGCCTGCTTTGCCAGTTCCGCTTCGATTGACCAGTACTCCACCGGCACAAACGCCTGAATCTCGCGTTCGCGTTCGACGACGAGCCGCACGGCGACGGACTGCACGCGTCCCGCGCTCAGGTTCTTGGTGTTGATCTTCTTCCGCAGCAGCGGGCTGATGGTGTAGCCGACGATGCGGTCGAGCACGCGGCGCGCTTGCTGCGCGTCCACGAGTTGCTGATTGATTGCGCGCGGGTTCGCGAACGCGTGATCAATCGCGTCGCGCGTGATCTCGTGGAATTCGACGCGGCGCACCGGCTTGTCCCGCAGCGCATCGTTCAGCGCGGCGGCGAGATGCCACGAAATCGCTTCGCCCTCGCGGTCGGGATCGGTCGCCAGGAAAACTTCCGCTGCGCTTGCGGCATACTCGCGCAATTCCTTCACGATATCTTTCTTCTTTGGCGTGATAACATAGTGAGGGCGAAAATCATGCTCGATGTCCACGCCCATCTGCTTTTGCGGCAAGTCGCGAATGTGACCGATGGATGCGCGCACGCGGTAGCCCGCGCCGAGGAACTTGCCGACCGTGCGCGCCTTGGCAGGGGATTCGACGATGACAAGGCGACCAATTTCAGATTTCAGATTTCTGATTTCTGATTTCTTTTGTTTGGCGGCGCGCGGTTGACGCTTGGCGGTTGGCAATGCGTTTTCATCCTTTATCCTTCCGCCGTCTGCCTTTGTTTGCGCGTGCGCTTTTGTCGCGCCAAAGCGCATCATGCCGGTGCCACAGACCGGGCAGACGCCTTTGGTGTACGCCGTGCCTTTGGCGTTGAACAACGCTTGCGCGTTTTGCATTTCGCGTTTCGTCTTGCACTTGACGCAGTACGCTTCCATTTGGACGTTGGGCATTGGAAATGAAAGATTGGATTTACGGGTCACAGTATATCACAAAACAAAAAGGTTGGAGACATGTGCCTCCAACCTTGCAATTTCCAACTTCTAGCAGTCAGTCGGAGAAACCCGTTTTCTCGACAATTTCCGCGGCATTCTTTGATTTTCTAACCAGAAAACGGGTTTCTGATCTCCCTCTCCGACAACCTGCTAGCCTCCAACCTCGAACTTATATCACGCGAACACGTACTTGACGAATTTCCTGAGCGCCTCGGTGCCGCGTATTTCGTTGTCCAGCAGCGGCAAAAGCGCACGCACGTTGCCAAAGTCATTCCAGATTTGGGTCATGTAGGAATCTTGCATCGCGACACGGTTGCGCACAAACTCTGGCGAGGATCCGTTGACCTGATCTTTCTGGATGATCATATTCACAACCACGCCGCCGACCGGGATGCCGAAATCGTGGAACCAGTTGATAAAGCGCTTGATGACCGCGATCGGCAGCGCTTCTGGCAGCGTGACGAAGAAGAAGGCGGTCAACTGCTCGTCGGTCAACAGTTTCTGCGCGCGGCCCATGCGATCGCGGAAACTGACGAGATAGTCCATCAAGGGGTCTTCTTCTTTCTTCTTGGTGAAGGAGAGCAGTTCGCGCAGACTCTTGGCTTCCTCGCGCGATTTCAGCATCTTGTTCACCCACAGCGAATACACCTTGCTCATGCCGAGCAAGCGGCGCGCGTTCGCGGTCGGCGCGGTGTCGAAGACATAGACGTCGTATTCGTTCTTGAACATCAACTCGATCATGTTCTCGAACATCGCGGACTCTTCGAACGCCGGGTTCATCGTCGCCGATTCGACGAATGCGTCCGCTTGAGTCGAGATCTCGGCGAATTTCAAGAACCACTGAATCTTGTTCTTGATGTCCGCCTTGGAGCGCTCGATGGTGTCCTTGGTGTCTATCTCGTACGCCCAGAAATTAGGCACGCCGGTGACCTGGGTCGGCTGTCCGAAGACATTTTGCGCGAGCAAGCCAGACAGACTGTGGACCGGGTTGGTCGACGCGAGAATGGTGCGCCGACCCTGTTGCGCGAACCACATCGCGGTCACGCCTGCCATGACCGTCTTGCCCACCCCGCCCTTGCCGCCGAAGAAGACGAATTTTAGGTTGGGATAATCTTTGAAATATTGCACCATTGATTTTTCGATGCCGCTCATTTCAGCCCCTTTATCCGTACATGATATTGGCAAGTTTTTCGATCATTGCCAAGCCGGTCACGTCGCGTTCCATCTCCGGCACCTGCGCCAGCACTTGGTTGCCGAACGTCTTCTTGATCTCCTCAATGTAGGCGCTCTGCATCGCCAACCGGTTTTGGAGGTACGCCGGCACGTTTTGGGTGCGTAGTTCCGCCGGCAGGACGCGGTTGACCACGTACCCGGCGATCGGCACGTCGAATTTCGCAAAGAGGTCGGCGGCTTTTTGCGTGTCCAGGATGATCATTTCTTCCGGCACGACGACGAAGAAGAAAGCCGTCTTGTTCTTGTCCGTCAGAATGCCAGAGGAAGCGTTGATGCGCCCTTTGATGTACTGCAACTCGGTGAGGATTTTGTCCTCATCCGTCTCTTTCTGGCGCTTGATGCGCGAGACCATCGTCTCGTACTCGCGCATCTCTTCGCGCAATTTGGTGATCTTGTTGATCCACTCGTCGTACACCTTCGCCATCGAGAGATAGTACAGCGCGTGCCCCAACGGGACGAGATCGTAGATGTAGTAATCGTAATCGCCCTTGACGACGATGTCCACGACGGCGTCGAAAATGGCAGACTCTTCCATCGCCGGTTCGGCGGAGGCGGCTTGGATGTAATCTTCGATTTCTTCCGGCACCTTGTCAAAGCCGTACATATCGAGGATTTTCTTGCGGATTTCGCCCTGGTACTCTTTGATGTGGCTGTCGGCGTCAATCTCTTGCGCCCACAGGTTTTGCATGATCGGCACCGCGCCCTTGCCGAAAATGTCCTTCTGGAAAATATCGGTCAGACTGGCTTGCGGGTCAACGGAAAAGACCAACACCTTTTTGCCTTGCGCGGCAAGCCAGAACGCCGTCGCCGCGGAAAACGTGGTCTTGCCCAATCCACCTTTGCCGCCGTACATGATGTAGCGGCGATCGGGGTTCTTTTGGAAAACTTCTTTGAGGGACATGATGACTCCGGGATTTCTGATTTTCGATTTTCGATTTTCGATTTCAGATCTCGACTGGCAGGATTGGGCAAATCGAAAATCAGAAATCGAAAATCGAAAATTAAAACATCGCGTCGCTGATGTCTTTTTCGCGCAACATGCGGCGCTTCCACGTGGCGATGTTCGGCACGACGTACGGCAGGAGACGTAGCGAATAGTACGGCGGCAGAATCGGCACGCCGATGAGATCACCCATCGTAATGAGGATGAACAGGTGCTCCATCGAGGCGCGCGTGCGGATGGCATAGCGGCTCATGTCGTGCGCCGCCATCCCGTACATGATTTCCTTGAGGTTGTCCAGGAAGCCGCGTTTGTCTTTTCCAGAGGGACCTGCGGTCTTTGATTTTTCTTCAGGCATCTGGCTCTCCCTTGAAAATAGCCATAGAGGACACAGAGTTGTTTCTCGGTGTGCTCTATGATCTCTATGGCA
>DHFK01000005.1 GCA_002400365.1 Anaerolineales bacterium UBA4826 | reverse complement strand
TCTGCAAGGCAAAAGTCAGAAGGATGAACAAGATTCTTGCTCTCATCTTTCATCCTTCATCCTTCTGCCCTTATTCACTCCCACTTGTCATCCGCGTGCAGCACGAACGCTTGATGCGGTTGCGCGCCGGCAAACATCTGCCCGCGCTCAAAGCGCTGCGCGAGCGCGGGGTACGCTCCGAATTCCGCCGCAGTGGCTGCGCCGAGTTTCGCGCGCACATTCACCTGTTCGCACCACACTTTGCCAAAGCCGCGCCGTGGCTTGGTCAGCCCTCCCGCGACGCCGACGCTGGGACACGAGTCCTCCGGCAATGAATTGTTCCACGTGTCGTCGAACGCGCTCCACGTTTTGTCGCCGAACAAGACGATGATACGTTTCTCATCTTCGCGCCAAAACATCGCGCCGCGCTCGAACGATTGCGTCACGAAATTCACGCTGCGCGCGGCTTCCGTCGGGCAGTTGAGCCGCGCTTGTGGTTCGATCGTCAACCGCGCGGCGAACTGCGGCGAAACGGCAAGCGCGCAGGGAGTCGCCGTCACGCGCGCCGCCGGCGTGACCGCGCGCGTCAGGGTCGGCATCGGCGGCAAGGTCGGGTAGGGCGTGGGCGTCAGCGTCGGCGTAGGGGCTGGCGGAATCGGCATGGCGACATCTTCGATCAACGTGATCGAGCCATCCTCGCGATTCGCGACGTAGATCGTGTTGCCGAGCCGCGCCATCTTGCCGGGATTATCCACTTGCAGCCGCGCGACCTGACCGAACGAATTGGTGTCCAGAACGAAAACGGCGTCGTTGCCAAGAGTAGGCGTGGGGCCATAAGAGCCGCGGCGTAGAACCTGGGACAGGAACAGGTGATGCGTCTGCGGATTGTACTCTATGCCGGGGGCGTACGTGGGCAGTGGCAGTGAAATAATCTTGGCGTCCTGCGCGTCCCAGCCGCACAGTCCGTAGGTGTACGCGAGCGGATGCGCTTCGGCGGTGTAAACCCGGTTTGTCTCCGGGTCGAGCGCGATCGCGGAGACATTGCCATAGATGCACGATGGAGTGTTGCGCTGCGTCAACGTATTCCCGTCCACGCTGTACAGGATCAAGCGCGAGTTGGAGCCCGGCGTGCCGTTGCTTCCCAGGGCGTAGATGCGATTGAGGTTCGGATTCACGCGCACGAAATCGGGCGTGATGACCGAGCCGAGCGTAAACCCGCGCATCGTCAACTTGCCGATGGGCGCGAGCGTGTTCGCGTCGAGGATGACGTCGCCGGCAAAGATCCGCGCGCGCGGGTTGTCCACTGCGACGGTCGCCATAAACCGCGTGATCGGCTGCGTGGCGCGGATGCTGAAACTCGATTCGTCAATGAGCGTCAGCGTGCCATCGGCGGTGTTGGCGACCAAGATGCGATTGCCTTGCGCGTCGCGCGCCAAATCCACCGGGTTACGTCCGACGCCGATTTCCTTGACGACGCGCGCGCCTTCGATGACGAACACCGAATCGGTGGATGCGCTTGCCGCGTAGACGCGTCCCGCGCTTTCATTCGCGACTAGCGCTGAGACATTCATCCCCAACGGAATCGTGGCGACGACCTGATTCGACTGGGTGTCAATCGCGTTGACGTTGTCGTCGTCGTAATTCGCGACGTAGAGTCGGCGTGCCTTTTCATCTAGCGCAAGCGCGTACGGTCGCAGGTCCACCGGAATCACTGCGATTTCGGTCATGTCACGCGGGTTGACGACGGACACGGTATTCGCGTACGAATTCGCGACATAGACGCGCGAGCCGTCCATGGCAAGCACCGCGCCGTGCGGATCGCCGCCGATCTTCACCTGCCCGCGCGTCGAGCCGGCAACTGGGTCGAGCGCGGTCAGGAACTGCGCGTTGTAAGTCGAGTTGTAGATCGCCGCGAGGATGCTATCGTTGTTCGGATTGGCGACGAGCGTATAGTAACTGCCCTTGGCGTCAATGATCTTGAGCACGCGCAGATTATTGGAATCTATCACCGCGATCTTGTCGTATAGACTCGCATAGATCCGATGGTGCACCGCATCGCCCGCGAGACTGATGATGCTAAAGGCGTTGGGAAGGGTGATGCTGGACTGGGTCTGCAACGTGCCAGGATCGAGAACGAGAATGGTCCCCTTGGAATCCAAGCCGACGAATAACCGGTTTTCGAGCAACAGCAGCGCGCGGGGTTCTGCGCCGACGCTTGTCGTCAGCGCGACCTGATCGTTCACGACGAGACTGATGGTCTTGTCGCCGGCATTCGCGACGTACAGGCGGTTCTGCGCCGGGTCGGCGACGATGTCCGCCGGTCGTTTGCCGGTCGGCAGAAATTTGACGACACGGTCGTTTTGAATGACTGCCAAATTGTCCGTGCCGGTGTTCACGACGTAGAGTTTGTCGCCGAGCAGTGCCATGCCGTACGGATTGCGTCCGACGCCAGGGAGATCGCGCAGCACGACCCGCGCGCGCACGGTGGGCGCGCTTGGCGCGACAGTTGGCGGCGCGGTGGTGCGCGTGAAGGACGCGGTTGGCGGAGGCGCGCTCGGAGCGGCGAGAGTCGGGAGGGGCTGCGCTGTGCCGGGCGCAGAACAAGCGACGTTTAGCGCGAGTAAGACGATTCCCAGGATTTTGGTTTTCACAGGACACCTCCGTCATTCGCATTGTAACTGATGTGCGGGCATGGGTCAAACCGCGCCGTTTGATTTGTCACTTTTGTATCGTTATGGTATCATAGACCTGATGGAAGATTCCTATACCACGCGCCCAGTGGTCGGTCGGCTGATCGCGCTGGATTTTCGCCCGGCGCGTCCGCTGACGCTCCTGGGGCCCGCGTGGGCGGCGCTGTGCGGCGCGGTCGCCTCGGGCGCATTGACTTTGTCAAGTCAAACGCTTTTCGTTCTGATTCTGCTGCTGCTCTTGTGCGATGCCTTGCTCGGCGCGTGGCGCGCGCTGTGGCTGCACGCCGATTGGCGGACGGCGTTCGCGCGCAATCGGGCGAGCGCCCAGGTCTGGCTCACGCCCTCCGAATACGAGCCGTCTGCCTTCTTCCGGCGCGTGACGTGGAATGTCTCGCGCCAAGTCCATTTTGCGCGGAGCGCGGTCTGGCCCCTGATTGATTCCGAGATCATCGGCATGATGATCGCCGGCGTCGTGGCGCTCTGCCTCGCCGTCGTTCTGGGCCTAGCGCCGACTATTCTGACCGCGCTCGCGCTCGTGCTCGCGTTGATCGAAGGTCAGGTGGGCGCGGCGCGCGGCGCGGAGTTGCGCGCGCTCTTTGAAATCGCGTTGCCGTGGCTGATCGGGCAGAGCGCGTTTGGCTATTTTTCCGGGCTCGCGCTCGTTTTCATTTTGCTTTTCACGCTGGCGTATCGCGCCCTCCTCGGCGTGGCGTCGGCGCGGCAAAGTCGCTGGCTCGTCTGGAGCAACGTCACGCAGTTGGGGGTTGTGTTTCTGCTGATCGTCAGCAGCGCGCCGGTGGGTGCGGGCGTGGTCGGGCTGGGGTTGCTGGCGCAGATGTTGTGGCAGGTGCGTTATCGTGTGGATCGCGACGGAGGGACGTACGCGCAGCGCGTCCAGTCTTACATGCTCGTCGGGATGCTCGTGACCGGCTTGTCGCTTTGGTTGTGACGACGATGAGAATTGGGGTCTTGGCGGATACGCACGTTCCGAATGGTTCGCCCGCGCTCCCTCCGCGCGCGCTTGAAATCTTTCGCGGCGTGGATATTATTCTGCACGCCGGCGATATCTGCACGCTGAGCGTACTGCAACAACTGGAACCGATCGCGCAGACGTTCGCGGTAGCGGGCGAGCAAGACAGCCCGGAACTGCGCAAGTTTCTGCAAGAAAAGCAGCGTCTGGAATTCGCCAAGCGCGCGATCGGCTTGGTTCACGGACACCGCGCGTGGGAAAGAGACTGGCTGACCCGCGCGACGCTGCATCTCAGCGCGACGCGGCGCGCGCAGATGCTTTACGCCGCGGTCTTGCGCGAGTTTGCGGATGTGGACGCGATCGTGTTCGGGCACAGCCACGCGCCGTACATCAAAATGCACGGTAGCGTGCTGCTCTTCAACCCCGGCTCGGCGATGCCGGACGCCGGGCGTCCCGGCACGGTGGGGATGTTGGAGATAGGTACACACGCGATGAAAGGACGCATTATTGCGTTGTGAGGTGAGTTGATTCTATGAACCATTTTCTTGCCATCGCCGATCTTTCGACCGTCGAGTTCAATCAGGTCTTGACGACCGCCAAGAAACTCAAGACCGCCTGGCGTAAAGGCGGCAACAAACCGATTCTGAAGAACAAGACGCTCGGCATGGTTTTCCAAAAGCCATCGCTTCGCACACGCGTCTCGTTCGATATGGCGATGCTGCACCTGGGCGGTCAGGCGCTCTACCTCTCGCCGAACGAAATCGGGCTGGGGCAGCGCGAGAGCGTCGCCGATGTTGCGCGCGTCCTCTCGCGGTACGTGGACGGCATCATGGCGCGGGTCTTTGCGCACGCGCACGTGACCGAACTGGCGCAGTACTCGCGCGTGCCGGTCATCAACGGCTTGTCCGATCAGGAACATCCCTGCCAAGCCATGGCAGATGCGCTCACGATTGTCGAGCGGTTTGGGAAACTCAAGGGCTTGCGAGTTGTGTTCCTGGGCGATGGCAACAACGTCGCGCGGTCGCTGATGTTCGCGTGCGCGCTCGGCGGCGCGAACTTTGTCTGCGCCTCCCCCGCGGGCTATGCGCTCGACGAGGCGTCGGTGGCAAAGGCGCGCGCGCTGGCGCAGTCATCGGGCGGCAGCGTGGAACTGAGCGAGGATCCGCAAGCCGCGGCGCGCGACGCCGACGCGCTTTACACCGACGTGTGGGCGAGCATGGGCCAGGAAGCGCAAGCCGCCGCGCGCGCCCGGATTTTCCCGCCCTACCAGATCAATGCCGCGCTCGTCGCGCGCGCCAAGCCGACCGCGATCGTGCTGCACTGCTTGCCCGCGCATCGCGGCGCGGAGATCACCGACGAGGTGATGGACGGTCCGCACTCGGTCGTCTTCGAGCAAGCCGAGAATCGCTTGCACGCGCAAAAGGCGATCGTCGCGATTCTAATGGGAGACCGCAAGCCAAAGGTAAAACGTAAAACGTAAATTCCTCACCAGTCGTCTGTTTACGTTTTACGCTTCACGTTTGATCGAGTTCTTACATGCCCGGCAACAAAGCGATTTTCAGCGACGCTGTGAAAAAAGGACATAATGCGGCGTGGGACGGCGAATGGAGTCAAGCCGCCGACGAGTATCGTCGCGCGCTTGCGGAATTTCCCGGCGACGCGAGTGTCCGTTCCAGTCTGGCGCAGGCGCTCGAAGAACTGGGTCAGTGGGAGGACGCGCTGACCGAATACCAGACGCTCGCGCGCGCCGAGCCGCGTGATCCCTTGCCGCTCTTGCGGATCGCCGCGCTGCAGGAGAAGATGCGGCGTCCCGCCGCCGCGGCGGGCACCTATCTTGCCGCCGCCGAGTTATTCCTGCACGCTAAACTGGCGAGCAAAGCGATCGAAGCGTGGAAAAAGGCGGCGGAGTTAGAGCCCGAGCGCGCTGACGTGCATCAACGGCTGGCGGAGAGTTATAGTCGGTCCGGTCAACCCGCGCTGGCTTCGCTGGAACATCTGGCGCTGGCGCAGATTTATCGCAAACGCGACGACAAAGCCAAGGCGCGGAGTTTTGCGGAGCAAGCCGTAAGCATTGATCCGCATAACCAAGCGGCGCGCGCGTTCCTCGAAGGTATGAAACGCGAGATCAACGCGCCGGTCAGCGCGGTCAGTCCGGTGGATCAGGCGCAAAAAGAATCGCTCGCGCGCTTGGCGCAGGCGGTCCTCGCGGGGCCCTCGGCGCGACGCGCCGCCGCAGAGCATCCGCAGGGTGAAAAGCGACCGCAGATTGATCAGCACGAGGTGGATACGCTGATTGCCCGGGCGATAGATGCCCAGGCGCAGCGCCGCTTTGACGACGCGATCGAGGCGTATCGCCAACTGGTGGCGGCGGGGATGGAGCGACCCGAAGTCAAATTCAACCTGGGCTTGTTGTACTCCGAGATGGCGCATTACGAGGACGCGATCGCGCTCCTGAGTGAGATGGTGAATGATAAGGAATACGAACTTGCCAGTTGCTATGCGCTGGGCAAGTGCTATCGCGCGCAGGGCAAACTGGATCGCGCGGTGGAACGATTCCTGCAAGTGGTCCGCCTGATTGATCTAGGCAGCGTGAGCCGCGAGCGCGCCGACGATTTAAGCGCGGTCTACGCGGGCTTGGCGGAAAACTATGTGACGAAAAATGACCCCGCGCAAGCCGAAGCCTTTAGTCGGGCGCTGGAGGAATTCCTCGGTAGTCACGACTGGAAGGACCGCGTCGTCGAGGTGCGGCGGTATCTCGAATTGCTGCGCGCGGAAGATAATCAGGTCACGTTGGCGGAGGTCATTCAAGCGCCCAAGGCGGATAAGGTGCTGGAGGCGTTGGCGTTGTCGCAAGAGTACGTGCGCCAAGACCAATTCGCGGCGGCCACGGACGAGTGTTACCGCGCGATCGAATGGGCGCCCAGTTATTTGCCCGCGCACGTTTGCCTTGCCGAAATCATGGCGAGGCAGAATCGCGCGAGCGAAGCCAACTCCAAGTTCCTGACGCTGGGGGAACTGTGCCTCATTCGCGGCGACCTGGCGCGCGCCGAAAATATGTACCGCCGCGCGTTGCAAACCGCCGATGACGACGCCAGCACGCGGGACAAGTTGATTGACCTGCTGCTGCGGCAGAATCGGACGGAGGACGCGCTCGCGCAATATCTCGCCTATGGCGATATGTACGTCCGCCTCGGTCAGTTACCTCAAGCGCTGGAGAAACTCAACGCGGGCTTGCGGTTGGTCGCGCCGTCGGATAGCGCGAGCCCCTCCCGGGCGCTCTTGCGACATCGGCTGGCTGAGACGCTGGCGAAGCAGGGTAATCTGAAAGGCGCGCTGGCGGCGTACCAGGAGATCCGCCGGCAAAGCCCCGACGACGAACGCGCCCATTTTTGCGCGATCGAACTAGAGTTGCATCTGCGCCAGGTCAGCGCGGCGCTGCGCGATCTTGACGACCTGCTCGCGCGGTATCAAACGCGCGGCGAATCGCGCAAAGCCATCGGCGTGCTCGAAGCGTTGGCGCAGGATTATGCGAGCGAAGCGGAAATCGTCATGCGCTTGGCGCGCCTGTATCAAACCAGCGGCAATGTGGACCAAGCCGTCAAAGTGTTGGACGCGCTGGGCGACGCGCAACTGAACGCGGGTCAGACGGCTGCCGCGCTCGAAACGATCCGCCGCATTGTCGAACTCAATCCGCCACGGGTCGAAGATTACAAGAAACTTTTGGAACAACTAAGTGAGTAATGAGTTGTGTTGAGCGCGTTCTCGGAACTCTTGTCGCATTTCACGCCGTCCAGCGTTCTGGATATCCTACTGGTCGCGTTCATTTTCTACCTGCTCTTGCTCTTCATCCAAAGGACGCGCGCGGTGCAATTGTTGCGCGGCACGGTCCTGGTCGTCTTTCTCGCCTTCCTCGCCGCGAACGTCCTGCATCTGACCGCGTTCAACTGGCTCATCCGTAATTCGATCCCCGCGTTGTTGGTCGCGATCCCGGTGATTTTTCAACCCGAAATCCGGCGCGCGCTCGAACGCCTGGGACGGCCCGGCATGTTGTTGGCGCGGCGCAGCGCCTCCGCCGCGCAAACGGTGAATACGATCGCGCGCGCCGCAAGCGAACTGGCGCTGCATGGGTTTGGCGCGCTCATCGTGCTCGAGGGCACGACCGGTTTGCAGGACTATGTGGACACGGGCGTGCTGTTGGACGCGCAATTGTCTGCCGATCTGCTCCTTTCGGTCTTTTTCAAGAACTCGGCGCTGCACGACGGCGCGGCGATTATTCGCGAAGATCGCCTCGTCGCCGCGGCGTGCATGTTGCCGCTTTCGGAGAGCAATACGCTGGATCGCGAACTGGGCACCCGGCATCGCGCCGCGGTCGGCGTCACCGAAGGCACCGACGCGATCGCGGTCGTCGTCTCGGAGGAAAACGGCGCGATTGCCGTCGCGCACAACGGTCGGCTCGTGCAGCGCCTGGACGAGGGCGAACTGAATCGTCTGCTGTATCGCTTGTATCAGCCGCGCTCGAACGTAGGCCGCTGGTTCAGTCGTGACGGAGACAAATAAAGTGGTCCGTTCCTTTTTCACGCACTTTAATTCGCTCGTGATGGCGCTGCTGCTAGCCGTCGTCGTCTGGGCGGTCGCGACCGGCGAGCAGAATCCCAGCCGCGAGGGCTTGTATCCTGATCCCCTGCCCATCGAAATCGTCAATCGCCCGGAAGGCATGCTGATCTATTCCAAGACCGCTGAGACCGTGCGCGTTAAATTGCGCGCGCCCCAAGTGAGTTGGGATCAATTGCAGCCGGCGTCCTTTCGCGTGGCGGCGGATTTGCAGGGACTCGACACGGGCATGCAACAGGTGCCCATCAAAATCCAGGTCACCGATCCGCGCGTGACCATCGTCAGCGTCGAGCCCGCGGCGGTGGGTATTCGCTTGGAGCGGACCAAGTCGCGCGACTTTGACATTCATAGCGAAGTATTGGATGCGCCGCCGCTAGGTTATTTCTACCGAACGCCAGTCAGCACTCCATCGCAAGTGACCGTCAGCGGACCAGCGGTGCTCGTCGAGCAAGTGGTGGAGATCGCCGCGGACGTCTACCTGCGCGGCGCGAAAGCGCCGGTCGAACGCGAAGTGACGCTCCAACCGCGCGATCTCCAGGGCAACCCGGTGCAGGGTGTGACGGTCACGCCCGCGGTCACGACGGTCAAGGTGCAGGTCGAGCAACGCGTCGGCTACAAAGATGTCTCGCTCAAGGCAGTCCTGAAAGGCAGCGTTGCGCCAGGGTATTGGATCAGCAATATCGTCGTGACCCCATCGAACGTGACCGTCGCGGGCAGCCCGGAGGTAATGGCAAAGATCCCGGGCTTTATCGAAACCGCGCCGATTGACATCAACGAGGCGACCACCGAGGTGACCAAGCGCGTGGCGATTTTACTGCCGGAGGGCGTTTCGGTTTTGAACAACGAAGGCGTGATGGTGCAGGTTTCCGTGACGCCGATTCTGGGCGGACAGACGATCCGTCGCAAAGTCGTGTTGCAAGGTTTGCGGCGCGGCTTGATTGGGACGGTTTCGCCGGACTCGGTAGAAGTGATCCTCTCCGGTCCCGTGCCGAGTTTGCAGACGCTTGCCGCCGACGATGTGCAGGTGGTGGTGGATGCTACCGGGCTACTCGCGGGCACTTATCAACTCAAGCCGCGGGTGCCCGTCGTCCCGAATTCGCTCCGCGTCCAGAACATCGTCCCGGACACAATCGAGGTTCTCATCATCGAACCATTGCCCACACCGACGCCGACGCTCACGGCAACGCCCACGCCGCTGCTGACGGCAACGCCGACACTCACGCGCACGCTAACCCTGACGCGAACGCTAACGCCTAGATGAATTCTCTGTTGCAGGTAACTCAGCGAACCTTGCGCAGGTTGCGAAAGGACGCACGAAAGTGACGGTTCTTGGCACAGGAACGCACATTTCATCCGAGGCTGAGTGATGAACCTTCGCAAGGGTGAGCAGTTAAATCGTTCTGATCTTGCGGCGATTGGCGCTCTCGCTTTGTGGTCCCCGGTTTTCTTCTGGCAAGCCGCGCTGCGCCAAAGCGTTTTTTTCTTCGGCGACATTCTGCGTTTCTTTTATCCGACCCACCTCGCGTATGCGGACGCGCTGCGCGCCGGACGATTGCCGCTGTGGGAACCGCGCTTGCTCGCGGGGTTTCCGCTCTTCGCGGAGGGACAGATTGGCGCGCTGTACCCAACGCATCCGCTGCTCTACGGACTCTTGCCGCTCGACCTCGCGACGAACTATGACATTCTGACCAGTCTTGCCTGGGTCTCGGTTGGCATGTACTTGTTCCTGCGCGTGCTGTGTCTGCGTCCGGCGAGCGCGTTCCTCGGCGCGTTGTCGTTTGGCTTTGGGGGCTTTTTCGTCGCGCGCGTGGCGCACATGAGCGTGCTGACGACCGCAGCGTGGCTGCCGTGGCTATTTTGGTGTTGGGAGAAACTCGCGCAAGAGACGGACGACAAAAGGCGGTGGCAGTGGTGGGCGCTGTTGGCTCTGTTCAGTGGCATTCAACTGCTCGGCGGACATCCGCAATTCGCGTTCATGAGCGTTCTGCTCTTGGGCTTGTACTCGATTGTGCGCTGGCAGCGCGATGAGACCCCAACCAGAAACCCGTTTTCTCCGTTCGCGAGTGCCTTGAGCGGCCAAGTTAGAGAGAAAACGGGTTTCTCCGACAGGCTGCTAGAGTACCTTGATCCCCGGCGAGTCATCCTCGTCGTCAGCGCCATCGGCGTCGGCGCGCTGCTGGCAGCGCCGCAGTTACTGCCGACGTTCGAACTTTCGACCTTGAGCGATCGCGCGGCAGGACTGCTCCCCAAGTTCTTTAACGCGTTCTCGCTGCGCTGGATCCACTACCTCATGCTGTTCCACCCCTTTATCCTGGGCAATCCTTATCCCAACGTGTCGGTCGAGGTCATTGGGTACATCGGTTTCCTGCCAGGGGTGCTCGCGCTCGGCGCGCCGCTCGCGCGCCGGGATCGCCGCGTCGCGTTTTTCGCGCTCGTCGCGCTCGCCGCGCTCGTCCTGGGCTTGGGCGATCAGAATCCGTTCTATCGAGGGCTGCGTTACTTGCCGCTGTTCAACTATTTCCGCGTGCCAGCCCGCTTTCTCTTCCTCTACAGTTTTGCCGCCGCAACTCTTGCCGCGATCACGTTCGATTATCTGCTCGCGCGCGCTCAGGTGATGATGCGCCTGACGCGCGGACAACAAGCCGCGATGGCGCTGTGCGCCGTTTCGCTCGCGGTGATTGTCGGACTGTACCCCGCGGTGCCCCTCGACTGGTGGCTGTCGCTGTGGACCTGGCTGCCGCTCTTGTTCGCGCTGCTGACGGCGTGGGTCGTCCTCGGCGCGCGGCGCGGTTTGTTCACGCGGACGACGTTGGTCACGCTCGCCGTCGGCTTGACGGCGATTGATCTCGCGCTCGTCGCTTCAGTTTATGCCAAGACCTATGACCTGATGGTGCCGGTCCAAGACTCGTATAAACCGCCCAGCGCGTTGTCGCTTCTAAAGGATTTGTCGCCGCAAGAGGGTCGCATACTGACGAGTTGGTGGATTTACCCGGTGATGGTGACGATGCGCGAGAGTCTGTATCCGAATGTCTCGCTCCTCTACAACCTACCGAGCGCGATCGGCTATACGCCTTTGATCCCGCAGCGCACGAGCGAATACCTGGATCAACTCACCGCGCCGATGCTGAGTCTGCTGAACGTGCGCTATTATATCATTCCCCAAATGCTGCCGATAGACGCCGAGACCGAAGGCAAAGACCTGGCGAACGCGTTCGCGCCCGATTTCCTGACGCGTGATCTGACGTTTGCGCCAACGCCGGCGACCAAACTGCGAGTCGTCTCATCGCTCGCTCAGTCAGTAGATTTGCGGGATGGCGCGGTTGTGGCGCGAATTGACTTGGTTACCCAAGACGGACAACGCCTCACGCTGCCGTTGCGCGCGGGGTACGATACCGCCGAATGGGCGTACGAACGCAGCGACGTGCGCAAGGTCATCCGGCACTCGCTGCCGCCGATCGCGACGACGTTCCCGGCGCGCTCGGCGTTCCCGACCGAGGCGCATCTGGGACACAACTATATCGCCGAGTTCGACCTCGCGCGCGATGGTCAGCCGATTGTCGTGACCGGCATCCGCATCACGCCGACGATCGCGCCGGGCTTGATTCACATCGAGCGCGTGGCGCTGGGCGGTGTCGTGGAGGGCAGGGAGGTCTCGCTCGCGCATCTAGTCGGGCGCGCGGATCAGACGCTGATCTATCGCACGAACGAAGCCGCGGTCTTTCAGAATAACGATGTGTTACCGCGCGCGTTCCTGGTCCACGACGCGCGCGCCGCGGACGACGCGATGACACTGAAGGAAATCACCCGGGACGAGTTCAAGCCGTTGGAAACGCTCTTCCTCGCGGGCGGCACGCCGCTTTCTAACGGCAGCGTGCAACGCGCGGACGAAATGGTGAGCATCACCAGTTACCAGCCGGAACACGTCGCGCTCGCTGTGCGCGCGCAAGCCGACGCGTACCTGTTCCTCGCCGACGCGTGGTATCCGGGCTGGATCGCGCGCGTGGATGGCGTCGAGACGCCGATCGCGCGCGGCGATTATGTCTTTCGCGCAGTGCGCGTCGGCGCGGGCGCGCATCAGGTCGAGTTCGAGTACCGCCCGTTTTCGCTCTACATCGGCGCGGGGATCAGTCTCGTCGCCGTTCTGCTTCTTGGGGTGTGTGTTTTACGCTCTCGCCGAATTGTTGTATAATGCGCGTGGTTATCCGGAGGTGACACGATGAACCTCGTCAATCGTCTGCTCGTGATCGTCGGACTGTTGATTGCCGTCGCGCTGACGCCCATCGCCATCGTTTTGGTTTTGTTCTTCCGTCCAGGCGTCGCGGCTTGGCTGAACAACCTGGCGCGCGGTCTGACGGACGGACCCAACGTGTTGTTCGTCCAGGTCATCTGCGTCGGCGTGGCGCTGTTCGTCTTTATCGTCGCGCTGATTCTCTTGTTCCTGGAATTCTCGCGGCCCTCGGCGCGGCGGCTGCGCGTGCAGCAGGTCACGGACGGCATCGTGCAAGTGACAGACGAAGCGCTGATTCAGCGTCTGGAGCACGACATCGCCCAGATTGCCGACGTCGTCAGCGTCAGGATGCGCGCGGCGGCTGGCAAAGGTGACTTGGTCAACTTGACGGTTGAGTTAGAGACCAGTCCCGAAGTGAACGTGCCGGCAAAATCGCAGCAGGTCATCGCCGCGGCGAAGCAGGTGATGGAACAGCAAATGGGTTTGCAGGTCGGTAAGATCCAGGTCCAACTCAATCCCGTCCGCAAGCCGGTCAAGCCACAAGGATCATGACGCAAACGCTTCCTGCCCAGCCGCCGCAATTGAAAACGCTCGTCGAAAGTTTGCTGTTCGTCGCGGAAGGTCCGGCGCAGATTGCGGCGCTCGCGCGCGCGCTGGAGGTGGACGAGCAAAAAATAAACGACGCGCTGAACGAACTCGCGCAGGACTATGCCGGGCGCGGCATGCGCGTGCAGCGCATGCGCGACAAGGTCCAACTCGTCACCGCGCCCGAAGCCGCGCCGGCGATCGAAAAGTTCCTGGGGGTTGACGGCGCGGGGCACCTCTCGGCGGCGGCGCTGGAAGCGCTCGCGATCATCGCATACCGCCAGCCGATCACGCGCCCGGCGATTGAAGCGGTGCGCGGCGTGAATTGCGATGGCGTCATCCAAACGCTCTTGTCGCGCGGCATGATCCAGGAGGTGGGGCGGCAGGAGACAGTCGGACGACCGATCCTGTACGCGACGACGTTCGAGTTCCTGCAGAACTTTGGCTTGCGCGGCGTGGACGATTTGCCCCCGCTCGAACAAGCCACGGAGAACGTGCTGACCCACGCGATTGCGGAAGCCGAGGCGACCGCGCAGCAGGTGGCGGAGAGGATCAAATGAGATGGAACGTCTCCAAAAAATCCTCGCCCACGCCGGCATCGCGTCCCGTCGCAAGTGCGAAGAACTGATTCTCGCGCGGCGCGTGCGCGTCAACGGCAAAATCGTCGCCGCACTGGGAACCAAAGTTGACGCGGACCGCGAGCGCATCGAAGTGGACGGCGCGCCGATCCGCATCGAAAAGAAATCGTACATCATCCTGCACAAGCCCAAGGGGTATCTAAGCGACCTTGACGAGGCGCGCGGCAAGCCGCTGGCAGTTGACCTCGTGCCTTCGCGCGAGCGGTTGTACGCGGCGGGGCGACTCGATGCGAACAGCGAGGGGTTGTTGCTGTTGACGAACGACGGCGACCTCGCGCATCTCGTCACGCATCCGCGTTACCAGCACGAAAAGGAGTACCTCGCGCTCGTCGAGGATGCGCCGACGGAAGAAACGCTGGCGCGAATGCGCAGGGGCGTATGGTACGACGGCGCCTGGCTGCGCGCGGACTCGGCGAAGATCGTGCGACATTTGGGCGAACACGCGCGGCGACATCAATGGCAAGCCCAGCGCGGCGAATGTTGGCTGCGCGTCGTCTTGCGCGAGGGGAAGAAACGTGAGGTGCGGCATCTCTGCGGCGCGGTCGGACATCCGGTGAAACGCTTGATCCGCGTGCGCATCGGATCTATCGAGTTAGGCACGCTGCGCGTGGGCGAGTGGCGCGCGTTGAGCCAGGCAGAAATCCAAGCACTCAAGAACATATCGGGGACCGGGAAAATTGATCCTTCTCATCGTAGCGATTGACGGACCCGCCGCATCAGGCAAGAGCACTGTGGGCGCGGCGATTGCCGAAAAGTTGGGGTATCTGTATTTCGACACTGGGGTGATGTATCGCGCGGTCACGTACGAAGCGCTGTCGCGTTCGATTCCGATCAGCGACGAAAAAGCGGTGACTGCGCTCGCGGAACAAGTGCGGATTGATTGCCTGCCGCCGACCGTGAACGACGGACGCCAGTATACGATTCTCGCCGACGGACGCGATATTACCTGGGCGATTCGCTCGCGCGCGGTGGACGCGCAGGTGTCGCCGGTCTCGGCGTACCCCGGCGTGCGCCGCGCGATGACCGCGCAGCAGCGGCGCATCGGTCAGCGGGGGCGCGTCGTGATGGTCGGACGCGACATCGGCACCGTCGTCCTCCCCGAAGCCGATCTGAAAATCTATCTCGACGCCAGCGAAGAAGAACGCGCGCGGCGGCGCCATCGCGAGCGCGCTAGTCGCGGGGAACAAGTCGAATTCACGACGGTGCTGCGCGAGATTCGGCAGCGCGATCAGATTGATTCGTCGCGTTCGGTCGCGCCGCTGAAACAGGCGGACGACGCCATCTATTTGGATTCGACTGGTCTATCCGCGCCGGAAGTGATCGCACGCGTAATGGAATTTGTCAAAGCAAAGGCATGGGCGAGTTGAGTTCCTTGTTTCCACGCCGCCCCTGGTTCTATCATTTTGGCAACTGGTTTCTGCGGCTTGCCTTTCGGATCATCCTGCGCGTCGAATTGCGCGGGCTGGAAAACATCCCGCGCGCGGGTCCGGCGATCATCGCGATCAGCCACAGTAGTTTTCTCGATCCCCTCCTCGCCGGCGCGTACAGTCCGCGCGACGTCGTGCCCATGGCAAAGATCGAGGCGTTCAATCTGCCGGTGTTCGGCTTGATCGTCCGATCGTACGGCGCGTTCCCGGTGCGGCGCGGGGAAGCGGACATGAGCGCGTTCAAGACCGCGCTCAAGGTTCTGCAAAGCGGCTACGCGCTGGTGATGGCGCCCGAGGGACATCGGAGCGAGTCGGGGCGGTTGCAGCAAGGACGCGAAGGTGCTATAATGCTTTCGCTCCGTTCAGGCGCGCCGATCGTGCCCGTGGCGGTCTGGGGCGGCAAGGCGTTCTGGAAAAATCTGGCGCGTTTGCGCCGGACCGACGTCAAGTTCTTTGTGGGCGCGCCAGTGCTGCCGGCGATAACGGAGAGCAAGCCGACGCGCGAACACGTGGCGGCAATGTCCGATGAATTGATGCTTCGCATCGCCGCGATGATGCCGCCGGAGATGCACGGCTATTATACTAACTGGGCGCGTCCGGTCGCGGGGTATTTGCAGCCGTACCGCGCAGTTGAGATGGCGACGGTAATCGAACAAAAGGAGGTAGCGAATGTAAATTGAAACAAGTTCCGGGGAAGAACAGCGCAGGGAGAAGTCTGGAGATTGGAACTTAGAGATTAGAAGTTGGAGATTGGAACCTAATCAGGTTGTCCAACATCCAACGTCCCACATCTAACGTCCAACATCCAGTTTCTTGACGAGGTGGAGGTTCTGCGCCGCGAGGCGCAGCCAACCCTGAGGCGCAGCCGAAGGGGAAAATCGAAAGGTCAGCGGATGCCTCCAAGGATCGCCACGTCCTTCATCGCTCTGCTTCAGCCGTCCTCGAAGTGGAGCGCTTCCCCTCCAGCATGAAAGCGCGCGCACAATGCCGGCGAGCGATCGCCGCGCCAAAACCGCGCGCGGTGGCAGGTGAATTGCAGATTTCAGATTGCAAATTGCAGATTGAAATCGCCGAGGTTTCTGTTCGGCAAATCTGAAATCTGAAATCAAGAATCCAAAATTCTTTCTGGAGGGCTTCCCATGTGCGGCATTGTTGGCTATGTCGGCGCGCGCAACGCGACGCCGATCCTGCTCGACGGCTTGCGCCGGCTGGAATATCGCGGCTATGATTCCGCGGGGGTGGCGGTGCTTACGCCCGGCGGCAAGATCGAAATCCGCAAGAGCGAAGGCAAACTGAAAAAACTGCTCGACGCGCTGAATCACGACGCGCCGAGCGGGCAACTCGGTTTGGGGCACACGCGCTGGGCAACACACGGCGCGCCGAATGACACGAACGCGCATCCACACGCCGATTGCACCGGCGGACTCGTCGTCGTGCATAACGGCATCATCGAGAACTATGCGGAACTGCGCGATGAATTACGCGCGCGCGGACACAAGTTCATCACCGAGACGGATACGGAGGTGCTGGCGCACCTGATCGAGCAGGAAATGCAGGGAACTGCGGGAAATGCGCTTGCGCTGGTCGGCGCAGTGCAACGAGCATTGCAGCGCGTGCGCGGTACGTACGGCATCGGCGTGTTCGATCAAGCGAACCCCGATTTGCTGATCGCGGCGCGTCATTTCTCGCCGCTGATCGTCGGGCTGGGCGACGGCGAGAATTTTATCGCGTCCGATATCCCCGCGCTGTTGCCGTACACGCGGCGCATGTTATTGATCGAAGATGGCGAGATCGCCGCGCTGACGTGCGAGGGCGCGCATCTCTACACGCTTGCCGGCGCTCCGGTGGAGCGCGACCCGTTGGAAGTGGGTTGGGACGTTCAGACGGCAGAGAAGGGCGGCTATCCGCATTTCTTTTTGAAAGAGATCAACGAACAGCCGGCGGCGCTGGCGAACGCGCTGCGTGGACGCGTGGACGAACGGGGCATCAATCTGGGCGAACTGGACGCGCTCGATCTCGCGCGGGTCAAGCGCGCGGTGTTGCTCGCGTGCGGGTCGTCGTATCACGCGGGCTTGGTCGGCGCGCGCGTGATCGAGCAATGGACGCGTACGCCCGCCGAGGCGATCATCGCCTCCGAGTTTCGCTACGCCGCGCCGGTGATTGACGACCGGACGCTCGCGATCCTCATCACGCAATCGGGCGAAACCGCGGACACGCTGGCGAGTATGCGTCTGGCAAAAGCCGCGGGCGCGCAGACGCTGGCGCTGACGAACGTCGTCGGCAGTTCGATCACGCGCGGGGTGACGACGACGATCAATCTGCACGTCGGTCCCGAAGTGGGCGTCGTCGCGTCCAAGACGTTCAGCGCGCAAGTGTTGTTGCTCGAACTCGTCGCGCTCGATTGGGCGCGGCGCGCCGGCGCGCTCGCTCCCGCGTGCGTCAACGGGCTGGCGCAGCAATTCGCGCGTCTGCCCGATATGGTGCAAGCGGTCATGGGCGTCGAGCGTCAGATGCAAACCCTCGCCGAAAAGGTCTGGACGCGCAAGAGCGTTTTCTTCTTCGGACGCGGGTTCGGCTATCCCACCGCGCTCGAAGGCGCGCTGAAACTGAAAGAGATCAGTTACTTGCACGCCGAAGGTTATCCCGCCGGCGAGTTGAAACACGGTCCGATCGCGATGCTCGAGCCGGAAATTCCGGTGATCGCGGTGGCGCTGCAAAGCGCGACGCTGGAAAAAGTCGTGAGCAACATCCAAGAGGTCCGCGCACGCCAAGCCCCCGTGATCGCGCTGGCGACGGAAGGTGACGCCGCGATCGCCAAGCACGCGGAGGACGTCGTCTACCTGCCGCGCGCGCCGGAAGAGTTCGCGCCGATCGTCGCGACGGTGCCGCTGCAACTGCTGGCGTACCACGTCGCGATCAAGCGCGGGTGCGACGTGGACCAACCGCGCAATCTAGCGAAAAGTGTGACGGTGGAGTAATTGGAAATATGTCGTTGTTGAAGAATCGTTCGTTGATCGCCGCCACGCTGGGACATTTCAGCGTGGACATGTACTCGGGCATGTTGCCGCTCATTATCCTGGCGCTCACCCAGCCGCTGGGAATGTCGTACACGCAGATCGGATTTGTTTCGATGACGTACAGTCTAGCGAGTTCGTTGAGCCAGCCGTTCTTCGGCTGGCTCGGCGATCGCCGCGGCAATCGTCCGATGGCGGTCGTCGGCGTCGCGGCGATTGCGACGACCGTCGGGGTGATGCGCTTTGTAGATCAGTATTTTGTCCTGATCGTGCTGGCGATGATCGCGGGGCTGGGGTCCGCCGCGTTTCATCCGCAGGGCGCAACGCTCGCCGCGCAGACGCCCCGCGCGCAGCGCGGCAGCGCGGCATCCATCTTTATGCTCGGCGGCAATTCGGGTTACGCGTTCGGTCCCCTGCTGGGTAGCGCGATCTTCGCGGTCGCGGGCAAGTTCATGCCAGAGACCTTGGCGCTATTGGGGCTGCTGCAAGCCGCGGTGCTTTTTGCGCTCTTGGCGGAACGCCAACGGCAGTTCAACGACGCGCCTAACGGCAAAGTGATGGCGGCGACGACGTTAGCGCCGCTCGGTATCATCGTCACGTTGACGCTCGTGGTCTTTTTCCGCTCCTGGGTCAGTTCGGCGGTCTCGACGTACGTCCCGCAAGTTTACCGCACCTTTGGCTATTCGAACGACGAAGCCGGGAGAGTGCTGTTCAGTATTCTGCTGCCGCTGGCGATTGGCGGATTGATCGGCGGAACCCTGTCCGACAAAATCGGTCGCCGCCGCGTGCTGTTTGCTTCGACCGCGTTGAGCGGGCCCGCGCTGTGGATGTTGCTGCAAACGACGGGACCGCTGGCGTACGTGTGGGGCGCGGTGTTGGGGTTGGTGAGTGGCGCGTCGTTCCCGGTGACGCTCGTGATGGCGCAATCGCTGGTTCCGCGCGGCTTGGGGTTCATGTCCGGCGTGGTGCTGGGTTTTACGTTCGTCGCCGGCGCAGTCGGGCAGGCGATCAGCGGCGTGGTCGCCGATCAAATCGGTTTGGTGCCGACGATGAATATCAACGGGCTGCTGGTCGTGTTGGCGGCGGGATTCGCGTTCTTTTTGCCGGATGATCGCCCGGAGGAAAAGGCGGCGGAGGCGCTGGCGAACCAGTCGGGCATTCCGACGCAAGCCGAATAACGTGATCGTCATTGCGAGCCGCGAAGCGGCGAAGCAATCCCCAATTCGCTCGTTGGGGATTGCTTCGGGCAAAAACCGCCCTCGCAATGACAGCGCGGCGCGCGTTTCTGTCCTCGTGCATGCCAGCGAGGGCATAGGCTTCTTGCAATGATGCTCACATCCGAAACTCCAACTGCCGCGCGCTCGACGCTTCGCTCAGATTGTGTGCGCCGACGCCGATGAGGCGCAGCGCGCGGCGCGGACTCCAATGCTGGCGCAGCAACTGTAACGCGCACGCGCGCATCTCGTCGCCGTCGTCGGTGGGGACGCGCAGCGTGGTCTGGCGTGTGAGCGTCGTGAAATCGCCATAGCGCAGTTTCAGCACGATGGTTCGCGCGGCATAGCCCTCGCGTTTTAGATCGCGCGCAACGCCCGCGCTCATCTCTGCCAGCAGCTTTTCGACCTGCGCGACGTCGCGCGTGTCGCGCTCGAACGTATTCTCCTGGCTCACCGATTTCGGCTTCGACTCTGTGACCACCGGCGAGTCGTCGCGACCGAGCGCGCCCTCGTGCAGGTAACTTCCCCATTTGCCAAACTCTGTGCGCAGTTCCTCCGCCGATACACGCGCTAAATCGCCGATCGTTTTCACGTTCCAGCGCGCCAGTTTGGCGCGCGTCACCTTGCCCGCGCCCGGCAGTTCTTCGATGGGCAGCGGCGCGAGGAACTGCGCTTCCGCGCCCGGCGGCACGACGACGAATCCGCGCGGCTTGACCGCGTTGCACGCGATCTTGGCAACCAGTTTGTTCGACGCGACCGCCAGCGTGCAGTCGAGTTCGATTTCCGTTTTGATGCGCTGCTGGATTTCACGCGCGATGCGCGCCGCGTCTTGTTCGGCAGGAATTTCGACGTACGCCTCGTCAATCGAAACTTGTCCGACCAGGGGCGAGTACTCGTGCAGTACGTTCATCACGCGCTGCGAGTATTCGGAGTAGACGCGATGACGCGGCGGGACGATGATCGCTTGCGGGCAAAGGCGTGCCGCTGCGCGCAGCGGCATCGCGCTGTGGACGCCGAACCGGCGCGCTTCGTACGACGCGGTCGAGACGACGCCGCGGCCTTGCGGATTACCCATGGCGACAATCAACGGCTTGCCGCGCAGTTCTGGGTTGAGGAGTGTTTCGACTGACGCGAAGAACGCGTCGAGGTCGAGGTGGATGATTTGTCTCACGCGACCGTCCACACCGTTCCCGTCCGCGGCGCAATCGGGAGCGCGCGCGCAAAGCCATCCTGTACGATCATCTCCGCGCGCGTCCATTCCTCGACGAGCCGCGCGCCATCTGGCAACAAGTGATTGACGCGCAGGTCGAGCGTGACGGGCTCGCGTCCCGTGTTGAGCGCGACGATCACGGTCTCCGCGTCAGGTTGATGTCGCGCGAACGCGTAGGACTTGCCATTCGCGCAGAGATCGGTCATCGCCCCGCGGCGAAGCGCGACGTACTTGTTCCTCAGCGCGGTCAGGCGCTTGGTGAACTCGATCATCGCCTGACCGCGCGAACTGGGATCCCAGATCATCGCGCGACGGTTGTCCGGGTCGCGGCGTCCCTCCAGCGCGATTTCGTCGCCGTAATAGATCATTGGCGCGCCGGGGTAGCCGAACAGCATTAGCAGGGCGAGTTGCAGCGCGGTCGTATCGCCGCGCGCGAGCGTGACCAAGCGCGCGGTGTCGTGGCTGTCGAGCAGATTTAGTTGGGCATACGCGATTTCCTCGGGGTACCAGTTCAACAGGTCTTTGAGTGTGCGCGCGAATTCGTCGGCGGCGATGGGGTGCAGCGCGCCGTAGGACTGTTCCTGGATCAGTTTGCGGTCAATGTGCTCGATGAAGAATGCGAGGCACGCGCGCGTGAACTGGTAATTCATCACCGCGTCGAACTGATCGCCTTGCAGCCAGCGATCGGCGCGCTGCCAAATCTCGCCGACGATGTACGCGTCCGGGTTGATTGCTTTGACGCGGCGGCGGAACTCGCGCCAGAATTCGTCGTCGTCAATCTCGGCGGGCACGTCGAGCCGCCAACCGTCAATCCCTTGCCGCACCCAATGCTCGGCGACGCGGAAGATGAATTCGCGCACTTGCGGATTTTGGTGATTGAACTTTGGCAGCGCAGGCAGGTTCCACCACGCTTCGTAGTTGATCGGTTTGTCGTACGCGCGCACCGGGAAATCACGGAACGTGAACCAGTCGAGGTACGGTGACGCTTTGCCATTTTCGAGCGTGTGGTTGAACTGGTACAAGCCGCGGCTGGCGTGATTGAACACGCCGTCAATCACAACGCGAATGCCGCGCGCGTGCGCGGCGTCGAGTAGCGTTTTGAACGCGGCATTGCCGCCGAGGATTGGATCAACCTGGTAATAGTCGTGCGTGTGATAGCGATGATTCGCGGTAGATTGAAAGATCGGCGTAAAGTAAAGCGCGTTGATGCCGAGGTCCTGCAAATAGTCGAGATGCTCGACGATGCCGAGCAGATCACCGCCCTTGAAGCCGTGAATCGTCGGCGGCGCGTCCCAGGGTTCGAGGTTGTGCGGCTTTTCGACGCGCGCGCTGGTCGCAAAGCGGTCGGGGAAAATCTGATAGAAGATGGCGTCCTTGACCCAGTCGGGTGTGGTGGCTGGCGATGACAAGTGATGCTCCATGGTTGAAATTCGGTGGCGAGTGCTGCGATTTGTTCGCGCCGCACGTCACGCTTGCGGGCGCAATGATAACACTGATTGCGCGGTGTGTCCAATGGTTATGGAAATCCATCGGGTCTTTTGTGTTATAATAGCGCGCGCCCAACTCATCGAGCATCGAACATGGAACGATACCTGCGTCTCTCCCTGCGCCACAATTTCATCGTGAACGTCACCGAAGGCGGATTCTTCGGACTCGCGCTGGGCTTTGCCTCTTTCGTAACGGTGATTCCCCTTTTCGTCAGTCACCTCACCGATTCGGCAATCTTGATCGGTTTGATTCCGGCGATTCACGCAGTCGGCTGGCAGTTGCCGCAATTGCTGACGGCGAATCGCGTCGCGCGTTTGCGCCGCTACAAGCCAATGACCATTCTGATGACCGGCAACGAGCGGTTGCCTGTTCTCGGCTTGGCGCTCCTCGCATTTTTCCTGACGAGTCTGCGCGCGGAGGCGGCGCTCGTTCTCACGTACCTCTTGCTGATCTGGCAGGGCTTGGGCGGCGGATTCACTGCGACGGCATGGCAAAGTCTGATCGCGAAAATTATTCCCGCCGATCGCCGCGGCACGTTCTTTGGCTTGCAGTCGGCGGCGGCGAATCTCCTGGCGAGCGTCGGCGCGGCGTTGGCGGGGATTCTGCTGGAACGCTTTGAATCGCCGATCAATTTCGCGATCTGCTTTTTGATCGCGTTCATCGCGATGCTGATCTCGTGGGGCGTTCTGGCTTGGACGCGCGAGCCCTCTAATCCGCCGCCCTCCGCGACAGGTCAAACCGATTTTCGCGGCAGTCTGACGGCGATTCTCCGGCGCGACGCCAACTTTCGTTGGTTCCTGGTCGCGCGGATGCTGTTCGCGGTCGCGACGATGGCGTTCGCGTTCTACACCGTTTACGCGGTGCGGCAGCATGGGTTGAGCGTGATCGGCGCGGGCTTGATGACGAGCGTGTTCATGGGGACGCAGATCGTTGCCAACCCGGTGATGGGCTGGATCGGCGACCATCACAGTCATCGCGCGGTGCTCGAACTCGGCGCGCTGGCGGCGGCGCTCAGCACGCTGTTGGCGTGGTGGGCGCCGAGCGCAGAGTGGTTTCATCTCGTTTTCATTCTTGCCGGCATCGCCAACGTCTCCGCTTGGACGATTGCGATGACGATGACGCTCGATTTTGCGCGCGATCCGTCGGAGCGTCCGGTGTACGTCGGCTTGGCGAACACGTTGATTGCGCCGGTGACGATCATAGCGCCGCTCCTGGGCGGCTGGCTCGCCGATGCCGCCGGCTATCCGACGGCGTTTCTCGCGTCGGCGGTGGGCGGAGTCGTCGCCTGGTTGGTGCTCCGCGCAGTGATGCAAGATCCGCGGAAGCAGGCAATCAGTTGAATAAACCAAAGACACGAAGGCACAAAGAAAAGTGCTGAAGGCAAATTTCTCAAAGGAGAGGAAGAATGGAAATGTTTTCTTCTTGGTGTCTTTGTGCCTTTGTGGTTGAAGAACTTGGAGGAATCCCTGTGTCAATCTCATTGCTCGTTTCCACCGACTGGCTCGCCGCGCATCTGAATGATCCCGATGTGCGCGTTGCCGACGTGCGTTGGTATTTGTTCGAAAAAGACAAGACTGGTCGCGAAGAATACTTGCGCGGACACATTCCGGGCGCAGTCTTCATTGACGTTGACGCCGATCTCGCTTCGCATTACAGCGGCGGTCCGGGACGCCATCCACTCCCGCGCGCCGATCTGTTCGCTCAAGCCATGTCGCGCGCGGGGATCGGTGCGGATTCGCGCGTCATCGCGTACGACGATTGCGGCGGCGCGACGGCGGCGCGGCTGTGGTGGCTGCTCCGTTACTTTGGACACGACCAGGTCGCGTTGCTCGACGGCGGGATAACGCAATGGCTTGCCGAAGGTCGTCCGCTCGAAACGCAGGTTCCCGCGGTTCACGCGCGTTCCTTTGTTCTGCGTCCTCCGCGCCGCGAATTGGTCGTGAACAAAGAGACGGTGAACGCGCTGCGCAGCGATCCCCGCGCGCTCGTCCTCGATGTGCGCGTGCCGGAGCGTTACCGCGGCGAAATCGAGCCGATTGATCCGCGCGCCGGACACATTCCTGGCGCGAAGAACGCGCCGCTGGCAGGTAACTTGCGCGGCGGTGCCGACTTGCGGTTTCTCAGCCCTGCGGAATTACGCGCGCGTTTTGAACAACTCGGCGCGGGAAAGGTCGAACGCATCGTCTCCTATTGCGGCAGCGGCGTCAACGGGTGTCAATCCGTCTTTGCGCTTAACCTGGCTGGCTTTGACAATGCGCTGTTGTACGAGGGTTCGTGGAGCGATTGGAGCCGCGACCCGAATGCGCCGATGGCGGTAGGACAAGTTCCGTAGGACAAGTTTTGCAAACTTGTCCTACACTGGAGAGGAAATTGGGAAACCCAACGGCTGATGTCGTCGTCTGCGGCGCGGGCATCGCCGGAATCAGCGCGACCTATCAACTGGCGGTGAAGCAGGGCATCCGGAATGTCGTGCTGGTTGACGCGCGCGCGCCGCTCACGCTGACGAGCGACAAATCTACCGAGTGTTATCGCAATTGGTGGCCTGGACCCGGCGACGCGATGGTCAGTCTGATGAATCGGAGCATTGACATCATCGAAGAGTTGGCGCGCGAGAGTGGCAATGTTTTCCACCTCAATCGGCGCGGCTACCTGTATGCGACGGCTGAGCCAGCGCGCCTCGAAGAGATGCGCCGCGCGGGCGCAGAGGCGGCGTCGCTGGGGGCAGGTGAGTTGCGCGTGCACTTGCGCGGCGATTCGGCGTACGTGCCAGCGCCCGTTGAGGGCTTTGAGAATCAGCCGACTGGCTCAGACTTGATCCTTGATCGAATGCTGATCCGTAAACACTTTCCCTATCTCTCCGAGTCCACGCTCGCGGTCTTACACGCGCGTCGCTGCGGCTGGATGAGCGCGCAGCAACTGGGAATGTATATGCTCGAAAAGGCGCGCGAACACGGCGCGCGATTCATCCAGGCACGCGTGGCTGGCGTTGACATCAAGGGCGGCAGAGTGAACGCGGTGCGTCTCGGCGACGGCGCGGCGATCTCGACCGATCATTTTGTCAACGCCGCGGGTCCGTTCTTCAAGGATGTCGGCAAAATGATCGGAGTTGACTTGCCCGTCTCTTGCGAACGACATGTCAAGGTCGCTTACAAAGATCAAGCCGGCGTCTTTCCGCGCAACGCGCCTCTGCTGATCTGGACCGACCCGCAAAAGATTCCCTGGTCGGAAGATGAGCGCGCCGTGTTCGCCGAGTCCGAGGAAACTCAATCGCTGTTGCGCGAGTTTCCGTCTGGGTGTCACGCGCGCCCCGAAGGGGGGCTGGGCAGCAACGTGTTCCTCATCCTGTGGACGTACGACACGACGCGCGTCGAGCCAGTCTTTCCCATCCCTCTCGATCCGTACTATCCCGAAATCGTTTTGCGCGGGCTGGCTACGATGATCCCCGGGCTGGAAAGATATTTCGGCAGAGCGCCGCGACCGATGATGGATGGCGGCTACTACACCAAGACGGAGGAGAATCGTCCATTGATCGGAGCATTGCCGATCGAGGGCGCGTATTTGCTTGGCGCGCTGTCGGGTTATGGAGTGATGGCGGCGTGCGCGGCGGGCGAATTGCTGGCGCGCTACGTCGGCGGCGGCGAGTTGCCGCGCTACGCGCCCGCGTTCGCGTTGGAGCGTTATCACGATCCGGCTTATCTCAAGTTGCTTGAGAACTGGGGCGCGTCAGGACAACTATGAAACTCTTTCGGTTATCGCCTGAACTTGATCTCTCGCCGACGCAGCGGCAGAATTTTCTGAATGTTCAGATTGATGCGATTGGAATCGGTCTAGCCAGTGCGGCAGCGCCGTTTCTCCCGGTCTTTCTCGCGCGGCTTGGCGCGACGAATTTCCAGGTCGGCTTGCTGACGGCGATGCCGGCGTTCACCGGCTTGTTCCTAGCCATTGTCGTCGGACGATTTTTGCAGAGCCGCCGCCAGGTGGTGCCCTGGTTCAGCGCGGCGCGCTTGATGGTCGTCTCGTCGTACGCGCTCACCGGTCTCGTGCCATTCGTCGTACCGCAAGAGCACATCGTGCCGACGGTGCTGGCGATCTGGGCGCTGGCGACGCTGCCGCAGATCGTCGTCAACGTCGCGTTCTCGGTCGTGATGAACGCGGTTGCGGGACCGCAGTATCGGTACGATCTGATGAGCCGGCGCTGGTCAACCCTCGGTCTCACGACTTCGCTCACCGTCGCGCTCGTGGGACAGATGCTCGATCGCATCCTCTTTCCGATCAACTATCAAATCGTTTTTGTCGGGCTTTCCATTGGCGGACTGATCAGTTACTACTATTCCAGCCACATTGACTTGCCCGACGCCGAACCGCCGCCGCATACGCCGGGGCAATCGGCGCGCGCACGCTTGCGCGGTTTCGCCGATTTGATTCGCGGTCAGCCGGCGTTCACGTCGTTTATGCTGAAACGATTCGTCTATGTCTCCGGCTCGACGCTCGCGCTGCCGCTGTTTCCCTTGTACTATGTGCGCGAGGTGCAAGCGACCGACGCGTGGATCGGCATCATCAACACGGTGCAGACGGGCATCATGTTGTTCGGCTATTTCTTGTGGTCGCGGCAATCGCGGGTGCGCGGTGGACGATTCGTGCTGCTCTGGACAACCTTCGGCTTGGGGTTGTATCCGATCCTGACGGCGTTCACGCGCCAGGTCGAATGGATCGCGTTGTACGCGGGTCTCGCGGGGATTTTTCAGGCGGGGTTGGATTTGGTCTTCTTCGACGAGTTGATGCAAACCTTTCCAGCCAAGTACAGCGCGACGTTCGTCTCGCTGGCGCAGAGTGTGCAGTATCTCTCGATGGTCGCTGCGCCGCTCGTGGGGACCTGGCTTGCGGATAGCATCGGGCTGGGCGGCGCGCTGATTGTAAGCGGCGCGATACGCTTGAGCGGATTTGCGCTGTTCGCGCTCAAAACAACCCACGCACCGTCAGCGCAAAGCCGAATAGCGCCAACGGAACGCCGATGATCGCGCCGACGACGGTGAGACTGATCAGCACTCCCACGATCATCAGCACGATGCCGAGGATGATCGCGAGGAGGCGTCCGGTCAATTCAAAGATGAACGTGACCAGACGCCAGACAAGTCGAAAGGGCAACAACAGGATTGACATCGGTTAGCCACCCGGGTTCTTGAGTTCGTCTTTGTACGGCGCGATGAGCCACAAGACGATGTAAATCAGGATGCCGGCTCCCCCCCAAACTGTGAGTAGCACGAACACCAGCCGAACGATGGTTGGGTCAATGTCGAGTAGTTCGCCTAATCCCCCACACACGCCTCCCAGCATTTTCTCGCTTCTACTGCGATACAATCTGCGTGCCATGTTAGCCTCCTTTTCTATTCTATCTACGCAGACGGTGGCGTTTGGTTACAGGTAAAGGGCTGGCTTGGCGTACCTGCCCCGAATCCGGATTCACCATCAACCCCGATTCGTCCACCGCTTCAAAGTCAGAGCCATGGACGCGCCGGAACTCTGTGACGAGTGTGTCGTCAACCCAGCGCGCGTCCGGCGCGCCGCTGATGTACCAATCGCTCCCGTTATCCGCCATGATGATGCCATAGCGCTTGAACGCGGTGAGAATCACCTGCGCTGGCGGCGAAAAAGTCGAGAGGTCGAACGTGGCTTTCAGGCGAAAGCGTTGTCCCATCGGCGGCGCGTTAACGTTGTAAGGCGATGACGTGCGATGGCGCGCGGGCCAGATGGACTGCCCGTTCGTGCTGCGAATGGTGAAACGGATCGCGTGCTTGATCTCGCCGGCGGCGACTTCGTCGTAGCGCACCAAGCCGGGGAGAATCGGCAAGCCCGCCGCGTCGGCGGAGGTCCAGCCCGCGGGACGCAGCGCGTTCGAGTTCAAATCGAATTTCGCGCCCGAGCCGGCTTGCCATCCGCCGTTGTAGCGCGTGTCCCAGGTCTCGTACAAGACACAATGTCCGGTGTCCACGATGAGAACATGGTGATCGCTGCCCCACTCGATTTGGGGATTCGCCGGGATTGGGTACGGACCTGGGTCGCTCTCGTCGGCATAGTCGAAGGTGATCGGGACCAGCGGCTGAGTGCCGGGGACGAGGTTGTATGGAATGCCGATCGGTCCGCCGTCCCACCATCCACCGCCAAAATCGGGATGCAGACCTTTTGCCGCGCCAATGAAATCAATGTACGTATTCGACTTGCTGTCAACCGGCAGCGCGTCCACGCGCGCGTTCCAGACATTGTCGGCAGGGAACATGGGGCAGCCGCCTAGTGTGGGGCTGCCCCCGTTCCAATTGCGCGCGATGAGCGGCAAGTAGATCGTCGCCGAGGTATTCGTGGGCGCAGGATGAGATACTGCTTGCAGAGGCAGGGCGGATAGCAGCAGCGCGATGGAAATGGCTGAGAGGGTCAGGCGTGAGATGAAACGTCGGAGCATATTGTGTCAATGGACTTTGCAACAGCCGTCCGTACGTGACCATGCAACGGCGCGACGATTCGCCTACCGGGGCAAATCGGTAGGTCTGGGTGGTTTGGGCGCCGCGCCGCGCTCGGGCAGGTCGGTCGGGAACGCCTCCGATGGTCGCGGTGGCAATCCCGTGTATGGCTGTGGCGGAGGCGCGGAACGCCTGCGCCGCCCCAGCACCCAAATGCCGCCGCCCCCTGTCAATCCAAGCCCGAGCAGACACGCCGCGCCCAACAGGAGCGCCGGCAACAAGTCTGGGGCGACTGCGGCAACCGTCACTTTGCCGGCTTCAGTCTTGACGAGGACTTCGCGCTGATTGCCCCGCTCCCACGCCCTGACGGCTTGCAGCGTCAGTGCGCTTTGGCCCGCGTTGCCGATCACTTTGAAACGGACGTTGACGATAGCGCCATCCCCTTTGATGGGATCCGACGCGACCAGCGCAATGACGACGCGTCCGCGCGGGGCGACGTTGAACTCCATCAGCGCGTTGCCGCTCAAGAGCGCGCCGCGCGTCACCGTCTCTGCCGTCAGCACGGCTGGGTCGTACGCCAATCCCATTTCCATGGGGCCGATTCCCGGCGCGCCGATTGCCTCGATCGGCACCTCCACGGTGCTGCCCGCAGTTGCCTGGACTGACCCGACGCGCAGCGTAACGGTCGCGGCATAGGCGACGTGTCCCAGCAGAATCATCCCCAGCCCGACGAGCGCTGCGTAGTAGAACAGGTTTCGTTTGAGCATCTTGATTCTTCCTCATCACCGAATGATGCTGACGATGCCCTGCAAAATCAGCACCGCGTCGCGCGAGGTCACAGCGCCGCTCTTGTCCAGGTCCATCACCAGATTCGGTGTCCTCAGACCCACCGACATGTCCAGCGCGCACTCCGCGTCCACCGCCGACAGACGACCATCGCCATTGCAATCGCCCAGCACAATGTCCCCCGCGCCCACAATCACGATCTCACCCGGAATCCGATCAATCGTCAACACGGCGCCGCTTGGATTGTTGATCGTCGTCACGGTCAGGTCCAGCCGCGTGCGGTCGCCCGTTTTTCCAACTGCGCGGAACGGAACGTACATCACGGTGCCGGTGCCATTGACGCCACTCGTCTGCGCAAAGCCGGCGCGAATGATCCCGCTCACGTTAGGATTGACGCTGAAGAGGGCGTTGTCGAGCAAGTTGCCTTTTTGAATCGTCCCTTCGGGGCGTGCGACGCTGGCGGTGTAGGCGAGATCGAAATTGATGTTGGCGACGTTGTCGCCGTTGATGAGCCAAACGGGGATGAGGACGAGGTCGTTGGCGACGACGCGCCGCTGCGCGGCTTGCAGCGTCATACGTTGCGCGGTAGGGTCTGGCTCAGGGTTCCCGAAAGGTGGCAGAGGGAGCGGCGTGCCGGGAACGCCGCCTGTAGGGGGCTGCGGGGCAGCAGGTGTAGGTTGCGACGCAGCGGTCGTGGGTTGCGGGGCAGCAGGTGTAGGTTGCGGCGCAGCGGTCGTGGGTTGCGGCGCAGCCGCTGTGGGTTGGGATGGCGGCTCTTGGCCGGGTGGAATGGACTCGTAGTGATAGTCAACGAAGGTCTGCGGCGCATCTTTGCCGCCGACGTATAGGGAGACCCCAAGACGAAATGCCCGCTCGGGGCCTGCCTTGCCCCCTTTGGGTCGCAGGGTGATCGATCCCGATGCCCTCACCTTATCAACCGAGGCTCCCCCCTTCTGAGTTGCTACTTGGAGAAAATCCCACGGGTTCTCTCCCACGATCGTCCAGGGCTGGAACCGTTCCACCGGGTATTCCCAGAGTTCGCCCCCGGTCCACCAGACGTCACCATTGGTGACGACAGATGTCAAGGCAAAGGTCACGTCCTGGTCGGAGGACCATGTTGGCGGCGGGACGGTCCAGGTCACGTCCACAGTCCCAGCGGGAGGCCCTCCCGGGCGTAGTGCGACTTTGAAAGTGGCCCGGCCTTCATTGGGCCAGACCTGCCAGGTTGAGCCCCGGAAATCCGTTGGGGGTAGGGCCGTGACAATCACACTGCCATCCGCTTGGGGAACAGACAGGTTAAACCTGAGCCAGTCGGCGCCCTGCTCGTCCGGGTGGTCAATCCGTGTGTCTGCCTTGACCAGGCGGAAGACGAGCGGCGGCTCCTGGGCCACTGCTGGCGGCGCAGCCCCCAGTGCGCCAATTGCGAACAGCAGAGTCAACAACCCCGCTATTTTGGGAACATGACTGACTTGCATTTTTGCTCCTCCTGCGGGCGAAGAATCGCTCAGTCAAATTCAAACCGGATGAAATGAGTCGCATCGCGATCCCTGGCTCCGCTGCTAATAAAGACAACACCTGCTGCCGACGCGTTCAATACACACGCCGAGCAGCAGGTGTGGAAAATATCTCCCCTCTCCACCGCGCACGCAATCACCGATCATCCGGCGCCTCCGGTCTTTGCCAAATAGCGGATCTTCCAGGGACACGGATAAATTTACAGTCAAACTGTACCACGAACCTTTCGGCTTGTCAAAACGATGGTTAGCGCATCACTCCTCCGCGATCAAATGGCACCGCTCCGTTGGCAAATGCAGCCGCACGCGGTCGCCCGGCGCGTAGCGATGGAAGGTGTCCGACTGTACGCGCAGGTCCAGGTGCTCGCTGATCGCCACGCGATAATCTACGATGTTGCCCAAGTACGTCGCCTGCTTGACGGTGCCGGCGAGCACGTTCTTGTCCGCCCGGAAATCCACAAACTCGATGTCATACGGGCGGATGTGGAGCAGAATGGATTGTCCCGTGGCAAGTCCAGCCGTCGTTGGGACAGAAAAGACCGCGTTCGCCGCGGAGACTTGCGCGGCGCGTTCGTCAAACGACTCGACGCGCGCGGAGATGAAATCCGACAAGCCGATAAAGTCCGCGACAAAACGCGAGCGCGGACGCTCGTAAATTTCCTCCGGCGTGCCTAGTTGCGCCAACTTGCCCTGATGAATGATCGCGATGCGGTCGGACATGACGAGCGCTTCTTCCTGCGCGTGCGTCACGTAGATCGCGGTGATGCCCAATCTCTTTTGCAAATCTCTAATCTCGAATCTCATTTCTTCGCGCAACTTGGCGTCGAGATTTGACAATGGCTCGTCAAACAGCAGCACCTTTGGCTCGACGACGAGCGCGCGCGCCAGCGCAACGCGCTGCTGCTGCCCGCCGGAGAGTTGATTCGGCGCGCGGTCTTCCAGCCCGGTCAACTGCGTCAGTTTCATCACCTCGTCCGCCTTGCGCCGAATCTCGGCGGCCGCGAGTTTCTTGATCCTGAGGCCGTACGTGATGTTCTCCAAGACGTTGAGGTGCGGAAAGATCGCGTAACTCTGAAACACCATCGCCATATCGCGGCGGTTGGGCGGTACGTCGTCTAGGCGTTGACCAGCCAGTATGATACGCCCGGAGGTTGGGAATTCAAACCCGGCGATGAGGCGCAGCGTCGTCGTCTTGCCGCAGCCGGACGGACCGAGCAGCGTGACGAACTCGCCTTTTTCGATCTCCAGCGAGACATCGTCAACCGCCGTCACTTCGCCGGCCTGTTTGCTGCGGGCGGGAAACTTTTTGGTCAGGTGGTCGAGAGTGAGATACATGAAGACTCCATAATCCAAAGGATGAAGGATGAAATTCGGAGCGAAGCAGATTCATCCTGCATCCCTCATCCTTCTGCCTTTACCCCGCGCCCAGCGTCGTCTCAACGCCGGTGACGCGGAAGGCGCGCCCCGCCCACGCGTACATGACGCCGATTGCCGCGAGGACGATGAAAATCAGGATCATCGAATACGCCGCGGCGAGACTCATGCCGCCTTGCTCGACCTCGCTCATAATCAGCGCGGTGAGGATGGGCCATTTCGCCGACGAAAGGAAGATGATCGCGGAGAGCGAGGTCATGTGACGCGCGAAACTAAAGATCAAGCCGGCGACGAACGCGGGCAGAATCAGCGGCAGCGTGACCTGGCGGAACGTCAGTTGCGCGTCCGCGCCNNGCAAGCATCCCGATAACGCGCGCCCGCGCCGACCACACGTTGACGATGAATCCCGCGATAACGGTGTACGTGAATCCGACAATCGCCAGCGGCGGCTGGAAGAATAGATTGATCCACGCGGCGAGACTCGCAAAGGTCTTGGGCCAAATGTTGCCGCCCAGTTGTTTGCCCCAGACAACCAGCGGATCGGTCAGGTCTCTGATAAAGAGGCGCGTGAGCAGATAAACCGCCATCACGATCAGAACGACAAACGCAGCGCGCCGCGCTTTGGGCGTGGCAAAAACCCAACTCGCCAGGGCGACGAGCGCGAGAATCGCCGCGAGCGCGACGGTCCACGTCGGCTGGTCAATCACCGGCAGACTGCCAAGGGGTGCGCTAAGCGGGTTGCTCAAGAGCGGTTGGCGCGCTTTATCGTTCAGGTTAAGAAAGTTGACGCCCGTTCCAATCAGCGTTCCAATAACCAACAACGCCGCGCGCGCCCACAAGTTCTTGGCGCTGGATCCGACCAAATAGAACGCCAGCGCGACGAAAACAATCGCGACGATGATCAACGGCGCCTGGATGAACGCGATGATGTAGCCGATGCCGAGGATCGTGCCAGGCACCGCGCCGCCGAGGTTCGACGAAAAATCAACGGCTTCTTTGCCGCTGAATGTCTTGCGCACGACGAGGTACGCGATGATCATGCCGGCAAGCCCGGCGATCGGCGTGGCGAGCGCGGAAAGAAACGTCGTGTCGAGGATCGGTTTCAGCCCGCGGTCAATCGCGCTCGCATAGTGCGTGAGGTCGAGGTTGTAATTGATGCCCCACAGTTTGGTGATCGAGCCGAGGAAAATCGCGCCGTACAACACCACAACGAGAATCAAAACGAGAAAGGTCAGCGCGATGAAGGTCCACCGGATCAGCGGCTCTTTCACAAACCCCGCGCCGCCGCCGGTCGGCTTGCCGGTGACCGCGATGTACGATTTGCGTGAGACCCAATAGCGCTGCAAGAGAAACACGGTCAGCGTCGGCAGAAGCAGAATCAAGGACAACGCCGCGCCCTTTTGCTGATTGAACTCGCCGTTGACCGCGATCCAGATTTGCGTCGAGAGGACCGTCACATTGCCGCCGATGAAAATCGGATTGCCCAGATCGGCGAGCGATTCGACGAACATCAGCAAGAACGAGCCCGCCAGCCCAGGCGTCAGCAGCGGCAGGGTGATCGTCCGAAAAATGTGCCACTTGCTCGCGCCGAGCGATAACGCCGCCTCTTCCATGGACGGATCAATGCGCTCGAGCAGACTGCGGAGAATCAGGTACGCCACCGGAAAGAAGGTAATGATCTGGACAAAGATCAAGCCGTCGAGTCCGTAGATGTCGTTCACACCGGGCTTGAATTGGATATGCAGAATCTCTTTGGTGATAAATCCAGAACGACCGAAAAGCAGAATCGTCGCCAGCGCAATCGCAAAGGGTGGGGAAATCGTCGGTACGAGGGTGAGCGCGTGGACGAGACCCTTGAGCGGGATGTTGCAGCGCACCAGCGTGTACGCAAAAAGAAAACCGACGAGCGTGCTGCCAATCGCGGCGCCGACGCCCATCTCAATTGTCCACCAGAAGATCTGCCAGTACTGCGCGGTGTACTCTGGGTTCACATAGTTCTGAAAATACTCCAGACTGAACGCGCCTTCGTTCGGCTGACCTCCGCCGATGAAAAAGCCATGCCAGATCACGCGCGCTAGGGGCCAAATGATAAACGCGAGCATAAACGCGCCGGTGATGAGCAAGCCGACGAGAAGAACCGGATCGCGCGCGATCAGTTTGAATTCGCGATAACGCCGGACGAGCGAGTCGAGTGGGGCAGAGCGAGCGGCAATGGTCATAGTTTATTCTCACAAAACAGACAAGGAGACAAGGAGACCGAGAGACAAGGAGATGTTGCTCCGTGTCTCCGTGTCGCCTTGTCCCCCTGTCACCGTGTCACCATGTCACCGGGTCTTACTTCGCCAGCGATGCCGCCGCGATTTCGTTCGAGAACTTGTCTACGAACGCCTTTTTGTTGTTGCCGCAATAGTCGAAATTATAGTTGATGAGTTTGACTTGCAGCAACTCGGGCTTGGGTGGCTGCGCGCCCTTGATCGTCAGACCTTGGTACGCGGTGTATTTCTTGCCGAGTTCCTGAGTGCTCGGTTCGAGCGCCCAGTCGTACCAGGCTTTTGCCAGTTCGGGATTCTTGGCGCCTTTGACGATGCCCATGCCGCCGATTTCATAGCCGGTGCCTTCAGCCGGGAAGGAGAGTTGGAGCGGATAACCATTGTCTTGGATGCCGCTGACGGTATCATGTGAGAACAGGACGCCAACCGCCGCTTCGCCTCTGCCGACATTGTCTTTCGGAGCCGCGCCGCTCTTGGTCCACAGCAGAACGTTCTGCGCGAATTTCTTCATGTACTCCCAGCCGGCTTGCTCACCCTTGATTTGCAGGACGGAGCACATGAAGGTGTAGGAGGTGCCGGACGAGGCAGGGTGCGCGATGATAATCTGCCCTTTCATTTCGGGCTTGATCAAATCGTCGAACGATGTCGGCGGTTTGATGGCGGTCTGCTTGGTGTTGGTCGCGAATCCGAGCGAGCCGACGTAGATGCCGACCCACTGTGGGTTGGCGTCTTGGTCAATCATCAACTTTGGATCAACGAGATTCGCTTGAGCAGCGGTCTTGTACGGTTCGAGCAGCCCTTCCTTCTTCGCGGTGATGAAGGAATCGGCTGGACCGCCCCACCAGATGTCGAACTGCGGGTTGGCTTTTTCGTTGCGCAGTCGCGTCAGCGCTTCACCGCTGGACAGGCGCACATAGTTCACGGTCACGCCCGGGTACTTGGCTTCGAACTCTTTCTTCATACCCTGACACCACACTTCTTGCGGCGTGCAGAGCAAAGAGAGTTCGCCCTTGAGTTGCGGTGCCGTGGTCGGCTTGGGCGCTTCGGTGGGCTTGGGCGCGGCGGTGGGGACAGGTGTTGGCGCGGGCGCGCATGCGGCGAGCGCGATCAACACCAGGACGAACAGAGAGAACAACACGGTCTTGCGCGAGAGCATCTTTGCCTCCTTTTCGATTTTTGTAGGACGAAATTTCAAATTTGTCCTACACGTTCCTTTCTCCGAGGATTGTCGTGCGGGGATCGTTACAACTAAATCATAGCACAATTCAGGGCAAAACGCAAAGGATGGAAGTAAAGGATGAAGGCACGCTTCGCGGGATGAAGGATGAAAGAAACTTTGCTTGTTTTACTTCATCCTTCATCTTTCATCCTTCTGTCTTTGAACTGCACCACCCCGCGCTTGCCATTCACCATCCACTCGCTGTCTTGCGCGCGCAACCGCTCTGCCTCGCCCGGCTTTAGACCGACGACGAGTTCGGCTTTCAGTGTTCGCAGCGCGACCACGGGCGCGGGAAAGTACTCGACTGCCGATTCAAACGACGCGGTCGGATCCCAGTGGCAATCGCCGATCAAGCGGCGATAGTTCGCATCACCCTTTGAGATGACGAGCGACGCTTGCGCGAACGTCGCGCGCAAGTCGTCTGGCAACGCGTGGAAGAACGAGCCAGTGACCCAGAAGGGGTGTTCGCTCANNAAACAACTCGGTACCCGCGTTATCGCAGATGAAATGTAGGACAAGTTTGCAAACTTGTCCTACGCGCCGAGTCAAATACTTCCACACGCGCGCGGTATCGTCCACGAGGATATTTGCGCGTTCGCGCTCAACGGCAGCCGCGTCCGGCGGGTTCTCGGCGATGTCGGACATGCTCAGGTCCGCGCGATTGCCCCACAGACTCGCGTGCATCAGCGCGCGGAACGCATCCGCGTTGTCGTTCGGCAAGTGCTCGCTGACAGCAGCCAGCGCGCGCGGCGCGCGGTCGGGCGCGAGTTCGGCGCGCTTTTGCAGCGCATACGGATCGCGGCGATAAAACGCGCCAGCCTGAAAATAACGCACCGCTTCCAACACGCGGCGATAGAAGAATGCCTCCGCCCAGTACCACGGCACGTCCAACCACGCTTTGCCGATGTGCTCGCGCGCGTGCTCGTCCCAGAAGGCGCGGTCGCGGGCTTGCTCCTCAAGCGGTCGGATCACGCCGCCGCCGATCTCCTCGCGCAGCGCGCGCAGCGCCGCGACGATCTCCGACGGGTAATCGTTCGTCGCGATCACACCCTCCACGATGCGCGGGATGCGCGTCTCGAACGTGCGGCGAGCGAATGAGCCGGGTTCGGAGGTGCGGATGGTGGGAGGAAGTTGGGTCATGATTTGGACAAGGTGACAAGGTGACTGGGTGACAAGGAGCAGAACTGTTTGGCATGTCACCCTGTCACCCGGTCACCTTGTCTTCTTCGAGTTATCCTCTCTCGACCACGACGGCTGTGCCGTACGCCAACACCTCGGTGATGCCCTCCATCACGTCGTTCGCGTCGTAACGCACGCCGACAATCGCGTTTGCGCCAATCTGATCCGCGTGCTGCACGAGCAGATCGAATGCCTCGGCGCGCGCGTGCTCGCACAATTCGGTGTAGATCGTGATGTTGCCGCCGAAAAATGCCTGGATGCCGCCCGCGAGATTGCCGAGCGCGCTGCGCGAACGCACGGTGATCCCGCGCACGACGCCGAGGTTCTTGGTGACGTGATACCCCGGCAGATCAAAACCCGTCGTGACCATTGACGCGTCCATCTTTGCCTCCTTGTTTGTTGGACAAGTTTTGCGACCTTGTCCTACTTGGTATTTCCGTCTGCCACAATCCCGTTCTTCGCATCATCGCGGCAGTTGCACGCCTCGCGCGTTTCTGCGCCGCGCGTCATCTTGCCTTCGTAATCCTGGTCGAGCGGCGTGATCGTCCAGCCCGATAATACCAGCGGTAGCGATTCTGCGCCCATCCACTGCCCATTGTAGAGCCGCGCGAAATGCAGATGGCTGGCGTCCGCGTTGCCGCCCTCGCACGATGGATGTCCGATGCGATCGCCGGTGTTCACCCGCGCGCCCACGTTCACGCGCCCTGCCGATGCCATGTGCAGGTACAACAGCGTCCAACCGTTGCCCTGGAAATCGCCGTTGTTCAGCGAAACGATCACGCGCCCGCGTTCCGCGCGCAGCACCTTGCCCGGCGCGGCGGCAATCGCCCACTTTTTGGATGCAAGACAACTGCCCGAGCCCGCGATATCGTTCGGCGTGAAATCGGCGGCAGACCACGAAGCCAGATCGCCCCAGGCGCTGTGCGGACCGCCGGTGTAATACCACATTTCGCCTTCATTCCACGGCAAGCGTAGAGTTGGTTGCTCCAAGTTCGGCGGAATCAATGGCTCGATGGCGTTCGCGTACGGATCACCGAATAGTTTGCGGTACGTCGCGATAAATCCGTCGCTCCCAATCTGATTTTGCCACGCGTCCCAGGTCGCGGTCAAGGCGAGGAGGTTTTGAACCGCGGCGGTCCCAGGATTGATCGTCGGCGCGACCCGCGCGCGGAGGCGGTCCTTGAACTTGTACGCGGCGAGTCGTCCGGTGAGTTTGCCATAGTACCCTTCGTTCAGATGATTCGCCGCCCAACTCATCTGGAAGAACAAGCCCTGCCGCGTCGAATCAATCAACCCCATCGGATACGCAATCTGATTTTGAGTCAGCGCGGGGTTTGTGATCCAGCCGCTTTGGAATTCCAAGACCGCGAGCAAAACGCGCGGACCGACGCTGAAGCGCTCAGATACAAGTTGAATGATCTGCGGACCGGTCAGCCACTCGCCTTCGACCTTTTCGCGGTACGCGGCGAGGTGGCCGTTGAACTGGTTCGCGAACGCGGCGACGTCGAACGACGCGTACGCGGGGCTGTACACGACTTGGCTGTCGGGCAGCAATTTATCGGCGGGCGCGGCGAGCGTGACCGGCGTAGTGAACTTGAGCACCTGTCCGATCTTGAGCGAGTTGGGATTGGCGATGTTGTTCAGTCGCATCAAGTCCTCCATGGCAACATCGAGGCGCGCGGAAATGCCGCTGAGCGTATCGCCATTGCGAACGGTGTAGCGTTCGATGATCGTCGTTGAAAAAGGGGTGGGGGTCGCGGGAACGTCTGTCGCGGTGACGAAGAGGCGCGTCGAGGCGGGAGTTGCGAGCGCAGTGGAAGGAGGCGCGGGATCGTTCGATGGCTGGGGCGCGCTACAGGCGACGAGCGCGGCGAGCATCCACAAGACGGTTGAAACGCGGCGAGACATCAACGCTCCAGAAGAACAGTTGATGTCAAGCGAGCCATTCGAAACTCTGCACGAGGATCACGCCTTGTTCACGCGCGGCGCGCGCGCAAGCCGGACGCGCATAATGTGTCACGCGCAAAGGCACGATGGTTTCATCGGGATGCTCCCGACGCACTGCCGCAATCTTGTGGTTCAGTTCGGCGAACGCATCCGCTTCGTGCTGGCGCGCGCCGCGCCGTTCGTCGAGCCGCAATTTGACCTCGCCGACGATCAGCACCGGCTGGCCGTCGCGCACGCCGCGACCAAAGATGTTGATCTCTTCGCCTCCGACTTCACGACGCACAAAGCGCTCGCTGATTTCGATGCCGTGCTGCGCGCGCAAGTAGCCGGGCAGCGCGCGATAGGCATCGTTCTCCAGAGCGTAACTGACGCTGCGGGACAAGCCGCCGAGTTCTGTTCGCGTCTCGCGCTGCGCATCGGACAGTCGCGCCATCGCCGCCGCGAGTTCGTCCATGCGTTGCTCGGTGCGCCGCTGCCAGTTCCCCGATGCGCTGCTCGGTGCGCTGCTG
>DHFK01000170.1 GCA_002400365.1 Anaerolineales bacterium UBA4826 | reverse complement strand
CGCAAACTGACGTATCTCTTTCATCGCTTTGATCGCTTCCTTCGCTTGTTCCTCACTTACGGGCAAGCCTGGATATTTGACATCGACACCATAGGGGTCAAGCAGTTTCAATTCGTTGTGCAGTCTTCCAATATTCGGCTCGACTTGGGCAACCAAACTTTCCAATCGGTCCATGTCATGGACTTTGGAAAAATAAATATTCCGCTGAACCAATATTGCCTTTAAATATTTTTCAGCGCATTGCTGGCATTGATTGCAAATCACATCTGGCACTTGATATTTCTGCCGTTGCGCCAAATCAAGCGCGCTGATGTAATTGTTTTCCGCCTTGGCGACCCACTCGTCAATCAGTTCTGCGTTCATAGAGTACCTTGCCTTTGCTTACGATTTCTTTAAAAAAACAATCTCCCATTTCCAATCTCTTTTTCAACTCCGCGGGCGTACGCGTGATGATGTCCATTGGAAATGGATGCGGATGAAGAATCTCCGACAAGTCCATCATGCGCTTGTGGATTCTTTTGCGACTCTTCATTACGACNNGCTTGCCGAATCTTCGCGTCGGTGACGGGCAGCCAATAGAAACGACGCGGCGCACGGTACGTCGCCCGGTGTTCGCGCGCCGCGCGCGGTTTCCGCGATGATTGGGTTTTGGTTGCGGTCGCTATCTTGTTACGCATCACGCACTACTCTCTACCGCAATTATACCACACAACCCCAGCCCGCGTAAGTCACTTCCAACCGTTTGACAATTTTCTCCTTTTTCTGGATAATGGAATCGAACCTCCACACGAAAGGAATGGCATGTCACCCCGCAGAGTAGATCCAAAGAAGAAGGAAAAGCCCGCCAGCGGCTTGCCGACTTGGGCCATCGCGACAGGCATCGGCGGACTGGTCGTCGTGGCTGTCGTCGCGCTGTTCATGCTGCAAACACCCTCCGCGCCTCCGCCTTCCGCGACCGGCGGCAGCACGACCGCTGGCAGCCGCACCACCGGCAATCCCAATGCCAGATTCGAACTGGTCGAGTGGTCCGATTTTCAGTGACCGGTCTGCACGGATTTTGCGCTCGGCGCGGGACGCCGAATTGATCAGAACTATGTCAAGACCGGCAAGATCAAGTTCACGTACAAGTACTTTACCGTCATTGATCTGGCGACGGGGCGCACCGGCGAATCGAACTGGGCAGCCCAGGCGGCCGAGTGCGCGAATCAGCAAGGCAAATTCTGGGAATACCACGACAAACTGTTTGCCGAATGGCGCGGCGAAAACGTCGGCACGTACACCAAGCCGAACCTCAAAAAGTACGCGGCGGATCTGAAACTGGACACGGCGACATTCAATCAGTGTCTCGACTCGGACAAGACCGCGTCCATCGTCCAAGCCGAGACCGCCGAAGCCCAACGTTTGGGACTTTTGGGCACGCCGACATTCCTCATCAACGGTCGGCAGATTCCGATTCGCACGAGCGACTTTTCCGACATACCGCAAGCGCTCGACATCTTGTTAAAGTAGATTCAAACCTTGCGCGGACACGCGTCTGCGCAAGGTTTTTGCTGGAAACCAGAAACCAGGCTTGTCGGAGAAGCCTGGTTTCCAAACTTGCCATGAAACTCTCGCTACGCGCCGATCCTCGACTTGCGCTTTTGCTCTTCGGCTGGCTCGCCCTTTTGCCCTCCGCCTGCGGTCAATCCGCGCCAGCCCCGACGCCGACGCGCCCGCGGATTCCTGTTTCCACGATCACGCCGGATCCTGCGCAGAAACTTGCGCCCCCCGGCAGGACCAAAGGCAATCCCGACGCCAAGGTCACGCTCGTCGTGTACGCCGATTTTCAATGCCCGTACAGCAGACAGTTCGCGCTCGACGTGGAGCGCCGCCTTGACGACGAGTACGTCAAGACCGGCAAGATCACTTACACCTACAAGTACTTTCCGGTGATTGACCAGGGTCGCATCGGCGAATCGCATTGGGCGGCGTACGCCGCCGAGTGCGCGAACGAACAGGGCAAGTTCTGGGAATATCACGACAAACTGTTCGCCGAATGGACCGGCGAAAACGTCGGCGCGTTCACGCGCGCGTTCCTGAAAAAGTACGCCGCCGATGTGAACCTCGATCTGGCGGCGTTCAACCAGTGCCTCGATTCGGACCGCTACGCCACACTGGTCATGGAGCAATTGATCGAAGCGCTGCAATTAAAGTTACCGGGGACGCCATCGTTTCTCCTGAACGGCAGAAAGATAGACACCCCCACGCTCGATTATGCCGAATTCTGGCGACCGATCGAAGCGGAATTGAAATCCCGGTAAGAAATCGCCTGCTCTATCTTGCGCCGCCCCCAATCTGATAATTCCCCAGTTCTTCCAAAACCGTTACGAGCGCCGAGTGATCGAGTTCGCCGCCGCCGCGCGCGCTCAGCGCGTTCAGCAATTCCGCCGCGCTTGCCGTCGCGGGCAGCGCGAGTCCCAGGTCGCGCGCGGTGTCCAACGCGATCGCCAAATCCTTGCGATGCAGTTTCGCCTTGAAACCGGGCTGAAAGTCGCGGCGCAACATGCGATTGCCGTGCGCGTCGAGAACCCGGCTTTGCGCGAAACCGCCGAGCAACGCCGCGCGCACTTTTGCCGCATCCACGCCCGCTTTCGCGGCGAGCAGCAACGCCTCGCTCACCGCGGCAATCGTGACCGCCACGACGATTTGGTTCGCGGCTTTGGTAATCTGCCCCGCCCCGGCTTCACCCACGTGCACGATGTTCTTGCCCAGTTTTTCAAAGATCGGCTTGGCGCGCGCGAACGCCGCGGCAGCGCCGCCGACCATGATGGACAGCGCCGCGTTTTGCGCGCCGACTTGCCCGCCGGAAACCGGCGCGTCGAGCGCGTCCGCTCCCTGAGCGCGCGCGGCATCGGCAAGGCGGCGCGCCACGGACGGCAGGATCGTACTCATATCAATCACGAGACTGCCGGGACGCAAGCCCTCCAAAACGCCGTCCGCGCCAAACATCACGCGCTCGACATCCGGCGAATCGGGCAGCATCGTGATGACGACATTGGTTTGCTGCGCGACCGTTTTGGGCGATGCGCCGGCTTGCGCGCCGGCGGCGACGAGTTCGTTTTGCGCGGCGGGGCTGCGATTCAGCACTGTCAGCGGATAGCCCGCGTTGAGCAAGTGCTGTGCCATCGGCTTGCCCATGATGCCCAAGCCGATAAAGCCGATGTGTTCAGAACTCAACGCCATCCTCCTCGTCGGAACGGAGATCGTTTAGGTCGTCCATATCCGATTCATCCGGGTTAAAGTCGGCGGGGTTGAATGGCGGCTCGTTGGGGTCGCGTTTCGGCGGAGTAGCAGGCGGCTTGATCGGACGGCTCCAGCGATGCATCTGCGCGATGTCCTCCGCCTGCTCGGGGAAGAGGCGCATTTGCTTCTTCGCCCACTCGGGCAGTTCGCCCGGCTTGCCGTCGTCCTGATCGAGGAAACTCCAGTCAACCAGCGACCTGGTCGGCGCATCGTTCTGGGGAGGGAGCGCTTCGGCGAAGAGCGCGGCGAGGTCCGGCTTGATGACCGGCTTCCAGGTTGGCGCTTTGCCGAGCGATTGCATGCGCGCCCGCAGGTCGCCGACGATTTCTTCCTGGGTCGGCGCGTCTGGGTCAATGCAGCGCATCATCCGCTTGTAGCGCGAGCCGTCGCCTGCCGGCGGAATCCAGGGAATGTGGTGCGCGTGATCGCGCCACCACCGGACTTCGGCGAGCAGGCGGCGCGCATCGCCTTGCTTGAACCGCGAGCACAGTTCGAGCAGCACTTCGGTCGCATCGGCGAAGAAGCCGAGGTCGGCGTACGTTTTGCCGACCCAGAGCGAGGCGTGGTACGGATCGTTGGTCTGCTCGATCGCTTGCATAAAGCGGGGCCACGCGTAATCGGTGCACTCTTCGTCCCCCAGGCAGTACGCTTCGAGCAGCAAACTCTTGCCCTCGCGCAGCAATTTGGCGACGTCGGGCGGACCCTTGCGTTCGCGCGCGTACCCTTTGGCGTACTCGCGATCCCAGCCCTCCCAGCGGCTCATAAAGCGAAACGAGAGCGCGAGCCGGCGGCGCTGTTGATGCGGGCGATCGTCCCACTCGTCAATGTGTTGCTGAACCGCGGTGCGATTGTCGTAGATCAGCCATTCGTCGCAGAACAGTTCGTACACCAATTCGCTCGCCTCGCGATGTTCGGGGAAGAGCGCGAGCACGTCGAAGCACAGCGCCGCGGCGTCCGGTTGACCGCAATACCATTGGCCGATGTCGCGCGCCTGGGCGAGCATTTGCTGAACATAGTCGGGGTAGTTGGACATACGTTTTGATTTCCACTTTCACCCGCGCAAGCCGGCTGCCCGCAAACACGCGTCCGCCCACGCGGCGTCTTCCTCTGACAGCGCCGGCTCCGGCGGCAGCGTGTAATCTATCGCGCGCGCGTACGGACCCTCGCGATACGCTCTCTGCGCGGCAATCTGCAAATCCAGCGGCACATCCGGATCCTGCCCCGCCAGCGGCGTGGGGATGCAGGGCAGCGGCTCGCGCGCATCCAGCGGATACAGCGTGTAATCCATCCACAGATCTTGCCGCTGCGCGCTCCGGTTCAACAGAATGAGATAATCGCAAGCCAGGTCGTCCACCGCGGCCGCCAAGTCGGGATAGGGCAGTACGCGCGTCCCGCCGCGCAGCAGATCGAGTTCGATCAGATTCGCGTCGCTCTCCAACACCTCGCGCTGCTTGGTCTCGTACGTCCGCCGGTCGGGTCCCGGACGTTTGTTGGAGGGACTGGGAATGGATATTTCACATGTTCGTCCATCGCCCCTCCTTTCGATTCGCCCTATGCGCTCGCTACCCATAATAACCGTTTTCGCGTCCAGCGTCAACTGTTTTGGCAATACCGCAAAAGTCACTTTCCGTTTGAGTGGAAGGCAGCCGCGCTGCCGTTGCACGGACGCCCATCCTTCGACAGGCTCAGGACGGCGGGGCTGCCACCCAAAGCGAGTTTTGCGCTATGCCTGTTTTGGCTTGGGCGCGCGCCGTTTGACACACGACGGCAATGGTGGTAAAAGAACCCTTGCGAAATCCCGTTTTCCCGCCGCTGGCGCGAAAACGGGTTTCTAAAATTACGCAGGGCAAGTCCATGCAATTCAATCCGAAAAATCCGCTCATCGTTCAAAGTGACAAGAGCATTCTCCTCGAAGTTGACAGCGACCTCTATCAAGACGCGCGCGACGCGCTGGCGCGTTTTGCCGAACTCGAAAAATCCCCCGAACACATCCACACCTATCGTCTCACGCCGCTTTCGCTCTGGAACGCGGCGGCGGCTGGCTTGAGCGCGGCGAAAATCCTCGACGACCTCACGCGCTATGCCAAGTACCCGCTCCCCGACAACGTGCGCGTGGACATCGCCGACGCGATCGCGCGCTATGGGCGCGTCAAACTGATTTTGGAAAACGGCAAACTCTTGCTCGTCTCCGACGACGCGCCGCTGATGGCCGAACTCGCGCGCCACAAACTCGTCGCGCCCCTCTTGCGCGCGCGGACCAGCCCCACGCGCTTTGAAATTCATGCGGCGGACCGTGGGCGCATCAAACAAGTTCTCTTGCAAGTCGGCTATCCCGCCGAAGACCTGGCGGGTTACGCCGAAGGCGCGGCGCTGGCGTTTCAACTGCGCGACGCGTGTCAGGCGAACGGCGAGGCGTTCACGCTGCGCCATTACCAGACCGAAGCCGCCGAAATCTTCCACGCCGGCGGCGGCCCCACCGGCGGCAGCGGCGTCATCGTCCTCCCGTGCGGCGCGGGCAAAACGATCGTCGGGCTGGCGGCAATGGACAAGTTGCAAGCCGCCACCCTCATCCTCACGACGAATACCATCGCCGCGCGGCAGTGGATCGCCGAACTGCTCGACAAGACGACGCTGACCGCGGAACAGATCGGCGAGTACACCGGGCAGCGCAAAGAAATCCGTCCGGTCACGATCGCGACGTACCAGGTGCTGACGTATCACCCGCGCAAACTGCACGCGAGCGGAACGGTTCGCAATTTGCGCGACGAATTTCCGCACTTTGCGATTTTCGATCAACTCGACTGGGGCTTGATCATTTACGACGAAGTGCACCTGCTGCCCGCGCCGGTCTTTCGCATCACCGCGGAAATCCAGGCGCGCCGCCGCCTCGGCATGACTGCCACGCTCGTGCGCGAGGATGGTCACGAGGGCGACGTCTTTTCGCTCGTCGGTCCCAAAAAATACGACGTGCCGTGGAAGGAACTCGAAAAGCAGGGCTGGATCGCGACCGCCGAGTGCCACGAGATTCGCGTCCCGCTCCCCGACGATTTGCGGATGGAATACGCGCTCGCGCCCGACGCGGAGAAATATCGCGCCGCCGCGGAGAATCCGGCGAAATTGAACCTGGTGCGCGACCTGCTGCGGAAACACGCGGACGATACCGTGCTCGTGATCGGCGTGTACCTCACCCAACTGCACAAACTCGCCGAGATGCTCGCCGCGCCGCTCATCACCGGCGAGACGACCGTACGCGAGCGCGAGAAACTATTCGATCAACTGCGCCGCGGCGAAATCACGCGGCTCGTCGTCTCCAAGGTCGCGAACTTTTCGATTGACCTGCCGGACGCGAACGTGGCCATCCAGGTGTCGGGCACCTTCGGCTCGCGGCAGGAAGAGGCGCAGCGCCTGGGCCGCATCTTGCGCCCGAAAAAGCGCGGCTTGCTCGCACACTTTTACGCGCTCGTCAGCCACGACACGATTGACCAAGAGTACTCGGCGCATCGCCAGATGTTCTTGACCGAGCAGGGCTATCGGTACGAAATCTTGTACGCCAGCGAAGTCGCCGCTTTCACGCCAGCGGTCATCGCGGGTCACGCCATCCCGGTCGCGCCGCGGCTGCTCCCCGCGCCGGAGAACAATGGCAGCGGGAATCCAACATGACAAAGAAACGCCGATCGTTNNGACGACGAAATCGGCTTGGCGGATGCGGGCGCCGACCTGAGCGAAATTGATGTCGTGGCTCTCTGCGGCAAACCGAACGCGGCTAAAGGGAGCGTCCTCTTCGCCAGCGGCGCGGTGACCCAGCGCTCGTTCGACGGCAGAGCGCTTCACGCGACCGTCCGCGACGGCGCGAGTCTGCTACCGGTCGTCTTCGACGTGAACGAAGAATCCACCGTTTGTTCTGACGTAAACCACGCGCGCGTCCACAACCCCACGTGCGAACACATCGCCGCGGCAATGTATGCGTACATCAACGAACCCGATAGTTTCTTCCCGCACACGATGGGCGAGTTTATCAACCTCCTTGGCAGCCCCGACCTGCGCCAGCAAGCCCGCGCCACCGCTCCCCAAGTGGAAGCGCTGTTGAGGACGCTGGAGAGCGCGCCGCCCGAGGTGCGCGCGGCGTTCGAAAACCTTCCGCTGAACGCGACGCCCAAAGACTTGCTGCAAGCCGCGCCGCAACTTCAAGCCCTGGCGGTCACTCAAGGCAAAACCGAGTTCGCCTCGTTGGTGGCTGACCTAGCGGTGGATGACCTACGCGCGATCGCCGAACGCCGCGGCTGGGTCTTGTCCGCGTCGGCAAGAGACAAGCTCATCGCGCAACTCGCCGAGGCGCTGGCAGACGCGCCGCTGCCGGCCAAATTTTCTCCCGAAGAAGATCAACTGCTCCGTCTAGTGAACACACTCTACGGCGTTGACCGGGATTCAGACCGCACCTGGCTCGAACGCGTGTGGAAAAAACGCGCTGGCGGCGACATGCGCCGACTCGATCTGGCGCTGCGCGGCTTGCAATCCGCCGGGGTTCTGTTTCCGTGTACCCGCGAAGGCGCCCGGCTGCACTACCATTGGTCGCCGTTCGTCACAGCGCTAGACCTCCCACTGCTGCCTTCCAAAGTCAAATTGTATCCGGCCGACAAAGTCAGACAGTTGCAACCCGCGGAACCGACGCTGCCGATCCTGCCGCTCTTCGATGCGCTCATCGAATTTGCCGAACAGACGCCGCTGCGCTTGAATGTCCGCGCGCGCGACCCGAAGATTTCAACGCTCCCATACATCGGCGAATGGGACTATGTGCCGCAAGAGGTCGAGCAGATCAAGTCCAGTTATGTGCCCTCCGGCGCGCTGACCATTCCATTTCTGCCTTTCTGGGCCGACGAAACGCTGGACACGCTGGAAACTTTTGCGGGCGGCTCGCGCGACCTCGGTAACTGGATCGCCGGGATGTTACTCACACTCGGCATCGTCAGAGCGACGGACGACGGCAACGCCCACGTCGATGCAGAGCAAGTCAAAGCCTGGCGCGGGCAGACGCCGGCGGAACAGCAGCGCGCCTTGTGGCACGCGTGGGGCAATGGTGCGGTCGCTTTTGGCGAACTGCGGATGGCGACCACGCGCGCGTCGCTGACGGCGCAGCGCGCGTCGCTCGACGAATCATTCACGCACCGCACCTTGGTTGAGGAAATGGGCGCGGCGCGGCAGTTTGTCGCGCGGTTGCTTGCGCCGCTCGAGCCGCAGACCTGGTACAGTTGGAAAGCGTTCGCCGAAACCACGCGTGATCTGCGCGCCGATTTCCTCCACACCCACACGCATAACAATACCTGGTTTCTCATCGCCGCCAAGACCCGGCATCGCTACGACCCGGGCAACACGCGCCATTGGGACGAAGCGTATCGTCCAGTTCTCGCGACGTTGTTCGAAGGTGGGCTGCGCTGGCTCGGCGCGGTCGAGTTGGCGTACGACCGGCAAGAACTCGTAGCGTTCCAGGTCACCGCGCTCGGCGCGTGGCTGCTCTCCGCGGACCAAGCCAGCCCGCCGCCGGCAGCCGTCCGCGCGGAAGAACCCGGCGTCGCCGCGATTCACTGGCTCGACGATACGACCGTGCGTCTACGCGCGACGACCGCCGCCGCCAAGTTGATGCCACTGGTCCGCGCGTTTGCCGATCCAACGCGTGAGGTGCTGGCCTTTCGCGTTTCGAATGTCTCGCTCGCGCGCGCGTTCGAGCGCGGCGTGACCCTGCCCGAAATCGCGGAAAAATTCGAATCGGTCGGCGCGCCGCTTCCGCCGGCGCTGCGCGCGCGGATGGACACGCTGGCGGCGAATTATGGTCGGGTTCATCTCTACGAACGCCTCACCGTGCTCGAACTCGCCGACGATCTGGCGCTGCGCGAACTCATCGCCGGCACCTCGCTGGGCAAGCACATCGTCCACCAGTTCTCGCCGCGCCTCGTCGTCGTACGCGACGAAGGGGTGGACGAGTTGGTGAACGAGTTGGTGAAAAAAGGGTACACGCCCAAGGTTGTGGTAGGGGACGCGGAGAGTAAAACGTAAAGGCAGAGAAGGCGGAGATGGCTGGGTTACCGGAACTATTGCTCGGGTACGATGTGAATGTTCTAAAAGAGATCGCGCGCGAGCACAAAATTGACGTCAAGAATCAGAACAAGAGCGCGCTGGCGAGCCGGCTCGCGCAGGCATTTTCGCAGCGCGAGCAAGTGGCGCGCGCGCTGGCGAGTCTGAACCCAGTCGAACACGCGATCGTGACGCGGATTCAGCGCGCCGGCGGCGAGATCGCGGTCGGCGCGTTGAAAGGCATTCTGCAGCGCGATCAGGCGATTGCGTTGCCGCCCCGGCCCAAGTCATCGGCCTGGGGCTACATTTCGCCAAACGCGCAACCCGCAGGCAATCCGCGTTACAGCGGCAAGCCGACGCTGGAGGACGCCGCGGCAAGATTGTTGTTGCTCGGCTTGGTTTTTTCGCGCGAGATCGCCGGGCCAACCACGAGCCAAGTCATCCACTGGGAGTTGGGGCGCTTTCTCGTCATTCCAAAAGAAATCCGCGCGTTTCTGCCCGCGCCCAGCGCGCCTCAAATGACGGCGGCGCCAGAACCCGCACGCATCGAGCCCGGCTCGGCGCGCAGTTTTCAACGCGATCTCTCACGCTATGTGGGTTTCGTCCGGCGCGCCGGCAAAATAGACTTGACCCAAGCGGGCTATGTGTACAAGAAAACGTTCCTCGAGATCGCCAGAACGCTGGGATTGCCCGAAAACAAAAAACGCGAAGAGAAAAACGAGCTCTACCTCTACTTTTTGCGGCGGCTGTCGGTCGCGCTGCATTTGATCGAGCCGGCAAAAGTCAATGGCGTCAGCAGTCCGGATGAGAGTGTGCTTGTGGCGGGCGAGGGCAAGGCGTATTGGACGCTTCCGCCAGCGGAGCGCGTCAAGGCGGCGTACGAAGCGTGGCTTGCCGCGACGACTTGGAACGAATTGCGGATGCCCCAAGGCGCGTACGGGTGGGACCACCGCCGCCCCGCGCCGCCCGAACTGATCCAAGCGCGCCGCGTGATCGTGAGTTACCTCAAGGCGCGCGGCGGGACCGGCTGGGTCAATCTGGCAGACTTGCTCGACGACATTCGCCTGGGGAGTTACGAATTTCTTTTTCCGCGCAAGGCGTCGGCGCGTCCATACTACGGCTATGGCATGGATTACTCCTCGCCCTACTACTCGTCCAACAATCCCTTTAACCTAACCTACAACGGCATCCAGGACGAAGCTACCGGTTGGGATCAAGTCGAAGGCGCGATCATCCGGCACATCATCGTAGAGCCACTGCGCTGGCTCGGCTTGACCGACATCGGTTCCGACAAAGAGGGCAGCCCGGCGCGCGCGTATCGGCTGACGGCGATGGGCGCGTGGCTGCTTGGCGTCGGCGCGCCGGTGACGATTGCCGAAGAAGGCGGGCGCGTCGTCGTGCAGCCGAATTTTCAAATCGTCGCCATGGAGCCGATCGCCGAAGGCGTCTTGATGACGCTCGACGAATTCGCGCAGTTCGAGGGCGGCGATCACGCGTTGACGTATCGCCTGACGCGCGAGTCGGTGTATCGCGGGCAGCGCGCAGACTGGGACGTCGCGCGCATCATTGCGTATCTCGAAGCGGCGACGCACGCCGCGCTGCCGCAGAACGTGCGGCGTTCGCTGGAGGAATGGCAAGCCGTTCACGAGCGCATGACCTTTCGTCGCGGCGTGACGCTTTTGCAAGCCGAAGACGCCGCCGCGCTCGACGCGCTCTTCGCGCATAGCGCGCTCGCGCCTAAACTGGGTCGGCGCGTGGGGGAACAGGTTGCGCTGCCCGAGGCAAGCGCGCCGGCGCTGGCAGACGCGCTGCGCGAGAACGCTTGGCTGCCGGTCGTCACCCGGCGCGATCAGTTCAACGCGCCCGCGAGCGCCGTCGCCGACGAAGAGGGGAACGTGACCTTTGCGCAACGCGCGCCAAGCGTCTACGCGTACGAAGGGATCGAACCCTTCGCGGAGATCCTCGATCCGCGCCACGCGCGGATCACGCGCGAGCGCGCGGGCGCGGCGGCGCAACAGGGTCTCTCGGTGCCGACCATGATCGCGCGGTTGCGGAGCGTGCATCGCGGCGAGCCGCCGCCGAAATTGCTGACGCGACTGAAAGCGTGGGGCAAGTACTTTGGCGACGCCAAGTTGGGGACGTTGACGCTCGTCGAGTTTCGCGACGAAGCCGCGCGCAACGAACTGCTGGCGGACCCGGAACTCAAGCCGTATCTCACACGCTTTGACGCGGGCGCGCGTCCGCTGGCGCTCGTGCGCGCGGACGCGCTGGAACGCGTGCAAGCATTGCTCGCGGAACGCGGCGTGGACCTCCGCGCGTTCGAGTAAACGTCCGCAGTTACTCGACAATCAATTCGTCGGACACGCGCAGTCCCACCCACGCCAGGACATCTTGCCGTTCGGACAGGCGCGCGGTATCCACGATCAACGTATCCGGCGCGAGCATGCCGCGCAGATAGGGCCTGAATCTTTCACTGTGGATGCAGAATGGCGGTCTTGTTTTCCATGGGAGAGATTCCAAGCGTTACGGCGGGGGAATGAGCAACTGCTGACCGATTCGAATGTTGAAATCGGTCAGTTTGTTTGCGGCCATGATTGCTTCCACCGAGATACCATAGCGACGCGCCAGGGAATACAACGTGTCCCCCGGCTGCACGACGTGGATGATGTACCGGGGAGTCGGCGTCGGGGTGACGGTCGGAGTAGCCGTCGGCGTTGGCAGGGGCGGCGGCGGGATTGGAGTTGGCGTCGGCGAAATCTCCGCGCCGGTGGGAGGTTGGGTCGTCGTTTGCGCCTCGCCCGGCGCACTGGGAGAAATGAAGAGAGAAATACCCATGGTCAGAAGGGCCGTCGGCGTGCCTTCCGCGCCGGCAAGCTCCAGGTTGTTGATCACAAAATTCTTTGCCGCAGATTCTTGCAGCCGCGCTACAAAATCCACAAGTTGCCGCTGTGTGCCCTGCGCTCTCAGCCGGATGGTCGTGACAAAGTATAGCGGTTTGCCGGAGACCGGTGGAGTCGCCGTTGGCTTGGGTTGAGTGGGCGGAGGCGGCGGGGACGGGCTGGGCAGCGGCGTCACCGGCTTGAGCGTCGGCTGACCAGGGCTGGGCAGCGGCGCAGTCGTCGGAGGCGGCGCCGGGCGAGTCGGGATGAGCGTTGGCGTGGGCTGCGGTGTGGGCGTCGGCGGCACCTGCAACTCTACGATCTTGACGCCGCTCTCGCGCGCGTGTAGATACAACGCATCCAGAACCTGGGTCGCTTGAGATTCGGTGAGAAAAACGCCGAGCGTGGCGGTCAAGGTGGCTCTGGATTCCATCAACCGGGTTTGCCAACCCGCCGGGGATTCGGTGCCGCGCTGGCGACTGACGACGGTTTTGCGGGTGTCGTCCACCAAGACGCTCAGTTTGTCCCGGGCTTGCCGCGCCGGATCAATCGAAGCGAAATAGAAAAGCGCGTAACTCGTCAGAATGACGACGATGAAAAACACCGGCAGCACGGTCATCAGATTGTTGCGGAGGAACGCCCCCGCGGCGCTCAGCCCGGCTCCAATGCGCTCGATCATCGCTGCGCCGCCTTTAGTTCAAGCATGATGACGAACCGAATGGGCATCGGCGCAAGCGCGGCAGGTTGATCTCGATCCGTCGAACGAAAGGCAACCGGCTTGAGACCGAGCCAAGCCAACGATGGCATGGACGTCATCGAGGAAGGAGTCGCAGGACAGGGTGGATAATTCTGGGTTGGGACTTCGGAGACTTTGATCTTGAAAGTCTTGTCGGGACCGTACTGGCGCGTCACGTTCACGATGGTCGCGACCGCCGTACTGTCCTGGTCCGCCCGGAAACATACGGCGGAAGCCAAGTTGCCGGTGCCGGGCGCATAGTCGTCATTCGTCCATGGCCCGCCGCTGTCCAGGGTCACGGTAATGAATGTGTCCACGCCCAGCGCCAACTCGGAGGTCAATGCCTGGTAATAGCGCCCGACTTTGACCGGAAAACTGACCTTGTCCACATCGCCAATCGGGTAGAAATTGTGCTGCTGCACCTCGCCGATGGCGATCGCGTGCGCTAGGACATCGTCCGGCTCGTACCGATCGCGCAAGTCTGGCGTCGGCGTGATCGTGCGCGTCGGCGTCGGCGAGGGAACAAGCGTCCACGTGGGAGTCGGCGTGGGCGTGGCGGTCGGCGCGGGCGTCGGCGTAACGAGCGTTTCTTCGGCGATGATTTTGTACCACTTGTCGCCGCCAAACTGCGCGCGGTTTTCGATGCGGACCAGCGCAAAGGTATCGGTGCCGTTGTGCGTAAAGAGCACTTCTGAACTAAGCGTGCCCGGTCGAACATCGTCGTTTTCGTACTGCGCGCCTCCGACCGAAACCCTGAGAAAAGTATCCACGGCGGGCGCGAGGTCAATCGTGTACACGCGATAAGCGCGCCCGTATTTCGCGAGAAAGTACACATTGTCCACGTCGCCCACGGGATAAAAGTTATGGGTTTGCGGTAGTCCGAGCGCGCTCGGCTTGGCTTCGAAATCGTCCGGCTCGAACTGATCCCGCAGGTCAGGCGTCGCGCTAGGAATGGGTATTGGCGTGTTGGTCGGGGTGGCGGAAGGGACCGGCGTTAGGGTTGGCGGAATCGTCGGAGTGGGCGGCGCGGTCGGCGTGGGAGGCAGCGTCGCCGTCGGCGTCAGGGTGAGCGTCGGAGTGAGCGTCGGGACGGCTTGGATAGATTGCGCGACGACGCGGTTGAACAACTTGGTTTCTTCGAGCATGCGCGCGTACGCGACGACGGCGTCAGCGCGCGCCGCGCGGCCCACGAGCGTGAGGGTGGTTCGCGCATCGTTTTGCGTCAGCGTGGTGAGCGCGATCTGCTCCGGGTCATGGTTGCCGATGGCAGCCATGATGGAGATCCAATCGGGCCGCGGCGCGACGAGGGTGGGGTAAACCGCGCCGATCTGATTCAACTGGTTCTGAACCTGAGCCAGAGGCGTCAGCACGCGCTGCATCTCGGGAGGAACAGGCGTCGGCACGACGGTCAGAGACGCGCGCAGGGAGGTGAGTTCGGCGTCCAAATTGCTGGCGTCATCGCGGAGGGTCGTGGAGACGAGGTTGAGCGGTAGGAAGAAGATCGCCAGACTGATGGCGAGCAGCCACAAGGCAATGGTGCGGCGCGAAAGGTGGGGGCCCAGTTGCGGCAGTGGCAGTTGTTCCATCTCCGGCTCGCGTGGATTCGATTCGCTATCCTTCCTGCCATCTCGGATCATTTGGGGCTATGATAGTCGCATCCTGGCGAAATGTCAAAACGGGTGACTGCCCAACCTTGCGAAGGTTGAGAGGGGGCTTGCGAAAGCAACGGTTCTTGGCTTGGGAAAGCGCATTTCATTCGAAGACGACTGTCGAACCTTCGCAAGGCTGAGTTACAAGAAGGGGTCGTAGAGGAGCGCGGTCAATGCCCCCAGGCAAAGGAAGGGCGCGTACGGAATTTCGCTGGCGCGACTCCCGCGGCGGCTGAGCAAGAGGAAGATCGCCGCGCCGCTCTCCGTCGGTGAGAAGACTGCCGAGAAACATCAACTTGTAACTGCTCAGCCTGTCATTTCGAGAACTCCATGCCCTCGGGGGCATGCACGAGAGCAGAAACTTTGCGGTTCAGGGGCAAAGCCCCTGGCGGGGGTCGGGGGTGTCCCCCGATCCCCATCTCCCCCTGGCGGGGCTGTTACAGGAATAGTCGGAGAATTTATGAAACACGGTACTAGATGATCTCCCCGCGCGACGCCTTGATTGCCAAGTCCACGAACACCGCGCTCGACCAGCCAAAGACGGACGCCGCGCGCGGCGGCGGGTTGCCCGTTTCGGGATTGTAGTACTCGTAGATGTCGCTGTGGCGCATCAACAACTCGAGCGTCTTGTCGCGCAGCGCGCGCGCCAGGTCGAGATAGCCGCCGCGCGCCAAGCCCTCGATGAACAGATAATTGACGTTCACCCAGGTCGGTCCGCGCCACATCTGATTGGGATCGTATTTCGGATCGCGTTTGGCGACGGTGGGAAGCGGATAGGCGGTCCAGAATTCGTCGGCGGCGCGCAGATGCGCGACCACGCGGTCCGCTAACGCGCGGGGGAGTCGCCCGGTCAGGAGCGGAAAGAGATTGAACGGCGTCAGCGCGCGCACGCGCTGGTGATCGCGCATTGCCCAAAACACCCCGGCGTGCTCGTCCCAAAAGTGCGCGATCATCTTCTGGGTAAGCGTATCGGCGCGCCCGCGCCACTGCGCCGCGTCGTCGTTCAACCCAAGAATCTCCGCCATGCGCGCGAGCGCATCCATCTGCATCACGAGATAGGTGTTAATGTCCGGCGATTCGACCGGCATCCCATCGTCCCACAACGGACTGTCGTCCGTGCCGGCCGAAAAGGGATGTCCGTACTGCACGATGCCATCGCGATCGTCGTCGTTTTTCTCAAACCACCAGGCATTCCAGCGGCAGAGCGGTTCGTAAATCTCATCCAGAAAATCGCGCCGCCCATGCGACGCGTAGAGTTTCAGCGCCGCCCAAGCGATGAGCGGCGGTTTGGTAATGTCAACCTCGCGCCCGGTGCCGGACAGTTTCCAGCGCATGACGACGCCCTCGTCGTACACGGCATCCGGGATCATGCCATCCTCGCGTTGGTGATCCAGCATGACGCGCAGTTGATCCTCAGCCAGTTGGGGATCCACGTAGCGGTACGCGAGCGCGTGAAAGAACGCATCCCACTGCCACACGCCGACGTAGTGAATGACTGAGGGCGCCATCGCCTCGCGCGTCAGGAAAAAACGCGGACTCAAAAGCCCCATCCGCAAAATCCACCACGCGTAATAGTACTGCGTCGCGTATGGCGCGTCCACCGTCGGCGCGGCGGCAAACCACGCATGCCAACGCTGCTCCGCCGCGCGCAGAACGTCCTCGCCGCGCGGTAGACTGCGGTTAAAGCCCAGGCGCGGTGTGATATTCAAGATTAGCCCGGCATCGGCAGTGGCTTGTACCTGCAGCCGAACGCGCGCATAGCCCGCTGTGTCCGGCGCGATCTCGTTCGAGACGATTCGCGCGTTGGTGGTATAGGCGACGTTGCGATGGGTGCGCTGGTGTTCGGGGTCGCCCTTGAATTCGCCGCCCCGCCGATCTGCGCGACCCTGGGCGGCGTAGACGCGAAATGAAATGCCCCCGCGCGCGCACGGCAATTTGAAATACAACGTCTCCGCGTCGAAGAAGGTGATCCAAAACTCGCCGCAGCGCGTTTCGATCCAGAGCGCGTGCGGGTAGGCGGTCAAGGTGAAATCGAGCGGCGCGCCCTCGGCGTCGGTGAAGACCAAGTCTTGAATCACCGGTCCCCGGTGCCGATAATCTCCAACTTCTTCCTCCCACTTGGCCCAACGTTCAGCCAGTCGAATGTAGAGCCCGGCTTGGTTGCGAAAAACCAACAAACGCGAGCCGCGCTCGCTGAAAGGAATGCCGCTAATGGGGACGCCTGGCGCGTTGGTCGAGGATCCAAAGCGGGGGTCAGATCCATTTACTTCTTGCAGCGTAATGCGTCCGCGCAATTTCTGCAGAAAAGGCGAATTAGGCGTGTAGTTCATGGCTTGCTCCACACACAGGTTGATGTGCTTCTTTCCGTATTATAGCCGAAAAACCCGGTCGCTGAAAGTAGCGCACATCGGCGCCTCCGGCATTTGCTTGCACAGTTTGTTCGGGTCGCGCGCGCCGGGCAGAATCGCGCGATCAATCGCGCGAATTGGTCGGACATATTCGGCGCGCCGAAGCGCCTGACCGATCTGATCACGGGCAAACCCTTCGATGCGATGGGTTTGTGGCACCTTGAGCCGTATCGGGTCCTCTGGTTGGTTCAAGCATAGAAATTGACACACGCTAGATTTCGTGGTATAGTCTAGGCGAACGTTCGGGCGAACGTTCGCCTAGATCAGTTATTGGGGATTCTGATGCCAAGTCGCGTAACCATCAAGGATGTTGCAACGCGAGCCCAAGTCAGTTACCAGACTGTCTCGAAGGTCGTCAACGGTCAGGCGCAGGTTTCCAACGAAACCCGCGAGCGGATCTGGCAAGCCATTCACGACCTCGGCTATCGTCCGCACATTACCGCGCGCAATCTCCGCGTGCGCGCCAGCCACATGCTCGGCTATTCCTGGCGACCCGTTCCCCCGGATCAGTTCAATCCCATCCTGGACAAACTTTTGCAAAGCATGGTCGAAGCCGCTGAAAAATCCGGCTATCACCTGCTTCCATTTCCCTGCCCCCCCGATCATGCTCAGATCCAAGTCTATCGCGAACTGATCTTCTCCGGTCGTGTGGATGGCTTTGTCCTCTCCAGCACCAACCTCGGCGACCAACGCATCGCGTACCTCCTGGACACCGGCTTTCCCTTCGTCGCCTTTGGGCGCGCAAACCCCGAGTGGGATTTTCCGTACGTGGACGTTGACGGCGCGGCGGGACTGCGCGCGGCAACCGAACATCTCTTGAGTCTGGGGCATCAGCGCATCGCGCTCATCGGCTGGCCCGAAGATTCGCTGACCGGCAAGTTTCGCGTGCGCGGTTATCTCGAAGCGATGCAAGCGGCGAGCCGATCGGTTGAGCCGTCGTGGATCGCGCGCGGCGAACATTCGGCGCAGTTTGGAGAGACCGCCGCGCGACAATGGCTGGACGTGCCCACCGCTCAGCGACCGACCGCGATCATTGCGCTCAGCGATCTGATGGCAATCGGCGCGATGAACGCGATCCAGGAACGCGGCTTGGAGGTGGGCAAGGACATTGCAGTCGTCGGTTTCGACGATGTGCCGATGGCGCAGTATCTGCGTCCACCGCTCACTTCTTTGCGCCAACCGATTTGGGAAATCGGACAGCAAATCGTCGCGATGCTCATCAAACTCGTTCGCGGCGAGCCGCTGGAAGAGCCACGCGTGCTTCTGCCGCCGCGTCTGATCGCGCGCGCGTCCAGCGGCGCGGGAGTGCCGGGATGAGCGCGCGCTCGATCCGCGCAGTGATCTTTGATCTCGACGGTGTTTTGACCGACACCGCCGAATTGCACTTTGCAGCGTGGAAGCGCCTCGCCGACGAAGAGGGCTTGGCTTTCACACGCGAGGACAACGAGCGCTTGCGCGGGGTCTCGCGGCGACAGTCGCTAGAGTTCCTGCTCCGCGGCAGAGCGGTGAGCGAGGAGCAAGCCGAAGCGCTGATGGCGCGCAAGAACGAATACTATCGGCAAATGATTCAACGGCTCACGCCAAACGATTTGCTGCCGGGCGCCGCGCGACTACTAACGGAACTGCGACGCGCGGGCATCCGGGTTGCGATCGCATCAGCCAGCCGCAACGCGCGCGATGTCATCGAACGCCTGGGCATCGCGAGTCTGGTAGATGCGCTGACCGACGGCGACAGCGTCACGCGCGCACGCCCGGCGCCCGATCTCTTTTTGCACGCGGCAAAACAACTCGGCGTTCCGCCCGAGCAATGCGTCGTCGTGGATGACGCGGCGGCGGGCGTACAAGCCGCGCGCGCGGCGGGGATGCGTGTCGTCGGGCTCGGTCCCACGGCGCGGGTGGGAAGTGCCGATCTCGTCTTCGCGAGTTTGGAGAGCGTACATCTGAACGACATCGTGAAACGTGATGCGTGATGCGTGGTGCGTGTTCCGCGCGGGGCGTCACGCATCATGTATCACGAATCACGTACTCCCTCTCCTAGAATTCTCGTCTCACCATGGACAACACCTGGCTTATCACCGAAACAGCATTTGACCCGCAGCAACTGCATCGCCAAGAAACCGTGTTCACCATCGGCAATGGCTACCTGGGCACGCGCGGCGCGTTCGAGGAGGGCTATCCCGAGACGCGCCCGGTTACTCTAGTCAACGGCGTGTATGATGCGATTCCGATCGCCTTTACCGAATTGGCGAATGTGCCGAATTGGCTCTCGCTAACCATCTCGATCAACGGCGAGCAGTTTGGCTTGGCGCGCGGGCGCCTGCTCGACTATCGGCGGACGTTGAACCTGCGAACCGGCGTGTTGAGTCGCGAGGTACGTTGGCGCAGTCCGGGCGGACGTACCGTTGACTTGCGTTTCGAGCGCTTTGCCAGTCTGGCTGATCCGCATCTTCTGGTTCTACGCTGTCAGGTCACGCCACTGGACTTGGACGGCGAGGTTGAATTGCGCGCCGCCCTGGATGGGCATGTTGACAACCGCGGCTTGATGCACTGGGACACCGTGGCGCAAGGAAGCGAACACAATCGCATCTGGCTGCATAGCCGTACGCGCGCCTCGCGCATCGAGTTGGCGGAAGCGGCGACCCTAATCGTTCACGGAGGCGCGGAAGCAGAAATCACGGCGATGGATTGCCCGGGCTGTCCCACTCTGGTCGCGCGCGGTCGCGTGTGCCAGGGGCAAACGCTGACAGCGGACAAACTCGTGACGCTCTATTCTTCGCGCGAAGACGCCGAGCCGCGCCAGATCGCGCTGCAACACCTGGGACGTTTGCTTTCCTCCCAGAAACCCGTTTTCTTGGAAACCACGAATGATCTGAGCGGAAAGAGTACAGAAAACGGGTTTCTCCAGACTGCTCGCCAGTACGCCGAACTCCTAGCCGCCCATCAGACCGAATGGGAAAAGTATTGGGCAACTTCTGACATCCTCATCGAAGGAGACGACGAAGCGCAGCGCGCCGTGCGCTTTAGCATGTTCCAGTTGTTAGCCGCCGCGCCGCGCCACGACGATCGCGTCAGCATCCCGGCAAAAGCGCTGAGCGGCTCTGCCTATTTCGGGCACGTCTTTTGGGACACTGAAATCTTTATGCTCCCTTTCTTCATCTACACCCAGCCGCGCCGGGCGCGTAACTTGTTGCTGTATCGCTATCGCACGCTTGCCGCGGCGCGACGCAAGGCAGCGGCGGGCGGCTATGCCGGCGCGCAGTACGCGTGGGAGAGCGCGGACACCGGCGACGACGTCACGCCGGTTTGGGTCCCGCATCGGCAGGACAGGTCGCCGGTGCGAATCTGGACGGGCGATCAGGCGATCCACATCTCAGCGGATGTAGCGTATGGAATTTGGCATTATTGGCGCGCTACGGGGGATGACGATTTCATCGCCGATTACGGCGCGGAAATCATCCTGGAGACCGCGCGCTTTTGGGAGAGCCGCGTCGAATGGAGTGTGCGCTTGAAACGCTACGCGCTCAACGGCGTGATGGGTCCCGACGAATATCATCACAGCGTGAACAACAACGCGTATACGAATGGCATGGCGCGCTGGAATCTCCAAGCCGCGCGTGATACGCTGGCGTGGTTGCAGACCGCGCGCCCGACCCAAGCCGATGAACTAGAGGCGCGCCTGGACCTGACACCGGCGCGTCTCGCGCATTGGGCTGAGATCGCCGAGCGACTCTACATCGGACAAGGTCACGCCACGGGGCTCATCGAGCAACATGAAGGTTTCTTCGATCTTCGAGACGTTGACCTTGCGGAGTACGAGCCGCGTCAACAATCCATGCAGGTCGTGTTGGGCATCGAAGGCGCAAACGCGCACCAAGTGCTCAAACAGCCGGACGTGCTGATGCTGCTCTACCTGCTGGGAGATGCGTACGCGGCGCGCGCCAAGCAGGCGAACTGGGACTATTACGCGCCGCGCACCGACCATACGTACGGCTCCTCGCTCGGTCCGGCGATCCACGCGATCCTCGCGTGCGAGTTGGGCCTGCGCGACGCGGCGTACGCGCATTTCGTGCGCGCGGCGCGCGCCGACCTGCTGGACGTGCGCGGCAACGCCGACGACGGCTTGCATGCCGCTTCTGCCGGCGGATTGTGGCAGGCGGTCGTCTTCGGCTTTGGCGGGCTGAAGGTCACGCCTACGGACTGGTCGGCGACCGCGCGGCTGCCATCACACTGGAAACGGTTATTCTTTCGCTTCTATCATCGAGGCAAACTTGAGACTGTTGACCTGACGCCTGGACAAAACCTCACGTAGCGGGGGCAAGGCGGGTCGAGCGGAAAGGAGGGATGAAACGCAAGACGGACGATGGGGTCGAAACGATAGTGAGGATTGGCGGACAACCGCCGTTTGATTCAAAGGAGAATGACACGATGAAAAAGTTATTTGGCCTGACCGCGCTGACGCTGCTCGTGCTGGGCTTGGTCATCGCCTGCGCCGCGCCGACGCCTCCGCCGCCGGTGAAGGAAACGGTGATCATCCCGCAGACCAAGGTGGTGGAACAGACCAAGGTCGTCGAACAGACCAAAGTGGTCGAACAGACCAAGGTCGTCGAGAAAGTGGTGACCGCCACTCCAGAGCCGACCAAGCCGCCCGCGCCGGTCAAGCTCACCTTCCAGGAGCCATGGGGGATCACTTCCGAGCGCGGTGTAGTGGTCAAAGGGATCATTGATGGCTTTGCGAAGGCGAATCCGAACATCACCGTCGAGATCGTGGACTCGATGCCGGAGAAAGCCAAAGTGATCAGCAGCATCTTGGCGGGCAAAGCGTCCAACGTGATGATGATGCCAGAAGACTGGGTGGCAGAGTTTGGACCGCAGAATGCTTTGCTCGATCTCTCGCCGTACGTCGCCAAGTGGGCGGCAGACAAGCGCAACGACTTTTACGAGCCGGTGTACAAGTTGGGCCAGAGCGCCGATGGCAAGGTGCAGTACGCCGTTCCCTGGTTCGCGCACAGCATGGCGCTCGTTTACAACAAGGGCATGTTCAAAGCCGCCGGGCTGGATCCCAACAAGCCGCCCAAGACCTGGGACGAATTGTACGACTATGCCAAGAAACTGACTACTGCCGATGGCAAGCAGTACGGCTGGGGTCTGGTCGGCAAGCAAGGTCACGATCAGGCGTGGATGATCTACACCTTCATGTGGCAGAACGGTTGCTCACTGATGAGTCCGGATGCCAAGACCGTCGCGCTCAACAGCCCTGCCTGTCTGGAAGCGCTCAAGTTCTACCTCAAACTCAAAGAGGTGGCGCCGCCGGAAGCTACCTCGACCGGGGGTGGCGAACTGAGCGCGCAGTTCGAAGGCAAGCGGGTCGCGATGTGGTTGCTCGGACCCTGGGTGGTGGCTTCGACCCTGAAGAATGTGCCGGACATTGAAGTTGGCACGGCGGTCCTGCCGACTCCCAAAGTCAAGGCGACCACGATTGGCTCCGGCTTGCTCGTCATCCCGGCGACCGAAAAGAACCCGGAGGCAGCGTGGAAACTGATTGACTATCTCACCAACACCGAACCGCAAATGCAAATCCTGATCCCGGCGACCAAGTTCGTCTTCCGCCTGCCGGTACGCAAGTCGCTGTTGACTCACAAATGGTTCGATGAAAATCCGCTCTACAAGCCGTTCGTCGAATCGTTGGGGTATGGGAACGTCCCCATCCCGACTCCCAAGTGGGGCGATGTCCACAACAACATCGTCCAACCCGAATTCAACAAGGCTTACACCGGCGCCATCACGCCCGAACAGGCGCTGGCGAACATCGAAAAACTGGGGAACCAAGTGCTCAAGTAGTCGGATAGTCACATAGTCGTCTAGTCGCCTAGTCACCTAGTCTGGTAGTCACATGGTCAACACTCCACGACCACGCGACTACCAGACCACAGGGCTATTCGACTATACGACTACAGGACTAACTGACTACGCGACTATAAGACTAGATGACTAAGCGACTAAGGACGCAGTTATCGGCGTGGTTCTTTCTCGCGCCCGCGATGATCGTCCTGGGCTTGTTCCTGTTCTATCCGGCGGCGATGGCTTTCTGGATGAGTTTCCACGATTGGAAGAGTCTCGGCGGTCACACCTGGGTTGGCTTGGCGAACTATGCGCGGCTGCTGACTTTTCCGTACTTTTTCGATACCGTCCGCAACACACTCTACTTTACGCTGCTCAACGTGCCCGCGACGATGCTCGTCTCGCTCGCCATCGCGCTGCTGCTCGACGTGGAAATTCGGGGCCGGCACTGGTTCCGCTTGTGCTTTTACCTGCCGGTGGTGACTTCCGGGGTGGCTGTGTCGCTCTTGTGGAAGTGGATCCTGCAAGGCGGCGAACTCGGTTTGGTCAACGCCTTTGTCGCCTCGCTCGCGCTGCCGATGCAGGACTGGCTGGGCAACCCGGCTTTGGCGATGCCGTCCATCGTCTTGGTGAACGTCTGGAAACAGATGGGCTATTACGCGCTCATTTTTCTCGCCGGCTTGCAGGCGATTTCCCCGGAATTCTACGAGGCGGCGCGCGTGGATGGCGCGAATCGCTGGGCGCTTTTCCGTCACATTACGCTACCGCTGCTGCGCCCGGCGGTGTTGCTCAACAGCATCCTCCTCTTTATCGCCTCGCTGGAGCAGTTCGAGCAGGTGTACGTGATGACCGGCGGCGGACCCGCCGACAGCACGCGCACGGTCGCCTTTTACCTATTCCAGTCGTGGGAGCGCGGCGAGTTGGGAATGGCAGCCGCGGTCGGGTATGTGTTGTTCGTCGCGGTCGTAGTGATCACGTTGGTGCAGCGGCGATTGTTCGGGCAGGAGATGGCGTACTGAGACGTGAGGCGTGACGCAGATTCACGCGGGTTTTCTATGAGATTCGGAATGAAATCCGCTGCCCAAGACCCGGCACGTTGGGTCGAAGCGCAGCAAATACCGCCCGGCTTTGTCAGTTTCACCCTCGACTGTCCGTATCCGCTGCCGGAGATTTCCGCCGCGCGGATGCGCGCGTTGCGAGAATGGCGCGACGCGCGCAGTTTAGAGTATCTCATCCACACGTCGGCGGGAAAAATCGCGTTGGGCGATCCAAACCCCGCGGTGCGCGCCGCTTCGATCCAAGAAACGCACCGCGCTATCGCGCTGGCAGCGCAGTTGGACGCAAGATTGATCACCGTTCATCCTACACCCTGCCCTGACGCCGAGCGCGCCACCTGTGTTGAGCGAGAACGCTTGCAGCGTAAAGCGCTGATCGAGATTTGTGCTGATGCGCAAGCACACGGCGTGGTGATCGCGCTGGAAAACATGCAGTCGAAGGCCTATGCTCCCGGGTTCGTCAACATGAGCAGCCATTTCGAATTGCTGCAAGAGATCGCCGAACTGGGAATCACCCTTGACGTAGGGCACGCGAACATGGCGGACATTTCTCTGCGCGATACGGTGCTGCGCCTGGGGCAGCGCTTGCAACTCGTCCACGTTCACGACAATGACGGATCCGCCGATCAACACTTGCCGGTCGGGCGGGGTACCGTGGATTGGCTGGGCTTGGTCGAGGCACTCGTCCAGATCGGCTACACCGGGCTTCTGGAATTCGAATTTCAGGGCGAAGCCAATCTTCTGGCTTCCAAGCAGTCTTTGGAGGATTTGTTCCGATGACAGCCAGCGCGCACAAACCGACCCAACCATTCCGACGGTTCACCCGCCATCTGATGCAGACGCCGATCTATCTGGCTCTGATCGTCGGCAGCGCCATCTCGATTTTTCCGTTCGTTTGGATGCTGCTCACTTCGTTCAAGGAACGCAACCAAGCGATTTCCCTGCCCATGCGCTGGCTGCCGGATCCGTGGACGCTGCAAAACTACATTGACATCTGGCGCGGCATTGACCTGGGCCGCAATTTTGCCAACTCGGTGATCGTTGCGTTGGCAGTCACCGCGCTGATGCTGGTCACTTGCTCGATGGCGGGCTATGCTTTTGCCAAGAAACAGTTCTGGGGCAAGGAAGCGCTCTTTACGCTGCTCATCGGCACCATGACCATTCCCGGTTTCGTGATGCTCGTCCCGCTGTTCTTGCTGATCATTTCCCTGGGTTGGTACGACGAACTCGTCGGCGTCATCATTCCCTTTTCCGCCGGCGTGTTCGGCATCTTTCTCCTGCGCCAGTTCATCAGCACGATCCCGGACGAACTGTTGGATGCCGCGCGGATGGACGGCGCATCGGAACTGGACATTTGGTGGCGCATCGTCATTCCGCTGTGCAAGCCCGCGCTGGCTACCCTGGCGATTTTCACTTTTCAAGGCAACTGGAACGCGTTTCTCTGGCCTCTCATTCTCCTCGACAGCAAGGACAAATGGACGCTGATGCTGGCGCTCGTGCGGTTTAATCAGGACATCCCCATGCAAGTCGAATGGGCGCGGCTCATGGCGGGAGTCACCGTCGCCGTGCTGCCCCTCATGCTGATCTTTCTCCTGCTCCAGCGCTATTTCTTTCGCGGCATCACGCTGGGCGCGGTCAAAGGATAGACCGGGAAAATCCGTGCGGGCGACGCAAGTCTTTTGCATACCTCTTTTGACATCCTCTTGCAGACGTGCTAGAATTCGCGCGAGGGAGTGACCGCTAGGGCAAAGGCGCATCTTCACCCCTCGAACTTGTTCAGCGCCCCCACAGTGCCAAGCGCTACCACGAACCGGATGCCGTTTTGTGACCCTGACGCGCTTTCTCCAGGACGGTACAGTATGCGTGACGCCCCAGATGGTTGCGCGCGTTCTTCCCAGCGATCCTGACGACTAGAGGGTCCCCTTTCATGCGTAAACTTGACATGCTCCTTGCCGCGCTTGCGCTTCTCGCCGCGTGGCAAGTCGCCGCGCTAATTTTGAATCGCGACATTCTGCCCGCGCCGACGGCCGTGCTGGTCGCGTTCATCGCGCAACTGCCGCGCGCGCTCGGCTGGCATTTCGTCGTCAGCGCGTGGCGCGTCGTCGCCAGTATTGCCCTATCAGTTCTGCTCGCGACGCCGGCGGGACTGGTGCTGGGGCAGTACCCGCGCGTCAATCGCTTTTTCGCGCCGGTCGTCTACCTGACGTACCCGATTCCCAAAATTGTTCTGCTCCCGATTGTCATTCTCTTCCTCGGCATCGGCGACGCGTCGAAAATCGCCATCATCTTTTTGATTCTTTTCTTCCAAATCCTCGTCGTCGTCCGCGACCAAGCCGCGGCGCTCCGGCCTGAACTTTTGTATTCCGTGCGCTCGCTCGGCGCGGGACGGCGCGCCCTGCTGCGCTTTGTGTATCTGCCCGCGACGCTGCCCGCCGTGCTCACTGCGATTCGCCTGAGCATCGGTACCGCCGTCGCCGTCTTATTCTTCACCGAATCGTTCGCGACGAACGCGGGCTTGGGTTATTACGTCATCGTGGACACGTTCCAGCGCGTGGCGTATCCCGACATGTACGCCGGCGTCGTCGCGATGAGTTTGCTCGGATTGATTCTGTACTTCGTCGTGGACTATCTCGAGCGCGCGGTGTGCCCGTATCTCTTTGTGAAATAGAGATTAGAGATTAGAGATTGGAGATTAGAGATTGGACGAGGGAATCTCTAATCTCTAATTCTCTACTCCCCAATTACTATGACCGATAAGGCAATCTACGTTCGCTCAATGTTCGACCGCATCGCGCCGCGCTACGATTTGATGAACGCGGTGATGACATTTGGGCAGCATCAGAACATGCGCCGCGCCGCCGCGCGTTTGGCACAGCCGCCGCGCCACGGACGCGCGCTCGATCTGGCGACCGGCACCGGCGATTTCGCCGCCGCGCTGCGCGACGTCGAGCCGACCTGTCGCGTCGTCGGATTGGATTTCGCGTTGGAGATGATGCGGCTGGGGCAGCAGAAATATCGGTGCGGCGTTTCGTTCACGGCAGGCGACATGCTCCAATTGCCATTTCCCAATTACCAGTTCGATTGCATCGTGAATGGCTTTGTCCTGCGCAACGTCACCGACGTGCGCGCGGCGTTCGCGGAGATGTGCCGCGTGCTCAAGCCAGGCGGACGCGCGGTGAGTCTGGAAATCACGACGCCGCGCACGCCAATTTGGAAGAACGTTTTTGGAATCTACTTCGACCACGTGATGCCGCGCATCGGCGGCTGGCTCAGCGGTCAGCCCGAGGCGTACCGCTACCTGCCGCAATCGGTACGCGATTTTCTCGCGCCCGAAGCGATAGCGGATTTGATGCGCGCGGTCGGTTTCCGGGGCGTGTACTTTCGCCGCTGGGCGCTGGGTTCGATGGCGGTGTATGTGGGGGTAAAACCAGACAAGATGACCGGAGGTTTTTGAATGGATAACACACGCGGCACGATCGTCAATCTGCAAATCAGCACCGCGCGCAAAACGCCGATGCAGCGCAAAGAATCGTTGCGTGCAGTTGCCGGCTTGGGACTGGAGGGCGACCGGCACGCCAAGCCCGGCAGCGCGCGCCAAGCGCTATTCATGGACGAGGAAACGCTGAACGCGTTCGGCTTGGAAGCGGGACGCGTGCGCGAAAACATTACGACGCGCGGCATCGTGCTGAAGAATCTCGCGGTCGGAACGCGCGTGCGCGCCGGCAGCGCGGTGTTCGAAATCACCAACCCCTGCACGCCGTGCGAGTTCGTCAACGACATTCAACCCGGCTTGCGCGAAAAGATGGAGGGACAGCGCGGTCTGCTCGCGCGCGTGATCGCAGACGGAGAGTTGCGCGTGGGGGATGCGATAATAGTTGACCACTGTTGACCAATGGAGAGAGAACAATCTCCGAAAAACCCAACTGCCGGATCGTCCACAGCCCAAACGAGTTAATTGTGATTGGTTCTTGTGTTGGCGCTGACCTGGGCATGCTATTCGCATAACCGCACAACCATACGACAAACAGCCACAGTATTTGCTTCGTCATTTGTGGTAGCCATCCTTGGTTAAGATACACCCCGCCAAGTTACCCAGGCGGGGTGTTGCCATATTTGTGCAGTTACGTGTGTTCCTGTAACCAATTATCCACAAACAAAAACAGCGTGGTTTCGCAAAGCGTCCACGCCATAATGATTACTATTTGGGGACATGAACGTAACACAAATCGATCGATAATAATGCTACCGTGACGGGGTTGCAGTTGGCGCAACTGTCGGAGTTCCCACAGTCTGTGGTGGCTTGACGTTAGGTTGTGGACCCGAGGGTGTTATTGTTGAATTGCTCAGCGAAGTGGGTAATGGTGTTTTCACGAGGTCGGAGATCGGGAAAGCCACAAGATAGTCGCCCGTTCTTGCATCAACGACGACCACGAGATCATAGGCGTAGTGATGTTCCGCCCCAGGTGGGCCAGATGAGACAGATTCAATACCATGAAAAACCATCGCCCACGCAAGGGTTGGACCTGCCAGACGTGAGTCCACATCTGCGCCGGCGCGAGATGCCTGTTGTAAATTCGGATTATTTATGAGACCAAGTGTAGCGTCGTTGCCGGTTGCGTTTTTCAGTCTAGGCATTTCTTGCAAAGCGATGGCGATTGCCCTGTCCTTCGCGATGGCACCCTGAGCCCGTTTGTCTGCAGGATCTACTGGAGTGAAAGCCACACCCAAGTACTTTAGGTTCTCGGGGGTAGCGATTAAAGACGATGTCTGCTGTTGGGCTGAAGCACTTGGCGCAGGGGCAGCCAAGGCACCACTGATTAAGAATGCGATATACGCAAATAGAAGAAATAAGCCAAACAGCGCGATGAACGCGGCAAATCTTTGAATCCGTTTCATGATAGCCTCACTTTCTCATTGGCTCATTACCGCTGGGTCCAGTTCTCGGCCCAAGTATAAGGATACGAATAACCCTTGCTCGCTCTATAAGGCGTGCCGGGAGTTGTGATGTCCACAAGAGAATTGGTATTCACTTGAATCCACCACATTGTTGAAGGATCCTGATAGCTCAGATTATACATATGCAAGTGATTCGATGGTGTCCCTCCCATATCAGCATCGGTGTCGCTTGTTTCACCACTGTAATAAGTCATCTCAGCATCGTGCATACCCAGGGCGTCGAAGGTAATAGCTGCTTTGCAAATACCATCGATAAATCCACACCAGTACATATCCCAAAAGATGGCGACCTTGTACTCATGTGTCGTGCCAGGTGGCACCGAGCCGTAGAAATATCGACAAACTGTTGGGCACTTAAACTCCACAAAGTGACGAGTGACATCGCCGGATTCCTTCATCCAACCCGCTTGGATATAAGGCGGAGAATAACGAAGACCTGACATTACCCATTCCGTAGAAAACCCAGTCGGGACACTTGGATTCATGTAAGGGATCCGGGCTGCGCTACCATCATTCGCTACGTAGTATTTGTAGCCGCCGAATGACCATTGGGGTACCGCTGCAACTCGAGGCACAAACACACCCAGAAGAGTGCCGCTTAATAGCGCAATCATCAAGCACAATTTAAAAAGCAAGCGTTTTTCCATTGTATAATCCCTCCCTTTTTATGAAGGCGGAATCCACTAATACATCAAGTGGTTCGTTCGGAAAAACAGCAAGGTCATTCGTATACCAATAGGACTTTATCTCACTTCCATCCTCTTGTCAATCGCCAAATGTCCCATTTTTCCGGACGCGCGGCAAAAATGGGACATATCTCCCACACTCGGATACTCGCTTCATTGAGGAGGCGGTAGCTCCGGCTGTTCATTATTGGAAATCCAGCCCATTCGCCACGCGTAGCAGATCAATTGCGTACGGCGTTTGAACTGCAGTTTTCTTAGAATGTGCGTAATGTGATTTCGAACAGTCTTTTCACTCAGGAAGAGCTCTTTCGCGATGCTTCTGTTTGAATGTCCTAGAGCAACCAAGAGTGCGGTTTCCTTTTCGCGCGGGGTCAAGGATGAAACGGAGATGTCGCGCATGGTTGATGAGAGCATTTTTTCTCCTTCGTCATCCAGCGCTGTAAATCCTCACCACGATTATATCGCTTACCACTCACGAAACACTCACTGCAAAAGTTAAGATTCTTTTACCCGGAAAAACGAATCCCGCGACTCGCATCGCGGGATTCTTCAATAATTCACTACGCTGGCGGTTTGGCTTTCTCGGGGGGCTTGTCTATCGCCTTCTCTTTGTCCTCGGCGACCAACTGCCGTCGCAGAATCTTGCCCACCGTCGTCTTCGGCAGCGAATCGCGGAACTCGACGAACGTGGGGCGCTTGTACCCCGTCAGTCGTTCCTTGCAGAACGCCTGGATTTCTTCCACGGTTGCGGTCTGCCCGGGCTTGAGCACGATGTACGCTTTGATGCGCTCGCCGCTCTTGGGATCGGGAATGCCCGCGACGGTGGCTTCGAGGACCTTGGGATGCTGATACAACACCTCCTCGACCTCGCGCGGGTACACGTTAAAGCCGCCGACGATGATCATATCTTTCTTGCGGTCAACGATCTGCAGGTAACCTTCCGCGTCCATGACGGCGATGTCGCCGGTGTAGAGCCAGCCGTTGCGCAGCGTCTTGGCTGTTTCCTCCGGCTTGTTCCAGTATCCCTTCATCACCTGCGGACCGCGCGCCACCAACTCGCCGGATTCGCCGAGCGCCATTTCCTTTGCGCCGGTTTCGACGTCCATGATCTTGCACTCGGTATCGGGCCATGGGACGCCGATGGTGCCGACGCGGTTCTCGCCGAAGATCGGGTTCGCGGTGAGCACGGGCGTGGCTTCGCTCAGTCCGTAACCCTCCACCAGGCGCGCGCCGGTGAGGTTCTGAAACTTGGTCTGCACTTCGATGGGCAAACCCGACGCGCCGCTAATGCACGCCTTGATGGATTTGAGATCGAATTTGTCCACGTCGGGGTAATTGTTGATCGCGACGTACATCGTCGGCACGCCGGGGAAGAGCGTTGGCTTGTGCTTGTCAATCGTCTTGAGCACGTGAAGCAATTCGCGCGGGTTGGGAATCAGGATCAGCGCCGCCGCGATGTAGATTCCCAGGTTCATGCAGGTCGTCATCGCGTACGAATGATAGAGTGGCAGCGCGGTCATGATGATTTCCTGACCTTCGCGCAAGCCGGTGAGCCACTCGTGCGCCTGGATCGTATTGGCGACGAGATTCTTGTGCGTAATCTCCGCGGCTTTGGGCACGCCGGTCGTGCCGCCGGTGTACAACAAAACCGCCGTGTCTTCCGGCTGCACCTGGATATTCGGCTTGCTCGCCGCTCCGCTTGCCAGCACCTCCGGGAACCAGCGGTCACCGGGATCGAGGGTGACGCGATGCCCTTCCTTCTTTTCGACGGCGAGAGTGAAAAGTGTTTTGAGGAACGGCGGAAAATATTCTTTGGCGTTCGCGACGATCACGTTCTTGAGTTTGGTGTTCGCGCGGATTTTCTGAACGTTCGGGTAAAAGCGCGAGAGACAGATGATCGTCTCCGCGCCGGCGTCGTTGACCTGGAATTCGAGTTCGCGCGGAACGTAGAGCGGGTTGTTCGGCGCGA
>DHFK01000173.1 GCA_002400365.1 Anaerolineales bacterium UBA4826 | reverse complement strand
TTGTCCGCTATGCTCGTTTAGGTAAGTTTCGTGCAATGAGATGTGGAATTCGAGTGCGGTTCGTACAATCGTCCGTTGTCCATCGCAACCATCAGGCAAACCGAGTGTTCGCCCAAGCGGATATTCGATAACGCCGAGACGATGACGAACAAAACCTGCTTTCCTCTATTCTTCGAAAAATCCCTTAAACGCCGACGCGAGGACGTTGATGTTCCACATCTTCCTTTTCGACCGCGTAGGGCAGAGTAGATGGACAAAACCGCCCTCGGTGTCCTCTTCGGCACTACCCGGTGCGCGGGCTCCTTTACTGCGGCATCGGACTGACCAGCTGAAAGTAGTTGCCATCGGGATCAGCCAGCGTCGCGATCCATCCACCGCCCATTTCATAAGGTGCGCGGATGACCACTGCCCCAAGCGCTTTGATTCGCTCAAACTCTTCTTTGACCTGGGATGTCTCGAAATTCAGCATCACTCGTCCGGGATCTTTGGTTTTGCCTCCCATTTCGGAATGATCCAGGATGGAGAAATAGCTGCTGCCCACCTGCCAACCAAAGAAACCATTCTCTTTGTCGACCATCTCCGCTGGCTTGCCCAGGACCTTTTCATAGAAGGTCGTTAGCACCTGGGTCTGTTTGGTTCCGATCATCACGGAATTCAGATTCAACATGCTGCACACATCCTTTCTGTTTGAAATAAAGTTACTCCACCGTGAACTCTCTTACTGCTAGAACGTCGAACCCGTCTCGCCAAGGTTGACGTTCCACAGTTTCTTTCGGATTGGAGCGATCCTCGGGTAAGGGTTCCACGAACCTTGGGAGCGGTGCGAGCATCCTGTTCCAATTCGGCTCGGAATGGACATGCTCGTCTTCGGTCGCGTTGTAATCTTGGGTGAGCGCGACCTGGGTGAATGCCCGTTGAATGTTCTGATTCTGTTCAACTATTTTCCCTCGAACGCTTTCTTTAACTGCGCGATCTCCAGCCTCTTCATCGGCAAAAACGCTCGAGTCACTCGATCAATCTGCGCTCGAGTGCCGCGGCGCAGCATCTCGTCCATCGCGGTGGGAACGATCTGCCANNGAGAGTTTCTCCCAGTAGCCATCAATTTCCTGTTGCGTCTCACAGTGCACGATGAAGGAGATGGCTTCATTGAAAGCAAAGTTGTGTTCGTGCGCGCTGTCCATCGCGGCAAACCATTGGCCCTCCAGCATGAAATCGGAAAACAGGATCGTACCTTCTTTGTCGGGTTCCTGCCCCTTGCCGTAGCGGCGGACATTTCCTGGTTTTGCGTTCTTGAACACGGAACGGTAGAAATTGACCGCTTCCTCCGCCTTTCCGCATACCTTGCCGACGAACATGAGGAACGGCACAATAAAAGGACGTTGCTCGCCTGCGGGATTCGACAAGATCAGTTGCCATGAAAGCCCGTATTTGTCCGCGATCCAGCCATAGCGCTCGCTGAACGGATACTTGTCCAGAGGCATCAGCGCGGTACCACCGACGGACAATTTCTCCCACAGGGCGTCGAGTTTGTTTCGTGCGCGCTCTTCTCGCGACGGGTCAAAGTTGACGATGAACGACACGGACGGGTTGAACTTGAAGAGTGGTCCGGCGCCAATCGCCATAAACGGCTGACCGGCAAGTTCAAACGAAACAACTTCCGTATCCCCGGACGGGGTATTGCGCAATGTGGTGCTGTGTGTGATCTTCGAGTCGTTCCCAAAGGCGGCGACATAGAATTCGGCTGCCTCCCGCGCTTCTTTGTCAAACCACAAATGGGGGGTAATTTTGTGATTGACGGTGGTCATAGTTGTTTCTCCTCTCTGTGCTCAGCTCGATGCCGCGCGGCGGAATCGTTTTGCCACTTTCGCTCGCGCCCATTGCACGGCGATCGCGCGATGGTGTGGCTCAGCATTCGTCCGCAGCGCATCGAGTAAGCCGTAGAACATTTGTCTGCTACACTATACAACAAAAATGCGCGCGCGTGCATCAAATTTTCGTTTGAAAAAAGCCAAATGGGACCACCGGCGATTGGGTCGCTCCGTTGGATACTCCCAGCGTCAGGTAGACCTCTTGTGCGTCATCCGGGTAGACTGCCAATGCCGTGACCGAGTACAGCGCATCCACCGCAAGGCGGTCGCCAATCGGCTCCCAGGTCTGTCCTCCATCTCGGCTGCGGAAAGGACCCCGCGACGCCGTGCCGAGATAAACGATCTGGCCGTCGCCGACCGTCGCCAACGCGGTGGCTTGGTCCGGCAGGTGACTGATCAATGCCCATCCTAAATCCCGAGGACCATAGAGCGCGTTCACCGTCGCGGCGTACACGCGACCGTTTGCGGGTGCGATCGCGACCGCGCGCACATCATCCGCCGGCACACCTAGAGCGTTGGCGATGCGCGCATAGAGTTTCTTTTCCGCCAGCGCCGCCGCCGCGCTAACGTTCGACTCGGTTTCGGTGACTAGGATGCGCTCCAGGCGCGGCAACGCGATAATCGCATCCAGTTCGCCCAGCGCCGAGACTGCCGTCGCGCGCACGTCGGGATCAAGGTCAAAGGTCGCAAAGAACAACGCGTCCTGCGCCTCAAGCGCGCGTCGTATGCCGAGGATTTGCGCCGCCCAACGCCGGATGCCCGGATCCGGATCGGTGAGCGAATCCAGCAGAGCCGGCGTAATGGTTGGCGGAGCGTCGGTTAATGCCGCCAGCGCTCCCGCATGTTTTGGATCCACCGCGTCGTTTTGCAAAGCCAGCAGCCACGCTCGCACCAGGTCAGGCGATCCCGCGGCAGATGGATCCCAATAACTCGTGCCGCTATGCCCCTGGAGATAGAGGTCTTGCGCGATGAAAGGGACCATCTGTTGCTTGGCTTGGGCTGAGCTCAGGTCTGGGATGGCGGCGCTCGGCTGTCCGGACTTGGAATGTGCGTCACGCAACGCGACCACGAGCGCCGCGAGCCGGGCTTGCGAAAGCGCAATGAGGACTCCGAGAAGTATGAGCGCCAGGCAGAGTAGGACGACCTTCCATAAAATCTGTCGTGTGACAGACAGATTGCTAAACCGGCTTACGGACAAACGCTAAATCCTTTCGCGGGACTGCGCCCGCCGGGTTTCGAAAACTCGATCACTTGCTATTCTGATCAACCCAAAACACGCGCGCGATCAGCGACAGACACTCTAGCACCGCCATGGTCTTCCAACCCGCCGCGGATTTCAACTGCGCCGTCTTGGGTGGAATGTTGGTATCCGTTTTCGGCGTTTCGCCAAACGATTGGGGTTGGTCCGGCTTTAGATTTTGACGAACCAACGATACGGCCTGACCTGACCCGTCGTGTTAAGAAAGGTCACGGTGAATTCTGGCGATTCGTTCGAGCGTGCCGGCATTGGGTCAATGCTGACCGGCGCAGCACGGGTCAACAGGCGAATCAAGTCCTCGACCAGAACGAATAGCACGACGAGCAATACACCCAGCAAGGCGATCAGGATGGCTTGCAGCGCCCCGACGGGCGCGAGTCCCTCGCCGATCAAAACGGTGGTCAGCAAGCCCCATGCGGCAGCCCCCAGCGCGAACATCACCACGTCGGCAATCACAGCAAAAGCGCGCGACTGGGTTATCGCGCTGCCCAACCAGCCCCCAAGAATTCGGGCCGGCACACTGTTTCGATCTTGCATGCTTTGTTCCCTTTCGCCTTTTACATTCGCCCATGCATGTTTCGCTATCCCTCCACGGATCTCAGACCCATCGTCGGTGGCGTCTACCGCCAGCGACGACCGCCCATAGCAGCGCCAGGATCAAAGCGCCGACGATGGCTGTGAGAATCGGCACTCCGCCGTACGAAATCTCCGGCGCGAGCAAGATGTGCAGCACATTGATCATCAGCCACTCGCCAACGAGCGCGGCGATAAAGGCGCCGGCAAATCCAAACGGATAGCGCGTTCGAATCATCATCGCAGCCAGATATGTGCTGATGACGGCGATGACGATGTAGACGATCAACTGAGTTAATGTGAGTGTCATAGGTTGTCTCTCTTCGGAGAATCCCGTCTTCCCAGAGAAGAGGGGATTCTGAACAGTTTAGTTACTCTACCAGAAAAATCCTGCGGGGTAGAGGGTAGCCACGCTGCCCGTGACGCCCATCCTTCGACAGGCTCAGGACGGCTGGGCTGCTACCCCTAATCCAGACAGTAATGGCACATGCTGTCGGGCAGTTCATAGCCCCAGGGAGTATTCCCCGCCATCCCGAACAACACGCCCGGCGTTTCTGGGTCCAGGATGATGCGCGAGGTAATCCCGTACATCGCCAAGTCCTCCAGCCACGTCCAGGTGCTGCCCGCATCGGCGCTCGAAACAATACCGGTGGGATTTAGTTTATCCGGCTCTGCGCCTCGAGTCGCCAGCGCGGCGTACAACTGCCGCGAATTCTGCGGGTCGATCGCGATCGCCGTGACGGTTAGTTGTGTCGGCGTAGACAATCCAAATTGGACGTGCTGCCAGTTCACTCCGCCATCGGCGCTGCGATACAAGCCCCCCTGAACCGTCGCCAAGTAGAGCAAGTTTTCGTCCGCGCCGGTCGCGAGCGCGAGGGGGGTATCCGGCAGTTGGCTGACGCGCTGCCAGGTTGCGCCGCTGCGCGCGTACAGATCGCTGCGGGTGATGGCATAGAAATGCGGATACGCGGAAGCCGTCACGGAAACCTCTACCACGGCGTGATCTTCCGCTCCGATTTCTCGCGCCACTTTGGCTTTTATGCCCGCCACGGCGAAATCGGCGGCTTGGCGGGCGTACAGGTTGCCCTCGATCACCTGGAGTTTTTGCAACCACGGCAGCGCTTGCCACGCATACAGGTCGTTCAACGCGAGAACGGCTTGCCGCCGCACGCGCCATTTCGGATCATGCGTTGCCGCGATCAGCGACGGGATCGCCTGATGCTCGCGGCGCATTCCCAGAACCTGCGCCGCGCCGGCGCGCACGCCTGCATCGGCGTCTAATAGTAGCGCGTCCTGCAACACCGGCACCACCTCGGGCGAGGCATCCTTCAGCAATGCCACGGCGATGTCACGGTGAGAGGTTGGCTCGCTTTGATTCAAGGTTTGAACCAGTTTCTGAAACGCCTCCGGCGAACCGGTCTTTGCCAGTTGCCGCGCGTTTTGCTCAAAGACGGCGCGCGGATCGGCGCGGGCATCGGCATTCGCCGGATCGTTCGCCGGCACGAGCGCGACCGGCTGGCTTGCGCCGCCAGAACCTAGCAGGAATGTGACCAAGTCGGCGGCGCGCGAAGACGGTGGCAGCGCGACGACCGCGAGCAAAGCCAGCACAGTCAAAAACAGCGCGATCTCCAATCGGTGGATCTTGGATAAAGCCCAGAGATGCGGCGGTCGTTGCTGGACTGCGGGATGAGAATTCGTGGACTGCATGATTTGCTCCTTTCGGTTACGGCCTTGGGCTGGGGCTGACGACATTAATTGTGACCTGGGCGGTTCGGACTTTTGACCCGCACGTTGCAGTGAGTGTGTACGTTGTCGTCGTCATAGGGGTTACGGTGATACTGCCCGGTGTCGCCACTCCGCCAATTTCGTTGTCAATCTCCGCTCTCTCGGCGCCTATGACAACGCCCCAGTTCAGGGTCGCCGGTTGTCCCGCGGTGATCGTCGTCGGAGACGCCGCGAACGATTCGATGACCGGCGTCCACGGACAAGGGTTTGGAGCGGAACTGGCAACGTTGATGACCACATTGAGCGTTGCGCCAAAAAACGCGCCGCCAGCGCCCTTGAGCCGCCACGAACCGGTGTGACCGCCCGGTTTCGTCGGCGCAGTCATGGCGACGCGCAGGTCAGCCGCAGCGCCCGGCGCAGTGATAGGCAGCGCGATGGCGGTGGTCGTCGTCATCGCCTCGCCGCCGACAAAAGCCAACACATCCCCCGCACCCCAGGCGCACGTGCCGGTATTGCGCACGCGCCAGATTTTGTCGAACGTCTGCCCCGGGGCAAACACTGTTCCATCCGAAACAGTGACGTCGGCAACGAAGGTCGAGTTGTTCACGCACGAACGGCTTGGCAAAGGCGTAAAAGTCGCCGTTGGCATTGGTGTGATCGCGCCAGGCAAGACCGAAACCTCGATCGCCGCCGGTTCGCCAAAGACGTTTTCGGTGTTGATCGCGCGCACTGTAATCACGTGGGCGCCTGGGGTTGCTATCCACGTCTGGAGGACCGTAAACGATACCTGGGGCTTGGGTGATGCGTCTGTGCGGACAACATCGCCATCTACCGCCAGTTCCACACGCGCAATGCCAACGGGATCAGTCGAAGTAGACTGGATCGTTACCGGCTCGCCCGCGCGGAATTGACTATTGCTGGGCGGCGACGTAATCACCCCGATGGGCTTGTTGGTGGATGCCCGCGCGGCGGCGCAGGCCGTCGCGAGAAAACTCACCGCCACCAACAACGCGGAAAGAAACAGTAGCCGTTTGGTCATAGAAGCACTTACTTTCAGCCAAATCAAGTTGATGATGCGCGCCGCGATGAGTTGGCGTTCGGCGGCGACGTCCTGAACGATCTGCGTGGTTTGCTCAATACTACCCTGCTCGACGATTTGGGTCTCCTCACGACGATTGACGGGACCCGTGTGAATTGCTGACATATCCAGACTCCTTACACAGCCAACCTTGCCGGCGCCTGTCGTCCCAGCGCGAAGAAAATGTTGGAGGCGACCGAGAATAAAGGCACGGGCATGCCGATGGAACCGATCGGGATGAGCGCCATCGCTCTCGGCAGAACGAGCCAGACGCTAACCCAAAGCGCTCCGGGTTTCTGGGTGAGTCTCACGGAATTCCCCCTTGTTTGAGCAACGTATCATTCGGTTGCCCCCAGATCATTTTCGTCAACTCTTTCACTTGATCCTCCAAGCCGGGATTTCCTGGGCGATCTTTCGGCTTGAGGAGTCGTTCAAAGATAGGCATCAGACATTCGAACTGGGTGGACTTGTCGAGAAAGAAATCCGCGCCCGCGTCCAGGCACTTGTTCCGATATTGGCGATACGGGTAATTGGTCAGGATGATGACGAGCGGGCTGAGTTTTTTCTGCTTGACGCTTTGCAGCACGTCAATCCCGGTGCCTTGCCCGATCAAGTGAATATCCAGAATCACGACGTCCGGACAGAGTTGTTGGATAGCGCTCGTCGCGGTATTCGCCTCGGTCGCTTCGCCTATGATTTCAACGCCTTTGAGTGGGGCTAACATGCGACTCAGCCGTTGGCGTATGTAAACCGAATCATCAACCAAGAATACTTTCATAGTCGTCGGTGCGGAACGGCGTCCGTGCCCTACGTAGGGAACGCTCGCTGTAGCGTTCCGCTATGATGCTAGCATACGCCATCGCCGCACAAAAGGGAATCGTCGGAACGTCGAAATTCATATCGCATAACCATCTACGCCGATGTAGTAGTTTTTGCTACAAAAAGAAAAACCTTGCCGAGTCTCATCCACTCGACAAGGTTTCAAAATCCAAGCCCGAACTTGTTCATTGCTGTTAGGCGGTTGATGTCATTTCGAGAACCTCATGCCCGTCGGCGGGCACGTCAAAGGGCAGGAACTTGCGCGCGTCAGAACGCCCGCCGATAAATCGAGCGGGCTTCGGAACGGCATCGGACGAGTCCGATTGATCGGACGCCGCTGCGTAGCACGGGGGATTCATCCCCGTGCGGACGTTGCCTAGACACCAAGTTTCTGTGCAGGGAGCGAAGCGACCGAGAGATCTCGTTTTTCCAAGTAGTAATGAGATTCCTCGCTTCGCTCGGAATGACACTGCGTAAGGTGAATTATTCGATCAACCGGTTCTCGATTGCGTACCGGGTCAGTTCGGCGTTGCTCTGCATCTTCATTTTCTCCAGGATGCGCGCGCGGTACGTGTTCACCGTGCTGGGCGAAAGCGACAGCGCCCCCGCAATCGCGCTCACCTTTTTGCCCGCCGCGATCAGGCGCATGACCTCGAACTCGCGGTTGGACAGCACCTCGTGCGGGAGTTTCGCGTGATCGAGTTCCAACTCGCCCGCCAACTTTTCGGCGAGCGTCGGGCTGACGTACTTGCCGCCGCCGACGATCTTCCGGATCGCGTTCACCAGGTCCTCGACTGCGCCGCCCTTGGTGACGTACCCGGACGCGCCCATTTTGAACGCGCGCACCGCGAAGCGATCTTCGGGATGCATGCTGAGAATCAGCACGGGCAAGCGGGGATAGGCGCGTTTCAGTTCTTCCAACACTTCCAAGCCGCTGGTGCCGGGCATGGAAATGTCGAGCAGCACAATGTCCGGCTCTTTTTCGCGGATGCGCTCGAAGACTTGCTGCGCGTTCGTCGCTTCGTTGACGACCGCCATGTCCGCCTCGCTCTTCAGAATCTTCTTCAACCCTTCGCGAATCAACGCGTGATCGTCGGCGATCAAAACGTCAATCATCCGGCTGCTCCCGCGGAATCCGGACGCGTACGACCGTCCCGCTGCCCGGCTCCCCTTGCAACTCCACCTCGCCGCCAAAGACGAGGGCGCGCTCGCGCATGCCCAGAATGCCAAATGATTTTTGATTGGACATCTCGGCGGCGGTGATGCCGCGTCCGTTGTCGCGCACTTGCAGCAGGAGTTGGTCGGCCTGATTTTCCAGGCGAATCTCCACGCGCGTGGCTTGGGCGTGGCGCGCGACGTTGGTCAGGGTCTCTTGCAGAATGCGAAACACCGCCGTCGAACGGTCAAGGTCGAGCGCGAGGTCCTCGTCGCTGGCGCTCAAATGACATGCGATGCCGGTGCGGGTTTGAAATTCTTGCGCCTGCCATTCGATCGCCGCCTTGAGACCCAGGTGATCGAGGATTTCCGGGCGGAGTTCGCGAATGATCTCCCGCATCTTGACGATGCTCTCGTCCACGAGCCGCGAGGTCGAGCCGATCTCGCGCAGAACATCGTCCACCGGCGCTTGTTTGCCGTGCGTCGAGAGATTCCGCGCGAGCAGCGACAAGTCCATTTTCACGGCGGTCAGCACCTGACCCAACTCGTCGTGAATTTCGCGCGCCACGCGCGTGCGTTCTTCCTCCCGCGCCGACTGCAAGTGCGCGGACAACTGGCGCAGTTGCTCGTTCGCCCGTTTCCGTTCGGCGATCTCATCTTCCAGTTTGGTGTTTGCCGCGCGCAATTCGAGCGTACGTTGGACGACCCGCTGCTCCAGTTCCTCGTTCGCTTTCTGCAACTCTTGGAAGAGACGCGCGTTTTCCACCGAGAGCGCGGCGCGGTTTGCCAGGTCTTGCGCCAGCGCCAGATCGTCGGGCGTCAAGCGGCGACCCGATTCCGCCGAAACGAACGTGAGCGCGCCAAACGTCCGCTGGCGCACCGTCAACGGCACGATCATGTACGATTTGGGGCCCACGTCCACCAAGAGTTTGAGATGCTCGACATCGCGCGCAGCCGCGGCGAGTTGTTCGTCCGTCACCCGCTCGACAAATTCAGACCGACCGGTGCGGATCACATTCGCCAAGCCGTGAGACGCGTTGGGGTCGGGCGGATAACGGCGCAGCAACTCCTGGGCGCGTGCGACCCGCGCCGGATCAACGTGGGCGAGCGCGAGTTGTCGAATGGCGCCGTCGTCGGCAAGGAGATGCACCGCGCACCAATCGGCGATGCGCGGGACCGCGAGCCGCGCCACGCCCGCCAGCGTCGTTTCGTAATCGAGCGAGGAACCGACCAGGTCGCTGGCTTCGGTGCGGAACCGCTGCAACTCTTCCAGCCGCTTGCGCTGCGTAATGTCGCGGGCGATCGAAGACGCGCCGATAATGCGGCCCATGCTGTCGCGAACCAGGGACACGCTCACCGACACGTCAATCCGTTTGCCGTCCTTGCGGACGCGCACCGTATCGTGTTGTTCGACCGGCTCGCCGCGTTTCAAGCGTTGGGTGACTTGGCGGAACTCGTCCGCGCGATCCGGCGGATACAGAATCGAGACCGGCTGACCGATGAGTTCATCTTCCGTATAGCCATACAATCGCTCGGCGCCGGGATTCCACGACAAGATGATGCCGTCCAGCGTCTTGCCGACGATGGCATCTTCCGATGATTCCACGATGGCGGCGAGGCGCGCGGTCGTCGCCTGTTCACGTTTGCGTTCGGTGATGTCAATGGAGGCGCACGTGATCCCCGCGATGCTCCCTTCCCCATCGCGCAGCGGCTCGACTGTCAGATCAAAGGTACGGCGTTTGCCGTCCACCGTCGCCGAGATTTCTTCGCGCGTGCCGACGCCGCTTTCCAGGACCGCGTGTTTGATGCCGGCCCAGCGCACGGCGTCCGCCTGCGGCATCACGTCGGCGTCGGTTTTGCCCACGACGGCTTGGCTGGGAAAACCATGTGTGGGGTTGTAGACCCACAGGTACCGTAAATCGCGATCCTGGTTGAACACGACGACCGGCGAATTCTTGAGCGCGACGCGAAAGCGCTCTTCGCTGCGACGGACGGCTTCCTCGCGCCGCCGGCGCTCCGTGATGTCGCGGAAAATGAGGACCACGCCCGTCAGCGCGCCTTGCTGATCGCGCATGGGCGCGGCGCTGTACTCGATCGGAAGCCGGTCGCCGCGACAAGTTACGAGTAGCGCGTGGCTGTCGAATTTAGCCGCGCCCTGCATTTCAATGACCTGGGTTACGGGGCTGGCAATCGCCTGTCCCGTCTTTTCCCCGACAATTTGAAAGACCTGGGTCAATGGTTTGGCGAGCGCCGCGTCGTGGCTATAGCCGGTCAGAGCCAGGGCGACCGAATTTGCCAGAGTCACGACGCCTTGCGGATCGGCGACGAGCACGCCATCGCCGATGCTAGACAGGGTCAGGCGCAGCCATTCGCCTTGTTCGCGCACCTGGGTTTCCGTCTGCACGCGCTCGATCGCGTTGGACAACATGTTCGCGAACGCTTCCAAGAAGCCGACGTCGTCGTCCGTAAAACTGCGCCGCTTGGTGGTGTAAACGCCCAGCACTCCAAATGGCTGCGCGTGACCTGGAACGATCACGCTCATTCCGCTGACGACGTAGTGGTCGCTCAAGAACTTGGGACGGTTCAAGTCCTTTTCGCGGCGCAGGTCGCGCAGCACGACGGGTTCTTTTGAAACCAGGACGAAGCCGACCAGCGAATCGGTGTCCGCGCCGATCACCACATGCCCGACCAAGCCCTCGCGCCAGCCGCAGCCGGCGGTGAGCGTCAGGGACTTGGCGTCTGCCGTGACCTGGAGGATCCCGGTGTACTCGACGCCGAGGGATTGGCAGAGCAGCGTGGCGGCGTCATTCAGCAAATCGGTCAGGTCGTGGTTCGTCAGGGCGCGTTGCCCGAGTGCGGCAGTGGTCGTCTGTCGCTGCGCTTGCATCCGGGCAATCTGCTTTGACTTTTCATGGCTGGCGGTGAGCCAACTCACCCCGAGCGCGATCAACGCAAAGACGCCGAGCCGCAGAATGTCGTCCGGGTTCTCGACCCAGAACGTATAAAGCGGCGCGAAGAAAAAGTATTTAGCCGCCAGGATCGAAAGGAGGCTCGCGAAAAGCCCCGGTCCCAAACCGCCATAGCGCGCGCCCAGGATGATCGCCACGATGAACAATAGGAATGGGTTGCCGCTCTGCAACGGGCTGGCTTGGGTCGCCACGAATGCCAGCGCGGTCAAGAGGACTGCCACGCCGAGTCTGAACAAAGACGATCGCAAGATTCGGTTCATCTCTCTCTCCATCGCGTTTGCCGTCCGCCGCGGCAACCCGCGCGAACGATCAACCTTGCAAGCGGTATGCTATCACATTCCCTTGCGGTTGGCAAGGGTCCAGCAAAGGGGTCCAGCAAAGAATGACCGATAGCACCGCATTGAATCGTGGACGTGTTCGCGTGCGCGCACGACTTGTTAGCCACAAAATCCCACGGAATTTTTCTATGGAATTCTGTGGGGTTCTGTGGCAGATTAGCCCTCCACGATTGCGTGAGGTGCTACCGCCGCTGCAGTCAAGGCGCTATAAAAACTCTAACGTATTCTTGATTGACTTGTGCTCGAACAGTCGTACAATATGCCTTGGTAAGGTTGGCAAATGCTTTCGCTTGTTCACCGGCTTGTCGCGAATAGTTACGGCATAGCGCTCCCACTTTTGTGCGTCTGTAGCGGCGCGCCGTCATTGGCCATGTGGCGAGATTGAGCCACGGGTTCATTGGCGGCGCGAGCGCGCGAACGCACCTGGGTTTAGAAACCCGTTTTCTTCCTCCTCGGTGAGGAATGTGTCAGGCAAGCGCAGAAAACGGTTTCTCAGACAGACTCCTAGAGCGCTTGCGCGCACGTGAATTCGGCGATGAGTTTTTGCAACACAAGAGCCAACGTGCGACGCACCTGTGGGGTGCATTGCACTTTCAGTAAATGTCGTTCAACCTTGCGAAGGTTGGACAATTACTGTTTCTGCATTAACAGAAAACTCATCGCCGCGCAGTGGGCGATGAGTTTTCATTTGAAGAAAAAGGAGCATCCCCTATGAATGACCGCATTACGAAGGTAGATCACGCGGCATTACGCGTCAACCAAGCCTTCGTCATTAGTCTGCTGCTGATTGCATTCGTCTTTAACGTCCCGTGGCTCGTTGGGTTGGTCGCCGTGGTCATGTTGATCGGTACGGCGCTGCGCCAGCCCGGTTTCAAATGGGCATATACTGGCTTCCTCAAGCCGCGCGGACTTGTGCGCCCCGACGTGATCGAGGACAACCCGCAGCCGCACGTCTTTGCCCAAGGTCTTGGCGGCGGCGTGTTAGTGCTGGGCGTCGCCGGGTTCTGGGTAGGTAGTTCGCTGGTCGGCTGGATCCTCGCCTGGGTGGTCGTGGCGTTGGCGGCGCTGAATCTGTTCGTCGGCTTTTGCGCGGGTTGCTTCGTCTACTACTGGTTGAGCCGGCTGCGCGTTCCCGGTTTCGCGGCGCAGCCCATGGCTGGAACTTTTCCGGGAATGCGTCCGTCGAGGAAAGCCGGTTGATGGACATTCTCATTCGGCTTGGGTTGGCGCTCCTGATCATTCTCGGCGGGGTGAGTCTATACTGCGCGTGGACGCGGCTGCGGTTGCACGCGCTTGGGCGCGCCCCGGCAGAATCGCCAGACCTTGATCTGCGCCGCGGGGTTCCGGCAATCCTTTACTTTACGACGCCCGAGTGCGTCCCCTGCAGAACCGTGCAAGGTCCAGCGATCGAAGAGTTGCGCGCGCAGTTTGGGGATCGTCTGCGTATCATCAAAATCAACGCCGCCGAAAGAAAGGACCTGGCAGATTCCTGGGGCGTGCTCAGCGTACCGACGACGTTTATCATTGACGCTCAAGGGAGGGCGCGGCACGTCAACAACGGCGTGGTGTCGGCGAGGAAACTGCGCCAGCAACTTGCCGAGATCGTCGGGCTGAAAGATACGGTGAAAAGCGCCCGGCACGCCATCGGGTCTGACACGCAGGTTGCGCCCTTTTGAATCAACGCCTGCCGGCTTGCCTCAGCGCGATCCGGCAGGCGTCTTTTCGTTCACTCGTCAACCGAAGCGTTGGCATGAATTACCGCCGCCAGCGCGCGGGTGATCTGCTCGGGCTGGGCATGCCCCCAGATGTTCCGTCCGATGGCAACCCCCACCGCGCCCGCGTCGAGCGCGTCGCGCACGTTCTGCAGTAGTTCGCGATCGTTCGCCGCGCGCTCGCCCCCCAGCGCGAGAATTGGAATCGGGCAGTTGCGCGTGACCGTGCGAAACGACTCGGGGTCGCCAGTATAGAAGGTCTTGACGACGTCCGCGCCGGCTTCCATCGCCACGCGCGCCCCGGCGGCAATCTTCTCCGGCGTGCGCGCGGCGGTCCCCGCGCGGAATCCACCCGGGATGACTTCTGCCATCACCGGCATCCCCCACTGGGCGCAGTCTGCGGCGAGCGCGGCAAAATCCGCCAGACTGTTCGGCGCGTCCTCGCACCAGGGATAGACCATGCACTTGATCCCGTCCGCGCCCAGGCGCAGCGCCAGCGCGACGATGCGTTCGAGGAGCGGCGGCTGCGCGTCCACGCTGAGCCACAGTCCCGCGCGCCCGAGGGCTTGCGCGCACTGGCACGCGCTGCCGAACGGCAGCAGAAACGCGTCCGCGCCCGCGCGCGCGATCGCGCGTGCGACATCTGCCGGGCATGCCAGTCCAGGCTGCGGCTGGTCCATGAACCCCGCGTGATCCATCGCCGCGACGAGACATTTGCCGTCGGGCGCAAAGAGGCGCGCCAAGCGCCTGGTTTTCGATGCTTCCATTGCCTTTCTCCCCTGCACATGTAGGACAGATTTCCAAATTTGTCCCACAATCGGCGTGCGACAATCCGAACGAATGTAATTTACATCGGTTCACCCTTTTGCGCAAATGGACTCGCCTATCCGAAAACCTCTGGGAGGTTGTTTAGCAAGTCATATTCTCACCGCAAAGACGCGAAGGATCCAAGAAAACTTTGCGTGTTTCATTTGAATCTTTGCGTCTTCGCGCTGAGTTATTAAACAACCTCTGACAGAACCTCCTGAGCTGCCAAGTAGGTTTTTGAAATTCATAAATCTAGTGTAAAATAGACGCGTGACATTCTTTGCCCGCGAACAAATCATTAAGGTCTGACGCGTTTGGGCGAACGAGCGCGAGCCCAAGGATTCAATTTGGTCAAACAAGTGGCGCGCGAGAAGGGCTGGATCAAGCCTTTCGTGCAATAGACATGCGGATACCTGTCAGGTGGAATCACAGTGTAATCGGATCAAGCGCAATGGATTTCAAACGGTGGATCAAATACCTCGCCATCGCACGCACACAGATCATCAACAGCGCGGCGTACCCGCTCGATCTCGCGACGCGCAGTGTCTTGATCGTATTGTTCATGTTCATCTTGATGCACCAAGTACAATTGCACTTTTTAGCCGCTTGTCAATCTTGGTGATTTCACCCTCGGTCTCGCCCAAGACGCACTTGAGATAATACCGCCCTTCTTTGATCGTCACTTGCACGTCAAGCCGCTCTAGCATTCGCCACTTGGCATGCAAGTCCGCGTTTTGTATGCCCTCTCGCACGTCGCGTGCATACTGCATAATTTCGGCGATTGCATCATCGGTCAAGTGCCGCTTACCAAGTTGGGCTGTTATTTCGTCGCGTCGTTTGACTTGGCCGCGATGCAATGCGTTCGTTCGGTCAACTTCGGGTTGCATACTTTTCGCCACTACCCCTTCGGGATCTGTCTCTGCCAGTGTTGCCAACGTGCGTCCCAAAACCGCCGCTTTTCGCTCTGTCTCCGCTATGTTCGCTTCGACGGCTTCAAGCTCTGCCCGTTTTGGTTCTTGCGCGTCGAGTTCCTCTTGTTGCGCCCGTATCAAGTCAACCCAAAGCCGGTCAAGGTCACTAAAGAGTTCTTCAATTTCGCCCCACACATCGGCGTCAATCGCTTCCATTCGCGCATTGGATCTATGTGGCTTGCGTTCGCTCTTGCCAACGTGGTAACTTGTGCAAACGTAGTGTGATCGTCCCCGGTTTGTGCGCCCACACATCGAGCGCTCGCACGAACACTTTATCCGCCCACGTAGAAGGTAATCGCGCTTGGCGTTGCGCCGTGCTAGTGCCTTGTTGCGTTTCCGCTGCGCTTGAGCGTGCTCCCAAGTCTCGCGGTCAACGATTGCCGGGACAGCGATTCTGATATGTTCGTCTTGCGGTCGCACTTGTCTTGTCGCTCTAATCGTTTCGTTGTAGTGCCAAGTTCCCGCGTATGCTTCTTCGGTCAGAATCGCGAAAACGGTGTACTCATTCCACACGCCCGAAGGACGTGTGCGTTGATATACCCTTCGGCTTGTTTGGAGTTCCCCGGGGGTCGGTACACCCAATTCCGAAAGTCGCTTCGCGATTGCATACACCGGCAAGGTCCTACCGTTCTCGTCACCGTACACATACCAGCGATAAATCAATCTAACAATCCGCGCGGTCGGTTCATCAATGAAAAGAGTTATGACTTGGCTCTTGTCATCGCGTACGTAGGCATAGCCGTAGGGCGGTCGGCACGCGATCAGTTTCCCCGCTTGCGCCTTCGCGCGCTTGCCGCGCATGCATCGCTCGCGAATCTTGGCGCGTTCGTCGCTCCCTTGCCAGCCCTTGATCAGCAAGATGATGTTATTCTCATCCTCGATTCTGCCAATGTCGCACGTATGCACTTCCACGCCCGCCCGTAGCCACATCCGCACGGCAATAAGCAATTCGACGTTATCCCGGTACAAGCGGTCAACACAGTAGGCGATAATAACATCGGCTTGGCGCGCTTTCAGCATCGCCGCTAACTTCTTGCCTTCGGGTCTTTCCGAAATAGGTATTGCGCCGCTAATGTCCTCTGTCAGTTCACTCACAACGGAAAAACCAAGTCGCTCGGCATACTTTCGCATCGCGTCTAACTGACTGGGCAGACTGTAGCCTTTATCCGCCTGATCATCCGTTGAAACCCGCGCATACAAAACCGCGCGCTTGTGTCCGTTGCCGTTCTCCGATACTTGCATCGTGCCCCCCTTTGTGTGCCGTTACTTTTACCGCCCCGCGTGTGGGGGCAATCTATGCACCGTGTGCCGATACCACCCCGCCATTGCCCCCGATGTGCTGATATTCCGCGCATCAGGGGCAATCTGCCAACGGGTTAGCCCTGTGCCGATAGTGCCACGGTGCCGATACTCGCCGCGCCTTGTGCCGATATTGCGCCCAGTCGAAACACCGCGTGTGTGCCGCCCTCGGTCAAGATGTAATGCGCGCTGGGGATGAACAGTCCAAGTGTGCCGTTATCGCCATTCGCGGCTTGCACTTTCAAGCCCGCCGATTGGCAATAACTCACCGCTGATTCCAACATTGTCAACGCTTCTTGTGCCGTGATCGCTCTGGGACTTGGGCATTTCGTGCCTGGTTCGCGTTTTCCGCATCTGTAGAGACGCTTTGTTTTGCTCATACTGCCTTTTCCTTTCTTCTGGAAGTGTTTCAAATTTCCCGCCATATCGCGCTTGGCGATTCGCACCGCGCCCTTTGCGCCATTGCCAGTACTTGCCGCGCTTTTGAACTTCGCGCCGCCATTGTGCCGATATTGCTGGAAGTGTTTGGGCGTTAGACACTCCCAGCCTCATCGTATCGGCACACGCTACGCTAAAGGGGCAGTGTCACCGTGTCCATTGCGGTTTGACTTGACCGGGACAAGTTCAGGTGTTGCGTTTATTTTCGCTGTAGTCCCGCGTTTGGACGACGTTGATTCAGGTGTGCCGTTATTGGCGTTCGATGTGCCGACATTGGCTACGCGCTGACCGTGCAGACTGTGGGCAAATTCGCGCGCTTGGAGTTTCGCTGCCACGAGAATTTCGGCATAGACTTCTTCGCTCTTTGCGGCTTGGCGCATCTGTTCGGCGTACGTATCAATTTGGTCGGCTTGCATTTCGGCGATGGCGTGCCGCTCTTTGTGGCTTGGGTCAAGCAAAAAAGCCAAGCCCCAACCGACGACAGCCAGTAGGGGAGTTGCAGGGCTAATCATCTGCCATGTCACGAGCATCGAATCAACTTTTCTGACTGCAATTTGGTAGGCGAGAATCGCGTTGAGTCCCAGCGCGAGAATGTCCAAGACCCAGAACGTGATGCCCCAGAGGAATTGCAGACCGGGTGAGAACCACCAATGTAAGGCGAGCGGTAAGGTCAGTGCACTCACCGCAGTCATGACCGCGCCGGCAATTGCCAATGCGCGGACTACGCCGTCATTCGGAAACGCTTTGTCCATGACTTGCAGAAACTGAATGTCGCCATACATCACCGCGCCTGCATAAGTCATCGCGGCAAGGGCAATCGCGACAATCTTTAATGCTTTTTCGTTTCGATTTTTCATTGTGAGTTGACTCCTTCTGTGAATCAAGAATGTTTCGATCGGTTTGTTTACGCCCGCGGGCTAGGGTGTTGAAGAGACGCTTGGAGAATCCTAGCCAGTGGTTCCATTTTTGTTCTTAGCAGTCAACAGGTGTGAGCGCCAAACCTACCATGGCCTCGCGATCGCAACGGAAAACTGCCACTAAAACCCAATCGGGTGTTCAGCTTGTACACTCAGCCGGAATAAAACCGAGACCGTGACTGTTCGACAGAACCGTCCGTTTAGTGCCTCTTTTCAACATCCTACGCCCGGGCTACTGATTCACTTGATAGGCATCACCTCGGAAGTCTCCCACCGCGCCGTACAACACAAAACGGGCAGCCCGCCGAAAGTGGCAGACTGCCCGCATTGTGATATAATGCGTTTAGCCCGCTCACTGGTCATCTCAGTGGGTTGGGTTAGTGCCGTGTAAGTGCGCTAACACTTGCGCGGCACGATTTAGCGATTTATTTCCTGTATTCTACTGAAAATTATACAACGAAAGCAACATCAAGTCAAGTACTTACTGTACCTTTTGGTCGTCCTCTCTTGTCTTCCCGCTCGTCTTGATGCTTCACGAATCCATCTAGACTTTTGCAACTAACTAGCCAAACTGTGATAACCTTGCGTCCCTTGATTTGTTTTTGTCGAATCAGCGTTCGCAAATAATCGGCGGTATAGCCGCTATGTTCGACCGCTTTGCTTATGCTAATCCAATCATCAGCCATAGGCGCATCACCCTCTCTTCCGATTTTACACTGATTTGCCTTGCCGCGCAATTTAGGTAGTGTCCCTGTAAACGGTGAAAGCCCAATTCGATAATCACCAGTTCTGTTTGGGGGGCACGCGGAAACTCAACAACTCGTCTATGCTCCACACATGATTGGTTAGACCTGCTGCCATCGCTGGTGTAACGGGCTTCCACTTTTTGTATGAAGCGCGTGGCCCTTTGGTCGGTATGGGTGCAGGCAAGCGCTGACGCAAGCCACGGTGTGGTCTCACAAAGTGATAGTACGCAAACGCCAGGGTTAGCTGATGTTCCAGGTAGTCACGTTTCTTGGAGAACGCATTGACCTTGCGTCCCATCCGGCGTGAGTGCTGTCGGATCGTTAAGTTGTTCCGTTCCACGCCATAGGTATTGATCGTCGTGCTCACGGGTGAGGCTTTCAGTGCAGCCATGACTTGTGGTTCGCTGCCATAGACAATTCGCGTGGTCACATTCACGACGCGTCCGTTTTCACGTTCCTTGACCACGACGGCATAACAGAGGTCAGGCGGCGGATACTGGCGTGGCAAAGGATACCGTCCGCGATTACCTTGCCGGAGCGGAGTATTCCACACACCGTAGGCTTCTAACAGCGCATCGGCATAATGCGGTAGCTCATCGCTAGTAAAGAACGGAATGTGCCCATCTGTGGCTGATTTCAGCCGCAAAACGAGTTTGCGGGCATTGGGTAAGGTGCGTTTGCCAACGACCCACGCCGGCACCAACTTGCATACTGGACTGAAAGCAATCCAGACCCAGGCATCCCCGTAGATGCCCAGAAGTTTATCCAGCGAAGTCAGTTGATCCTCTTTCTTGAAGATGAACGTCCAGAGTTCATCGAGCTGACATTCGCTCAAATGCAAGTTGCGAAAGAAGTAACTCATCACGCGGTTGCAGTGGGTCCCCAACCGGGGCAACCAATGACAAACCGTATCCTTGTCCAAACTGAGGAGGCGACCCGTCGCACGAATGGACGTCCCTTCAGCTAAATGCCGAGCGCCGCTCTGATAGGTGGACTCGTCGGTGCGGATGCCTGCATAAGCCGTGCCAGCCCGTGCGCCGATGAGGTGGTTGCAATGTGTGCATCGAAAACGTGGTGCACCATCATGCCAATCATGAAAGACAAGGCGACTGGATGTGCCCACCTTACCGTAGAATTGACAACGAGAGTTGCGACAATAACAAGTATCTGTTTTCATGGATGCAATTGCTCCCTGAGAGAATGCCCTCAGGATAACTGCATCCAAGCGCAATCACAACCAAGAAATTACCTCTTCACCGTTTACAGGGACACTACCGCAATTTATTAACTTGTGAATATTAACTTGTGAATGTGCTACCCAGCGTATCCTAGGTGCTTGCCCGTGGTACTGCGAAATCACGCGCTATTGGCTCTGTCATCACAGTTGGTAACTAAATCAACGTGTCAACCAGAATCAGGTTCATACCGGTTTTATTGATCATCGTTCGCCTGTTGTGATTGACTCTCTGGAGGCAAGTGCTTGTCTGTCTCATCTAGTATGTTACTCCCCAATGTGCCAGCGGATGTGACTTCTTTTGCGCGTTCGCGCGCTTCGCGCAACTGCCGACCACGACGCGCCGCGATTTTCAAACACTCGACAATCGCTTGGTGTGCCTCGGGGGTCAAGTTTGCCATGTCAATTTGCATTATGTACTGCCTCCTGCGCCGCGCGGCCCAAATTCCGGTATTGCGTTTCCATCATCCACGCCGCTTGGCGAATGAACACCCAAACAACGTCATTCTGTGGGCGTCGCCGGATACGGCCACGTGTACCGTGCCAATCCACGAGGAGTGTCTCGACGCCTGTGTAATGAATACGAATTGTCGACATTCCCCGCTATTCTTTCCTTCCTCGATGATGAAACTGCTGACTGCGTACGCGCTCTACAAACGCGCGCGCTTCTTTCTGATCATCCGTGTTCGCGCCTTTGCGCTCAAATGCAAACCACGTCATCTAAACCATAACCGTGTCGAAACGGCAGTCTTTTGGTTTGAGTCTCAAACTCATAGTCTCCGCCCGCATGCGAACTTCCCAGTTCGTCCAAAACCAGACGGTAGGATGCGTTGCTAGGTTTTTTGCAGAAATCCCACGCGATGATCCATCGCTTTGGCATCGGGTATTGTCTCTATCGTGATGTAGCTGGGCATCCCATCAGAATCCGAGAAAGGGTGAATACGCCCTCAATCATCGCTCGAAAGGGCAGAAACCTTGCGCTTTCCTATCGCGGGGTACAGTTGAGTGGGAACAAGACGGGAATTGGGTGTGCATCCAGATCAGCCTCACTGTTCAAGCCTCTACAGACGATTTGGTTGGTTCCAGTATATCAGGTTGCTCTGATAAAAAAGTGAAAGATGACTGAAAAACTGCAAGGGACCGCACACCGGCAGGAATGTGGGTCGAGTACGCCTTTCCCCAAACTGCCCCATACTTGTACTCACACCAGACGAAAGCGCGCGGCGTATTCGATGTCTTCGAGAGAGATTGTCTACGCGCTGGGTTGGATATATAATGGAGATTGTCAGGTACGATGTCGTCGAGGACGGGATGCGACCGGGGATGGCTGCGCTGTACCATCAAGAGATTCATACTACGGTAAAGTATCACGACCCAATCGCTGCAGGAGAGTGAAATGGAAAATTCGGGTTTGCTGGATGGGCGACTGAGGTGCCAAGAGCACAATTGCCCCATGATCCGGATCGGGGAGAATTACGAATGTGTCATCGAATGGGTGGATGCGCACCTCGGCGGTAAGCGGATAAAGGATATCGTACCTGGGACGCGCGGAACACCGCTCACGCTGGTCTTTGAAGACGATCACGCGTTGCCTTTGCTTTGCCCGGATTGTGGCGGCGCGCTCCATGTGGCCCCAGAGGACGAAGATCAAGTCTTGGAAGAAAGCTCTGGTCTCTACCTCGTGGGGGTGGCCTACGTCGAGCCGGGCGAAGAACCCGAGGGCATTACTCTGGCATTCTCTTCTGATCCCGACGCTGACCCACAGGATCCCGAGACCGAGATGCAAGAGTTGTTGCTGCACCTCGATGGCGTGCGGCGATTGGCTTGTCCCGACGAGAGAAGAGAGAAACGCTAACGGCAGAACATCAGGTCGCGGCGAGCAAGAAGCGAGAGGAATACGCGTATGTCCAGGAAGAAAACACCGATTGGCAAAGACCAGGCATGGCGAGAGGCACAGAGGAAATGTCAGCTCTCCGATACTCACATTCAGATGGCAAAAGAACTGGGGATGAATCCCAAGAAATTCGGTGGCTTGGCGAATACCAGGCAAGAACCCTGGAAAGCACCGCTACCCCAATTCATCGAGGAACTATACCCTGACCGATTTGGGAAGACCCGGCCGGACCAAATGAAGCACGCGCACCGAGGAGTGGAATCGGATTCCCAACACTGATCCACTGACCGCACGAAAGAGTGCTCGGAACAAACGGGCAGACCGTGCGCCCAAGTGGACCGCCACTGAGTAGGTCGCTGGAATCCGGGCCGGTTTCCGCGCTGATGGACTTCTTAGCAGTCAGGAAATTGTTTTAGATACAAAAAGGGAATCCTCCGACAAGAGTGCCGGAGGATTCTTTTTTTGAATTGAGACAATTGGGTTTCCGAACCTGGTTAGACAAATGGCAGCGATAACAAGAAAGAGAAAACGATGGCAACACTCACGACAGCGATCACCCAGCCCAGAATCACCTGGGTGGGCGTGTGTTGGTGAAGATAGATTCGCGCCCAGCCAACCGTAAGTGCTGCCATGCTCACGAGGACACTCAAAGGGAGAGAAACAAAGAAGAGCACCGCCGCGCAACCCGCCGTCACACCAGCGTGCGCCGAGGCTTTCGTTCGGGTCGTTACGAGTGTGCCAATCACCAAAGCCACAATGGCGGCCACGAGACTGGCAACCAAAATTCGCGGCGCCCCCAGGACGATAAAGAGAACGAGTCCGATAATGAAGCAAGCGGCGCCAAAGAAATAAATGCTAAACCGATGCTGGCGGACGGAGACGTCCACATCGGTATACTGCCCGCTGCGCACTCGGAGCGCGATGAAGACCATTGCCGGGAGGATGACAATTCCAATGAAAAACGCGGTCCACTGCGCCGAAGCGACCGCCTCGTGCGTCACGGCATAGGCGGCATACCAGAGCGTCGGCACCGAGATCACAAAGGGATGAAAGAGCCAGGACAGAATCTGCGCCAGCGGGCGCCAAGGTCGAGGATCGCGACTCATCGCTCTCCGATCCTCGGAGAAGTGAAAGCGCCGCGGGCAATTTGGCGCACGTGTTGCAAGAGCTCAATCCAATCCTCTGTCTCCGGCAAGTCGGCCAAAAGGGGCTCCAACCTTGCGGGTACCGAGGCGCGCCCCCTGGCATCCTGCAGTTCGGCCAGCAGGAAACTCCGCCGATCCAAAATGTCAATGAGGACGCAATAGATCGCATAGGAGGGCTGGAACCAACGCTCCCACCATTGGGGCTGTGGCCACGGCGGCGGGGCAGTCAAATGCACCATCTGGCGGCGCAATCTCTCCAGATCGCGCCGCGTGCGCTGCTGTTCGATATACATGACGAAGCGCGCCAAGATGCGAAACCAGCGGAGCGGAGCAAACGCTAGCGCAAGTCCGAGAATGCAGACCGCGATCAGAACGTTGGCGAAGGGCCAAGTCGGCGCGGTCAGAGGCGGCCTCCAATTCAAAAGGAGTGCGATTCCATCCACCATTCGCAGGAGCGTGAATCCGAGAGCGAAATAGAGCGACCCGATCAGCAGTCCGATCCGCAGCCGTCCGGTGGGCAGTTTTTCCTGTCGGAGAAACTGCTGAAAGACGCGCAGCGCCTCAATCGCCATCAGTCCCATGAAGAGATACAGGATGAGGCGGAACCATACCTGGGAGGGGGTGTCAAAGGCTGCCGTGTGTGGAATCTCAGGAAGAGCCGCGAGCGGCGCAAAGGCAAGCGCGAGGAGCAGGATCGTGCCCATCGCGAGAGCAGCGGCGCGGCGCGGGAGCTGTTTCTCTCGCAGGTACGTCCAAGCCGAAAAGCCACAGTAGGTCGTCGTGACGCCGAGAATGTAAGCCAAGAGCCAGGAGAGATTCCGAATTCCGACGGCGGCATCCAACCGAGTGGCCACCGGATCGGCTTGGAGGGTCAAAGCGAGGGCCGCATTGCTGGTAAAGAGCCGGGCAAGGAGACCTTCGGGCTTACGCCACTCGCCTTGGCGCAGAACACTGGGCCGCAGCAGATAGAACGTGAGCGCCCAGAAAGGCAGGGCTACCAATTGATTGAACGTCATTTCGAACACACCCGCGCCGGAATTGGCTCGGAGCCTCCCTTCAGTCCAGTCCCAAGCGGCGGAGTTCCCGATCGAGATCTTGATGCGAGCTGTGGCGGCGCACCCGCTGCTGCTGTTTCGCCAGGAGAGCGCGTTGATAGATGATGCGCGTCAAACGCTCGGCCGCGCCATCCACCGCCAGGTAGGATTCATCTGAGTGGTTGGGACTTGAGGCGCGGCAGCAGAGATTAGGGAATCGAGTTGCGAGCTGCTGATCGGCGAGGATCTGCGCGAGCTCTTCGGGTGATGCGACAAGCGTCGGATGTCCCAAGGCCATGTGCGCGAGTTCGTGAGTTTTGATGTGCTCTTGGTGGACCGGTGGGAGTCGCTCTTCGTACAAAATGTATTCGGCCGCCGGGTACAACGTTCCATCCGTCGCCTCGGTTCCCTCGGTAACGATCACCCGAGCGCCAAAGTAGCCGGGGGGCAGACGGATCCCGGCGAAGAGAATCGCCCGTCCCTCAAATTCCTCTAGCCGCCGCGCCCAGGCCTCGTTGGAGAACGACTCCGGACCGGGAAGGAGCTTTCGCAAGACCCAATCGAGGTCGCTCATGATTTCGCGCCTCGGCGTCCTAAGTCTTTCCGATTGCGGCGCAGGCGCACGACCGCGTCAATCATCTGCAAGAAAACCTCCTGGTCCGTGCGGTCCAATTTGCCAGCGCGCAGGGCGATCTGCTGCACGATGGGACTGGGCGAGGAATCATCTTCCGGCGCTAGTTCGCCCCTGCCCGAAAATCCGGCCTTCTCCAACAACCATGCCGGCGGCACGCCTAGCGCTTCGGCGATGCTGAGCAATCTCTCGCGCGACGGCTTGAGGGCGCGCCCCAGCTCGATTTGCGAGAGGTACGAATAACTGACGTGGCGGGATTCGGGGACCTTGGGCGTCGCGTCAGCGACGGCGCCCAAGCCCATGCCGCGCATCAGGCGCATGCGCCGAATATAGGCGCCGAGCGACTCATCGTCGCGGGGGCGCAATTCGATATCCAGAGCGTCTTCTCCTTTGGTCGACTTGGATGATTTGGCTTTCATTGTTCCCACCTCGCTCGCGCAGGGATGTTAATGCGATATGGAGCAAAGCGTTGCCGGAAGATCGAGACGACAAAGAACGGCAGGAGCCAACGTTCGACGAAGGTTAAGGTCGTTCAGACGTGTTTCCCATTCTAGCATCTCTACGCCAAGATGTCAAATTCCCGACCGCGGCGCAATTGTGTTATCACAATTTTTGTTTGACAATACCACAAGACCTGTGCTATAATATCCGACGCGGCTGTGGGTTCGACCGGCGGAACGGTCGACCGAACCATTCCGATGTCGCCCCCGGGTATCCACACACCGGGACATTTCTCTCCGAACCGAACCGGCACTCGCATCACAAAGAACAGTTGCGCGCTGTAATGCTTGGACGATTTTATAGCCCCCGCGAGCATCGGAAACCATTGGTGTCACCTTAACGGCTTCAGGCAGGCAATGGCTTGGTCTGCCGGAGACGCCGTTTGACTTGGGTGATTAACGGCTTGCGTTTGCGATTGGGACGTAGACCCAGGCTCATCACTGCCTTCAGCAACAGGACTTCCAGTTTATCCCAGTCTGGCGTCGCACCTTTGAGGATCAACGATTGGGTTTGTTGCAACACTTGCTGAACCGCGTCCAAACAATACGGCACGGAAAAATCTTCGACCGGTCGTCCCGTCGCCTGAGCAGCTTTCAGGATGATCAGATGGGTCAAGACGTAGTGGATCAGGGCCGCATAAATCTGAATCCGAATGCCATTCTCGCTCGTCGAGACAAAGTTCGCCATGCGCAGAACGTGTTTCAAATCGCGGAACAGAATTTC
>DHFK01000015.1:66038-76899 GCA_002400365.1 Anaerolineales bacterium UBA4826 | reverse complement strand
GAATCCGTCAGAGAAGCATGGGCACATCCCGCTCTAGATTTCAGATTTCCGATTTATGATTGCAGGGGATAGGGAGGGGTGGTTATGTTTCCCAGCAGGATAGAACTACCGGGATCTTCCGTGGTTGTGCGAGTACGGCCATTCGATTCGAGCGATCAAATTCGCAAACCGAAGAAAGGCGCTAAAATGGCAACCTATCGCGTTGTGCTTTGCATTGATGTGGATGATGAAGACATCATCAAAAGTCGCGGTGAGGATACCCTCAAGGAATTGAAAAGGGGCAAGGGAGATTATCTGCTCGCCCATGTCGAAAACGAAATAGGATGGTTGGAGCAGTCCTTTAGCCGCGTGGAAACCGAATCAATTACGCGATTGCGGGAAAGAAGACAGACGTCAAAGGTGCCAAGGCGAAAGCCGAAGAAATGACCAAAAGACAAACCGCTTATACAAGCTCCAGACGGCAATTGAAAAAGCCAAGCCGCGTGGGAAAGAAGATGGCTCGTGAGGCAACAGTTGCCTACACAACCTTGCCGCGCTTGCAGGACTATACGGAATGTGCCATCGGGCTAGGCAAACTCATTCGGGGAGATTGTCTGGATGTATTGAATGATCTCCCCACGGACGAGTTTGTTCTCGCTTTTACCTCGCCACCGTATCTCAACGCGATCAATTATTCTCAGCATGTTGATAAGATCAAAGGGCAAGTGGATTACTGGAAACGCGAGAACGTTTCTTACGATGAATATCGGCAGTTCCTGACCGACCGTTTCGCCGCGTTGCTGCGCGTCGTCAAGCCTGGTGGTCATAACGTCGTGAACATCTCACCGGTGGGATGGAATGGTGAGCGCGTGGCTCTTCCATTTCATTTTGTGAGTTGGATGGAACAGATCGGCTGGAAGTTCAGGGAGGACATCATTTGGGAGAAAACGATAGCGCGTGATCGGCGGTCGGGCGTTCTTTTGCAACATCCATACCCAGGATACTATTATCCAAGTCTCGTTTCGGAATATGTTTTCGTTTTTCAAAAGCCCGCCGCAAAAAAAGACCGCGAGAATATTTATTGGAACCGCACGCCTGAGGAGAAAGAGCGGAACAAACTTGACCTAACCAATTTTCAAGGCGAGATGAGTAAGAACGTCTGGAAGATTCGACCACTCTCTCCGCAAGAGAACCTCCATCCTGCGCCTTTTCCGCTTGAATTGGCAGAACGAGTGATTTCGCTTTACTCATATCAAGGCGACGCCGTCATTGATATTTTTGCGGGTAGCGGGCAAACCTCCCTTGCCTGCGAGAAACTTGGGCGGCACCACGTCAGCATCGAGATATTGAAAGAGTATGTAGATTATGCGACAAAGCGGTTGAAAGCACACATAGCGCAAGGCAGAATGTTTTGAGGCAAATGTGAAAATCGAAGCGCAAATCGAAAATATCAAATACAGCCCGCAGCTTCAAAAGCAGTTAGAAACCTTTACTCTCGCCGAGGTCTCAAGAGGGACAGCCTTCCGCAGGTCGAGTTTCATTCTGGAATATGGTCCACAAAAAAGCTTTGCGATCAGTCATTGGCGTGGTCCGAAAAGAAGTCGAACGTATCCCTACGCTCGCGTTTATGACACTTTGGGTTTTGAAAACCGCGTTACCATAATTCCCTTTGTCAAAGATGAAGGGTTCGACGGAGACCACGATTTCCTACAATGGGATACGGTGTCATTGATGAGTTTGCTCAGAGTTTATGTGATTCCTGCGTACTACAAATCAGCGACAAAGTCGTCGAAGTATCCAAACAAAATCACCAACCAGCAGTTTGATTACCAATACATCCTTGAGCGGTTGGATGCTCTCGCGCAATTCAATCAGTCTGATGCCGTGCATTGGAATCTGAATGAGGTTCAGCAACAAATCGTGATCGTTGCAAAGCGAGTTGCGCTCCACTATGGAAGAATTTCCAGGCGCACAGGTGTCAAATTACATTCGCTCAATGAGCTTAAACGCAGGATCAAGAGTATGCTGGACGATGTGGCGAATTATCGCGCGTATTCGCGAGCACAAGCCCAATCCGCTCAATTTCGTGAAAGCCAAACGACTCATGAAAGCGAACGTGTAACGGGGGAGAAAAGTCTCATCACAATCAAGAACTTTATTGGTGGATATTATTATTGGACAGTTGACGAAGCGCGAATTGTTGACGACAAGTTATTGCTCATTGAAAAGAAAAACTCAAAAGGCAAGGTTTTGCCAAGTCGTAATGACGTCAAGGATGCTTTTGTGCGAATGGTTTTGTTCGCAAATTTGTCAAACGTGACGGTCGAGGGAACGGAGTACAATCCGATTCCTGTTGTGGGTCTAACATCGGACAGGTTGCGCGGCTACTGCCACAGTCAAATGGATGAGTCCGAAATTGGAAGATTCTTTCGGAGAAATAAATTCAATGGACGCCAACGCCAGGCGGCAGAACAGTATTTTCAAGAAGCGCGCGTCAACCGGTTTGTAGTGGTCATTGGTTCTTCCAAGATCCACGCAGAACAGATACTCTTTCCCGTTCAATGAACAGTGATGTGAAATGGCAAACAATATTGATCCCCGCCCCATCAGGCTTGAAGCCAAATATGTCTACCTCGAACCACTCGCGCTCGCGCACGCGGACGACCTGTTCGCGGCGGCGCAGCACGACGAAATCTGGGAGTTCTTTCTCGCGCCGCGCCCGGCGACGCACGAACAGATGCGCGCGTGGATCGAAAAATCGCTCGCGCAGGTTCAAGCCGGCACGCACGTTTGGTTTGCGATCATCCGCCGCGCCGATAACCGCGCGGTCGGCGTCACGAGTTACATGGACATCCGCCGCGCCGATCGCGGGCTGGAGATCGGCGGGACATGGCTCACGCCTGAAGCGTGGCGCACCGCGCTCAATACCGAGTGCAAGTACTTGCTATTGCGCCACGCGTTCGAAACGCTGGGCTGCATCCGCGTCCAACTAAAGACCGACGAACGCAACACTGGCGCGCGCCGCGCGATTGAGCGACTCGGCGCGACGCAGGAGGGCACACTGCGAAAATATCAGATTCGACACACTGGCTATCAACGCAACACCGTGATGTACAGCATCATTGATGCCGAATGGCAAGCAGTTAAGGAAAGACTGGAAGGATTCTTGAAAGGATGAAAGATGAAGCATGAAAGATGAATCCCAACATCCCTGTCCAACTTTTCATCCTTCATCCTTCTGCCTTCATCCCTTGAAAATGGCATACACACCCAAATCCGAACTCGACGCGCGAGTAGCGAAATTGCAGAACCTACTCGCCGCAGACGATCTCGACGGCGCACTCATTATTCAAAACGCCGACATGTTCTACCTGGCAGGCACCACGCAGCAGTCGCATCTCTACATCCCGCGCGACGGCGCGCCGATCCTGATGACGCGCAAGAGTCTGGCGCGCGCCCGCGCCGAGTCGGCCGTGGAGCGCATCGTGCCGCTCGCTTCGCCGCGTGATGTGCCGCGCATCTTGCAGGCACACGACTGTTCACTGCCCAAGCGCGTGGGGCTGGAGTTGGACGTGTTGCCTGCGAATTCGTACTTGGGCTACAAAGAAATCTTTAGCGACGCAGACCTGGTTGACGTTTCGCCCATGCTTCGCCGCGTGCGCGCGGTCAAATCGGAATACGAACTTGCCGCGCTGCGCCGCGCTGCCAGAATCGGCGAGAAGACGATGCGCGCGATGCGCGAACTGCTAGTGGAAGGCATCAGCGAAATCGAACTCGCGGGAAAACTTGAAGCGGTCGCGCGCGGCGCGGGCCATCAGGGCTCGGTGAAATTTCGGCTGTGGAACAACGACATGTTCTATGGCCACCTGATGGCGGGCAAGAACGCGGCGCTGCCAAGTTATCTTTCGTCGCCGACGGGTGGACCAGGCTTGAGCCCCGCGTTCGCGCAGGGATCGAGCCGGCACAAGATTCGGCGTGGCGAGCCAGTGCTGTTCGATTACGTCTTTGTTTCAGATGGTTACATCGTTGATCAAACGCGCATCTTTGCGCTGGGCGGCTTGTCGGACAAACTGATGCGCGCGCACGACGCGATGCTCGACATTCAGGATGCCGTCGCGCGCGCGGCGAAACCTGGCGCAACCGGCGACGAGTTGTTTCAATTGGCAGCCGGGCTGGCGCGCAAATACGGCTATGCAGAAAATTTTGGCGGGCTGGGGAGCGATCGCATTACGTTCGTCGGGCACGGCGTCGGCTTGGAACTCGACGAATATCCGTTCCTTGCCAAAGGGCACTCGATGCCGCTCGAAGCGGGGATGGTGATCGCGGTCGAGCCGAAAGTGGCGTTCGCGCAAGTCGGCACCGTTGGGATCGAGAATACTTTTGTGGTGACCGAACGCGGCGCGCAGAGGATCACGCGCGGGTCGGATGAGATTGGGATTGTGAAAGCGAAGAGAAGATAACGTACTGGTGTCATTGCGAGAATTCCATGCCCTCGGGGGCATGGAATTCTCGCAATGACAATCGAGGCAGTCGCAATGTTCAAAAAGGTCTTGGTGGCTAACCGTAGTGAAATCGCCGTGCGCGTGCTGCGCGCGTGTCGCGAACTGGGGCTGGCGACCGTGGCGGTCTATTCCGAAGTTGACCGCAACGCGCTGCACGTGCGCTATGCGGAGGAAGCGTACTGCATCGGGCCTGCGCCGGCGCGCGAATCGTACCTGCGGATTGACCGCATCATTGACGTCGCCATCCGCGCCAAGGCGGGCGCCATTCATCCCGGCTATGGATTTCTTGCGGAGAACGATCACTTTGCGCGCGCGTGCGCCGAGGCGGGCATCATCTTCGTCGGTCCGCCGGCGCAGGCGATGCGGGCGATGGGCGACAAGATCGCGGCGCGGCGCACGGTGGCGAAGCAGGGTGTGCCGGTCATCCCGGGGACCTACGAGCCGCTGCGTGACGACGCGATGATCGCGGCGGGCAACCAGGTCGGCTTTCCGCTGTTCGTCAAAGCCGCGGCGGGCGGGGGCGGCAAGGGCATGCGCCGCGTCGAAACCGCCGACGAGTTGCCAGGCGCGATCGCGCGCGCGCGCAGCGAAGCCGAGTCGTCCTTCGGCGATAGCACCGTCTATCTCGAAAAACTCATCAGCCCCGCGCGCCACATCGAATTTCAGATCCTGGCGGACGCGCGCGGCAATGTGGTTCACCTCGGCGAGCGCGAATGCTCGATTCAACGCCGGCACCAGAAAATGGTCGAAGAGTCGCCATCCATCGCGCTCGACGACAAGTTGCGCGAGAGGATGGGCAAGGCGGCGGTCGCGGCGGCAAAGGCGGCGGGGTACGCGAACGCCGGGACGATTGAATTCTTGCTCGACAAGGATCGCAATTTCTATTTCCTCGAAATGAACACGCGCTTGCAAGTCGAGCATCCGGTGACCGAACTCGTCACGGGCATTGACATCGTCAAAGAACAACTGCGCATCGCGTCGGGACGACCGCTGAGTTATCAGCAAAAGAACGTGCAGCCGCGCGGCTGGGCGATGGAATGTCGTATCACCGCCGAAGACGCGTATAACGGGTTTCTGCCGTCCACCGGCAAGATCATCAGTCTGCACGAGCCGACGGGACCGGGCGTGCGGCTGGAAAGCGCGCTGTACGAAGGCTTCGAAGTATCGTTGTACTACGATCCGCTCATTTCGAAACTGTGCGTGTGGGGACCCGATCGCGCCGCCGCGATCATGCGGATGAAACGCGCGCTGAGCGAATACAAAATCCTCGGCATCGCGACCTCCATCCCATTCCACCAGAAATTATTCCAGAGCACGAATTTCATCGGCGGCGTTTTCGACACGACGTTTCTCGACGAACGCTTTACGATGGAGCAAGGCGGATCGGACGAGCGCGAGCAGGTTGCCGCGATCGTCGCCGCGCTGCTCACGCACGATCGCCGTCAGCACGCGCTTAACATTCCGCCGCCCACGTCGAGCACGCGCGGCGGTTGGAAACGCTTTGGGGCGGTGGAAGGATTCGGACGTTAATAGTCGTGTAGTCAGATAGTCTCGTAGTCGAATAGTCGTGCGATTGCACGACGAGGTGACTACGAGACTAAACGACTACATGACTATCGGACTAGGAGACTATGCGCTACACCGCGACCATCAACGACAAGACGTATGAAATCGAAATCGGCGCCAACAATACGGTGACAGTGAATGGCGAACCGCACAACGTAGATTTCCGCACGATTGACGGCAGTCGGTTGTACTCGCTGTTGATGGACAATCTATCGTGGGAAACGTTGGTTGATCGCAACGGCGACGAGTATCGCGTGTTGATCGGCGGCGAGTTGCACGTGGTCAACGTGCAGGACGAGCGCACGCGCAAGATGGCGAAAGCAGAAAAAACGCAATTGGCGCAGACGGGCGAAGCGGTCATCAAAGCGCCGATGCCGGGGCTGGTGCGCGGGGTGAATGTCAACGTCGGCGATGCGGTCGCGGCGCGGCAGGGTATCGTGATTCTCGAAGCGATGAAAATGGAGAACGAATTGCGGACGCCGCGCGCGGGCAGTGTGAAAGAAATCCGCGTCAAGCCCGGCGATAAAGTGGAGCAGGGGCAGGTGTTGTTGATCGTGCGCTAGAGCGTTTGTTGGTTCGATCGCTGCGGCGGTGATGGCGAAGGGAGGTTCCGCGTGATGCCTTCTCAAAAGTTGCCCAGGTTCTTTATCACTCACTCCTGGGGCGATGCGGATTTTGCGCGGCGCTTGGCAGATGATCTGCGCGCCCAGGGCTTGGAAGGATTCTTCGACATGTACTCGGTCCAGCCCGGCGACGACATTGTCGCGCGCATCAACACAGGCTTGGAAGAGTGCGATGTCTACGTTCCTCTTCTGTCTGTGGCGGCTCTAAAATCCCCGTGGTGCGATGAAGAAATCAACGCCGCGATCATGTTGAGCAAACAACGCGGGCGCGGCGGCAAACCCAGAATTATTCCGCTGTTGATTGAGGACTGCGCAACGGCGCTGCCCCCGCTGCTCCAGCATCGGCTGTATATCAACGTCGCGCAGGTTGGATACCGCGCCGCCGTGAACGAATTGATTGAAAAGGGCTTTGGGATCACCCCGCGCGTTCTGCCTGACGCCCAGCCAACGCCAGCATTGCCGACTCTGCCGCCGCGAACGTGGATCGCCGTGGGCGGCGGAGTAATCGGAGTGTTCGTGCTCCTCGCGCTGATTGGCGCATGGATCGCGGGACAATCCACTACAACTTTGTCGCCGACGCGCATCGCGCCGGTGACTGCAACGCTCGCGCTGACGGCTGGCGCAACCACGCCGGTTGCGCCGCCGACCAACGCGCCGATGAGCGCAGCCCAGCGCCGCGGAAACGACAACGCCGAAATGGTTGCGGTGCCAGCCGGCGAGTTCGTCATGGGCAACGATGGCAGATATGGTGAGTCCCCGCAACACACCGTCTTTCTGGACGCGTTCTGGATTGACAAGTACGAAGTGACCAATGCGCTCTACAAAAAGTGTGTGGACGCGGGGAAATGCTCTTCGCCCAGTACTCAATACTTTGGCAATCCAAGATACGACAACCATCCCGTCGTCTATGTGACGTGGAACGATGCCGCCGGCTATTGCGCTTGGGCGGGCAAGCGCTTGCCCACTGAAGCCGAATGGGAAAAAGCCGCACGCGGTACTGATGGCAGAATTTTTCCCTGGGGCAATACGTTCAACAAAAATTACCTCAATTCGGCGGAGAATGGGCGCGGCGAGGTTCTCGCCGTTGGGTCTTTTCCCGATGGGGCGAGTCCTTACGGCGCGATGGACATGGCAGGCAATGTTTGGGAATGGGTCGCGGATTGGCATGATGCAGAATACTACAGCACGTCGCCGGCGCGCAATCCCAAGGGACCGCCGGTTGGTACGACCAAAGTAATCCGCGGTGGCGCGAAAGATGTGGATCAGAACAGCGCGCGCGTTACTCTGCGTGTGGATCCTGCCCCNNCGCCGCAGCGTTCCTAAAGGAGGGCGAGATGGAAACGCAAACTGAAATGCAACAAATCGCCAAAGAGCTTGGCGCGTTACGGGAAGAAGTACATGCCTTGCGCCAAAAACTTGACGCGATGCCAACCTTTGTCGTTACCGAGCATCCATATATCTACGTGAGCAAGGAAATGCACAATGGCGAACCGACGATTCGTGGGACGGCGCTCACGGTGCGAACCATCATTGAAAGTACACGGATTGGCGAATCGGTCGAGGAAATCCTTGACGCGTACCCGATTCTAACACGAGCGCAAGTTCATGATGCCTTGTCGTACTATTACGACCATGCTGCTGAGATCGAGCAATACATCCGCGAAAACCAGGAGGCGTTGTGGCGACTGACGAACCGCGCCTCTACATAGCGCTCTACACGGATGCAGATGTAGATGGACGACTCGCGAAACAAATTCGCGCCAAGGGATTCGATGCTGTCTCTGCGTATGAAGTTGGGAATGGAGACTTGGATGATCGTGATCAATTTGAATTCGCCGTTGTTCAAAAGCGCGCCCTTGTGACGCACAACGCGCGCGACTTTGATCCGATATGCAGAGAATATGCTCTAACGGGCAAAACGCATTTTGGTTTGATCGTTTCGCAGAAACTGCCAGTTGGTGAGATGTTGCGTCGCCTCTTGCGTTTGCTTGACACCGTGAGCGCGGACGCGATGCAAAATAGTTTTCGGAATCTGGGTGAGTTCAAATAGCAAGGAGCGATGACCAATGCGCTGGAAATTCAAAACCTCCCAAAAGCATCTGGACAAATTGCTCGAGGAAGCCATGGTGGATTGCTACGCCGAATACGAAGCGTTTATAGGCGTTGTCACCACGCTTGATGGAAAACTTCCGTTCCCATTTGAAGCCGAAGCGCTCGGCGAAACGGTTGAAGTGAAGTGATTGGCATTGACGATAGTCGCAGCGATATGAAACGGGGCATCATCGCGCGCGTTCGCAAAGGCAAAAAAGAGTACGGCGTAGCATTGTCGGAATTGAAAGTGCCCAAGAAATTGAAAACCAACAAATGGGTCGAGATGTGCCAAGATTGGTTACAAGGATATTGGTGATGTCACTTCAAGAACGCAAAGCAAAATTTGAAACGCTCTCCGGCATCGAAGCCAAGCGCGTCTACGCGCCTGAAGATAGCGCGGACGATTACAACGCGCGGCTTGGCTTCCCCGGCGAATACCCGTTCACGCGCGGCATCCAGCCCACGATGTATCGTGGGCGCTTTTGGACGATGCGCCAATACGCCGGCTACGCCAGCGCGGACGAATCGAACGCGCGCTACAAGTACTTGCTCGCGCAGGGGCAGACCGGCTTGTCCGTCGCGTTCGATTTACCGACGCAGACCGGCTACGATTCCGACGCGGCGATGGCGGAAGGCGAAGTCGGCAAGGTTGGCGTCGCGATTTCCTCGCTCGACGACATGGAGCGCTTGTTCGGCGGCATCCCGCTCGACAAGGTCTCGACTTCGATGACGATCAATGCGACTGCCGCGATTCTGCTCGCGCTGTACGTCGCGGCCGCGAAAAAGCAAGGCATTGATCCGAAACAACTGCGCGGCACGGTACAAAACGACATCCTCAAGGAATACATCGCGCGCGGCACGTACATTTTCCCGCCCGCGCCCTCCATGCGCCTCGCGACTGACATTATCGAGTACTGTGCGCGCGAACTGCCGAACTGGAACCCGATTTCGATCAGCGGCTATCACATCCGCGAAGCCGGTTCGACCGCAGTGCAAGAGGTCGCGTTCACATTCGCGAACGCGATCGAGTACGTCAACGCGACACTGGCGCGCGGTCTGGCGTTCGACGATTTCGCGCCGCAATTGTCGTTCTTTTTCGTCGCGCAGTTGGATTTCCTCGAAGAAATCGCCAAATTCCGCGCCGCGCGGCGATTGTGGGCGCGCATCGCTAAGGAAAGATTCGGCGCGCGGAAACCGCAATCCATGATGCTGCGCTTTCACACACAGACGGCGGGCGTATCGCTCACCGCGCAGCAGCCGCGCAACAACATCGTCCGCACGGCGATCGAAGCGCTCGCGGCGGTGCTCGGCGGCACGCAATCGCTCCACACCAACTCGTACGATGAAGCGCTCGCGCTGCCAACCGAAGAATCGGTGCAGGTTGCGTTGCGTACACAGCAAATCATCGCGCACGAGTCCGGCGTGACGAACACGGTTGACCCGGTCGCGGGGTCGTACTATATCGAAACCCTGACCGACGAAATCGAAAAGCGCGCCGACGCGTATCTCGAACGCATCGAACGAGTGGGCGGCGCGTTGAAGGCAATCGAAACTGGCTTCATCGGGCATGAGATTCAAGAGTCGGCTTGGAAATATCAGAACGAATTGGAAACGAATAAACGAATCATCGTGGGCGTGAATGAGTTTACGACGAGTGCACCCTATCAAGGCAGGAGGTTACGCGTGGATCCGCGCGTACGCGACGACCAAGCCGTGCGGTTGCAAACGCTGCGCGCGCGGCGCGATGACGGGCGGGCGCGAAATGCGCTTGCCGCGCTGCGCGACGCGGCGCGCGGCACCGCGAACTTGATGCCGGCGATTCTCGCGTGCGTGGAAGCGTACGCGACGCTTGGCGAGATTTGCGATACACTGCGGCAAGAGTTTGGGGAGTATCGCGGCGCGGGAATGTTCTAGCCACAGGGGACACAGAGAAAACCCAAGCGGCAATTTAGATTGGAGGCATGCTCAGCGATGCAACAACTCCACATCGTCACCGGCGCGTTTGGCTATTCAGGCAAATACATTGCAACGCGATTGTTGCAGGAAGGACAGCGCGTTCGCACAATCACCCAATCACCCAATCGCCAAAATCCGTTCGGC
>DHFK01000015.1:31294-66003 GCA_002400365.1 Anaerolineales bacterium UBA4826 | reverse complement strand
ACTTTTCGACGCGGCAAAACGCGCAGGCATCGAGCGCGTTGTGCATATCAGCATCACGAATCCGTCTGAGGATTCGCCGCTCGAGTATTTCAGCGGCAAGGCGAAACTCGAGCGCGCGCTCATCGAATCGGGCTTGTCGTACGCGGTCTTGCGCCCAACAGTCATCTTTGGTCCAGAGGACATTCTCGTCAACAACATCGCGTGGGCGCTGCGGCATCTGCCCGTCTTCGGCGTCTTTGGCGCGGGCAACTATCGCTTGCAACCGATTTTCGTGCAAGACCTCGCGCAACTCGCGGTCGAGCAAGGCAAGTCCCGTGAGAATCGCATCATTGACGCGATCGGTCCCGAGACGTTCACCTACCGCGAACTCGCGCGCACGATTGGCGAGACCATCGGCGCGCGCCGACCGATCGTCGGCGTGCCGCCGTGGTTTGGATACGCAGTCGGCGCGCTCATCAGCCGCATGCAGGGCGATGTGTTCATCACGCGCGAAGAGATTGATGGCTTGACGCGCGATTTGCTCTACACCCCGTCGCCGCCGGCAGGCACGACGAAATTCACCGACTGGGCAAAAGCGAACGCGGCGACGCTGGGCGTCAAGTACGCGAGTGAGTTGGCGCGGCGGAGGAATCGGCAAGAAGCGTACGAAAAACTCTAGCCACAGAGGACACAGGGAACACAGAGAACAACTAAGAGGAGGGAAGGTGACTGCAGAGTCGTTGCACGTGGGTGTGACATCAAGAATCATTGATGCCGCGATTGAGGTGCATCGAATTCTCGGACCTGGGTTTCTCGAATCCATCTACGAAGCGGCGTTGGCGCAGGAGTTTGATTTGCGCGGGATTCCGTACCAACGACAAATTACTTTTCAGATTGGTTACAAAGGGATTGTTGCAGGCGAGCATCGGCTAGATTTTCTGGTGGAAGACAAGGTGGTGCTAGATTTGAAAGCGGTGAAGGATTTCGAGGAGATTCATACCGTCAAAACGCTCTCCTACATGCGCGCGACGAAAAAGCGTGTGGGCTTGCTCATCAACTTCAACAAGCCACGGCTTACAGATGGCATCAAGCGACTCCAAAATTGATCTTGTTCTTGCTCTGTGTTCCCTGTGTCCTCTGTGGCTGAAAGGATTTTATGATCGCTCGGATAGACCATATCGGTATTGCCGTACAAAATATCAACGCCGCGCTCAAGTTCTTTCAAGACGCGCTCGGCATGCCCCTCGATCATATCGCCAGCGAAGAAGGCGGGCGCACGAAGGTCGCGTTCATGCCGGTTGGCTCAAGCGATGTCGAACTCGTCGAGCCACAGGACGCGGAGAGTGGGCTTGCCAAGTTTCTGGCAAAGCGCGGCGAAGGAGTGCATCACATCTGCTTCGAGGTGGACGACATTGACGCCGCGCTCGCGCGCTTGAAGGAGCATGGCACGCAGTTGATTGATGAGACGCCGCGCGTCAACGGGCAAGGCATGCGTTACGCGTTCGTGCATCCCAAGAGCGCGCATGGGGTGTTGATCGAGTTGTATCAGAAAAAGTGACGAGCGCCGTGTGTCGAGTGGCGAGAGGATTCCACGGCACTCGTCACACATAACGGAGGGGAAATGTTTGACAAACCAGAACTAGCCACCATTCAACAATCGAAAGACAGATGGGAAGAGACGACGCTGCAACAAACGCTCAGCAAATCGCCCGAACGCCGCAAGAAATTTATCACCACATCGTCCGAAACGATTGACCGACTCTACACGCCGCTCGACCTCGCGGGCATGGATTATCAGCACGATCTTGCGATGCCCGGTGAATATCCTTACACGCGCGGCGTCCACGCGACGATGCACCGCGGCAAATTGTGGACAATGCGCATGTTCGCCGGCTTTGGCACCGCCGAAGAAACGAACGCGCGCTTTAAATACTTGCTCGAACACGGCGAGACCGGACTCTCCACCGCGTTCGATATGCCGACGCTGTACGGCTACGACACCGATGCGCCGCAAGCACTCGGCGAATTTGGCAAGTGCGGCGTCGCGATTTCGTCGCTCGCGGATATGGAGATTTTGTTTGACGGCATTCCGGTTGACCAAGTCACCACGTCCATGACGATCAACTCGCCGGCGGCGATCATCTGGGCGATGTACATCGCGGCAGCGGAAAAGCGCGGCATCCCGCGCGCCAAACTCGGCGGCACGATCCAGAACGACATCCTCAAGGAATACATCGCGCAAAAGGAATTTATCTTTCCACCGAATCCTTCGATGCGGCTTGTCGTGGACACGATGGAGTTCGGCACGCGCGCGATGCCGCTGTGGAACACGATTTCGATCTCGGGCTATCACATCCGCGAAGCCGGCTCGACCGCGGCGCAGGAACTCGCGTTCACGCTCGCCGATGGCATGGAGTACGTGCGCTGGGGCATCCAGCGCGGCATGAACGTGGACGATTTCGCGCCGCGGCTGTCCTTCTTCTTCAACGCCCACAACGATTTCTTCGAAGAGATCGCGAAATATCGCGCGGCGCGCCGCATCTGGGCAAAGTGGATGCACGAAAAGATCGGTGCAAAGAATCCGCGCGCGTGGCTGATGCGCTTTCACACGCAGACCGCCGGCGTCTCGCTCACCGCGCAGCAGCCGATGAACAACGTCGCGCGCGTCGCGATCCAGGCGCTGGCGGCAGTGCTCGGCGGCACGCAATCGCTGCACACCAACTCGCTCGATGAAGCGTGGGCGCTGCCGAGTGAAAACGCGGCGACGATCGCGCTGCGCACGCAGCAAATCATCGCGAACGAATCGGGCGTGGCGAATACCGTGGACCCGCTCGGCGGCGCGTATTTCGTCGAAACGTTTACCAATCGGATGGAGCAGGAGGCGAACGCGTACTTTGAAAAGATCGAGAAACTCGGCGGCGTGCTGCCGGCGATCGAACACGGATTCTTCCAACGCGAGATTGCGGAGAGCGCGGCGCGCTACCAGACCGAAATCGAAACGAAGGATCGCATCATCGTCGGCGTGAACGATTACGTCGTGCAAGAGGATTTGAAGGTGCCGCTGTTGCGCGTGGACGAAGCGGGCGCGCGCCATCAAATCGCGCGGCTAGAAAAGATTCGCCGCGAACGCGACGGCGCAGCAGTGCAAGCGAAACTCGACGCGATTCGCGACGCGGCGAAAAGGGATCGCGCCAATTTGATGCCGCTGTTCATTGATGCGGTGAACGCGTACGCGACGCTCGGCGAAATCATGAACGTGCTGCGCAAGGTGTGGGGCGAGTACAAAGAGCCGGTGATTGTGTAGGGGTTGGAGATTAGAGATTGGGAAATGGAAGTTGGAATGACGATGCGTGATACGTGGATGCGGGAAGATCACGTATCACGCATCACGTTTTACGAGGACAGTTATTTCAACCCGGAATGTAGAAAACTCTCGATGAACTGTCGTTGGAAGATGAGGAAAAGCAGGAGGAGCGGACCGACGACGATGACCGTCCCGGCAGTGACGAGGGGCCACTGCGCGCCGATTTCGCCCAGTTGTGTGAACACGGCAAGCCCAACGGTGAGCGGGCGGCTGTGCGTGCTGTTGGTGACGACGAGGGGCCACAGGAAATCGTTCCAGTGAAAACTGATCGAGGAGAGCGCAAACGCGGTCATCGCCGGGCGCGCCGGCGGCAGGTAGACGTGCCACAGCGTTTGCAGCCAGTTTGCGCCATCCATCTTGGCGGCATCATCCAAATCGCGCGGTATGATCTTGAACGTCTGCCGCATCAAGAACGTGCCGAACGCCGAACCGAAAAATGGCAACATCACCGCGACGAGCGTGTCGAAAAGACGCAGTTGGCGAATCGTCGAATAATTCGGAACGATCAGCGCGCTCGCCGGCACCATGAGTTGCAGCAGAATCAAGAAGAAGAGAACGTTCTGACCGCGAAATTCAAAACGCGCGAATGCATAGCCGGCGAGACTGATCGTGATCAGTTGGACGACGAGAATGCCGCCGACGATGATGATCGTGTTGAGATAGTACTGCGCGAACGGCGCGATCTGAAACGCCGTGGCATAGTTCTCGAGCGTCGGACGTGAACCGAACCACAGGTTGGTCGCGCTGAGCGGCTCGTCCGGTGGATGCGCTGAAACGGCCATTGCCCAGATCATCGGAATTGCCCAGCCAATCGCGATGACGGCGAGGACGATCAGGCCGAGCGCGTTGAAGATTGATTTGAGTCTGAACCTGGAAGGTCTGGGAGACCTTCCAGGTTTTGTTGTCTCATTCATAGGTGGCGCGTCGTTCCGTGTAGACGAAATTGGTGGCGGTGAAAATCAAGAGAACGACAATCAGGATGACGCTCAGCGCGCTCGCTGTGCCGACATCGAGAAAACTGAACAGCGTCTGCCATAGACTAAAGAGCAGCATTGCGGTCGCGTTGTTCGGTCCGCCGCCCGTCATGATGTAAATCTGGTCTACCGTTTCAAACGCGTTGACGACGGCGATCGTCGTGACAAAGAGCGTGGTCCCCATCAGGAGTGGCAGCGTTAGATAGCGGGTCGTTTGAATCGCCGATGCGCCGTCGAGTTGCGCGGCTTCAAAGACATCGTGCGGCAAGCCCTGCAGACCGGCGAGATAAAAGATCATGAAATAGCCGGTCTGTTTCCAAATGCCGAGAATGATCAATGCGATCAGCGCGAGGTTCGTACTGCCGAGCCAGTTCTGGCTTGGAAGGTGAAAGAATTCCAAGAACACGTTGACGAGACCATAGCCCGGCGTGTACATGAAAAGCCAGATTGTCGCCGCGCTCACCATTGGCAGAACAGTCGGATAAAAGAACGCGAGGCGATAGAATCCGAGCGCGCGGAATTTGCGATTGAGCAGCAGCGCGAGGATCAGCGCGAGTAGGACGCTCACCGGCACGGTCGCGAGAACGTAGATGACGGTACTCGCGATGACCTCGCGAAAAGCCGGGTCTTGAAACAGCGCGGTATAGTTTTCGATGCCGGCAAATCGCGGGACCTGCACTGCCTGGTTTTGCAGAAACAAACTGTCGTACAAGACGCGCACCGAGGGCCACAGCGTAAAGACTGTGACGAACAAAAGCGTGGGGGAAATCAAAAGGTAGGGCAGAGCGGCGGCGCCAAAGCGGAACCGCCGCTCGTTTCTTGTGACGTGCGCGCGCGGGGGCAGCGTCATCAGTCTTCAGAATGTGCGACGCACCTCGGAGGTGCGTCGCACATGATCACGCTAGTCCTTGAACGCCGCGAGGACTTGATCGGCTTGCTGCTGCGCGCCTTTGAGCGCATCGGCGGGCGCGGCTTTGCCGGTCAGCACTGCCTGCACGGCATCGCCCAGAATCTTCTGAATCTGCGCGTTGTTGTGCGTGGCGAGTTCGGCGCCGGCGTACTTGAGCCCCGCCGGCGCGACCGCGGCTTGTGGCACCTTGGCGATGTAATCCTTCATCGCCTGCGTAGTGTACGCTGACTGGCGCGCGGCAATGTAGCCGGTGTTGGTGCTCCAGTCGGCTTGAACGTCGGTGGAGGACATGAACTGGATGAATTTCCACGCGGCGGCTTGGTGATCGGCAGGGATGCCTTTTAGAATGTACATATTGCCGCCGCCGGTCGGCGCGCCGTACCCTTTTTCGCCGACGGTGTAACTCACGCCCACGTCGAACTTGGCTTGCTTCAAAATATTGGCGAGCGAACCGCTCGAATGCCAGATCATCGCGGCTTTGCCGTTGACAAAGTCGTTGGGCATATTCGCCCATTGCAAGATGCCCGGCGGCATCACCTTGTACTTGGTGGACAGGTCGGCAAAACCCTGAAGCGCTTGGACCGTCGGGGGCGCATCGAAAGTGACTTTGTTCGCGCCGGCGCCGACAACATTCGTTCCATTGCCGATCACGAACGATTGGAACAGCCAGTACGGAATTCCGTCCGACGAGATTTCGAGACCCCAGGTGCTGCCATCGCCCTTGGTCAATTTCTTGGCGGCGTCAACCATTTCCTGAAAGTTCGCCGGGCCTTTGCTGGGATCGAGTCCGGCGGCTTTGAACAGGTCCTTGTTGTAGAACAGAACCGGCGTGGAGCGCTGAAACGGCAGACTCCAGATATGTCCCTGATAGCGCGAGTTCGCGAGGAACGCGGGATAAAAATCGTTGAGGAACGAATCACCGCCAGCCGCCTTGACGTTGTCGTCGAGCGGCAGAACCGCGTTCGAGTCCACCAGCGAGTAGAGATCGGTTGATAACAACACGGCGACATCCGGCGGAGTGCCGCCGCCCTTGATCGTCGTCTGGATTTTTGTGAGCGTGTCGCCATAGCCGCCGGAGAGCACGGCGTTCACTTTGATGCTGGGATTCTGTTGCTGGAACTTGGTGATGTAGCCGTCAATCAATTGGGTGATGGGACCCGGGACGGCGACCGGGTAGTAGAACGTGAGCGTAACCGTACTGGGGGTCGGCGTCGCTGCCGGCGCGCACGCGGCGAGTGCGATCAAGAGGGCTGCCAGGGCAAAGGGGAAAAGAAAACTCCGCGGCAGTCGAGCCATACGTGTCAACATGAATGCTCCTCCTCACAAGATTTGGCAAGGCGCGCGACATCACGCGCCTCACTGCGCTGTATATTACACCGACGCGAATCTGGTGTCAATAGCCTCTCGATTCGCGGTTTTGGTATTCTTTCCGGCTTCTCGCGGCCCCGAGTTCTTGCTATAACTTGGGTCCCGCCGCGATGACTTCGGGCGGGCACTCGGTCTCAAATTTCTTGAAATTGTCTATGAACCGCGACACCAAGCCGCGATAGCGCTGCATATACACCTCTTTGTTGGGCCACGACTCGGCGGGGCTTAGCACGTTGGCGGGAACCTCCGGACAGGTCTTGGGTACTCGGAATCCGAAAAGCGGATCGGTCGCGTATTCGACGTCGAGCAATTTGCCGGCGAGCGCGGCGTTTAGCATCGCGCGCGTGTATTTGATGCTGATGCGCTTGCCGATGCCGTACGGTCCGCCGACCCAGCCGGTGTTGACGAGCCAGCAGTTCACGCCGTAGCGCAGAATCTTGCGTTTGAGCAGATCGGCGTAGACGGACGGATGATGCACCATGAACGGTCCGCCAAAGCATGTGCTGAAGGTGATTTCCGGTTCCTGACCCAAGCCCACTTCGGTGCCGGCGATCTTGGCAGTGTAACCGGAAACAAATTGGTACACCGCCTGCTCCGGCGTCAGGCGCGCGATCGGCGGCATCACGCCGGAGGCGTCGCACGTAAGCAGGACGATGTTCGTGGGGTGCCCGGCGCGCTTTTCGGAGAGCGCGTTGTCAATGTATTCGAGCGGATACGACGCGCGCGTGTTCTCGGTGAGCGACTCGTCGTCGAGATCAATCGTGCGCGTCACCGGATCGTAGACGACGTTTTCGAGGATCGTGCCGAACTTGCGCGTGCACGCGTAAATCTGCGGCTCGGCGGTCGGCGAGAGCGCGATCACTTTGGCGTAACAGCCGCCTTCAAAGTTGAACACGCCGTTATCGCTCCAGCCATGCTCGTCGTCGCCGATCAGCCCGCGCTGCGGGTCGGCGGAGAGCGTCGTCTTGCCGGTGCCGGACAAACCGAAAAAGAGCGCGACGTCGCCCGCCTTGCCCACGTTCGCGGAGCAGTGCATCGGCAGCACGCCTTGCAAGGGCATCAAATAGTTGAGCAGGGTAAAGACCGATTTCTTGATTTCGCCGGCGTACGCCGAGTTGCCGATGATGCACAACCGCTGATCGAAATTCAACGCGATGAACGTATTCGACGCGGTCTGATCAATCTGGGGAATGCCCTTGAACGACGGCGCGGCGAGCACGGTGAATTCCGGAATGTGTCGGCGATACTCTTCGTTCGTCTTTGGCAGAATGAACATGTTGCGCGCAAAGAGCGCATGCCACGCGAGTTCCGCGATGACGCGAATCGGCACGCGGTAATCCGGGTCTGCGCCAATGTAACAGTCCTGCACGAACACATCGCGCCCCTGGAAAAATCCCTGGATGCGACCGAACAATTCCTCGAACTTGTCTGCCGCCAGCGGACGATTGTATTGGCTCCACCAAACGTGATTCTCGGAGGTGGCTTCGCGCACGATGACCTTGTCGCTGGCGGAGCGCCCCGTGTGCTGCCCGGTGCGCGCGCAGATCGGGCCCTGGTTCGTGATCTTGGCTTCGTTGCGGAAAACGATTTCCTCGTACAACGCTTCCATCGGCAAGTTCCAATACGCTTGCCGCAAATTCGTCAGCCCGATGTCGTCCAAGCCATAATCGCTCTTGAGCGCGGCGGCTTGCGCCTGCGCGGGTGTTTTGATGTCGAGTAGGTTATTCATAGCCAGTCCCTAATCATCTTCTTGTCGCCGATGTAGATTTCGTTTGGAGAACTGGGATCGAGCNNAAATGCCCTTCCATACCGAATTCTTTGCCGGGCACGGTGACGACGAACGCGCGCTGGAGCAGCATGTTCGACAGCGCGACCGAGTCGTTGGTGTACGCGCGAAAATCGGGCAGACAGTAGAACGTGCCCTCCGGCTTGACGCACTTGACGCCGGTGAACGAGCGCAACTCTTGCATGATAACGTCGCGGTTGTTCTGAATCGTCAGGCGCAGATTCTCGACGATGCTTTGCAAGCCGGTGAGCGCGCCTTCCGCCGCAACTTGCAGGAACGGCGACGTGCACGTGGTGATTTGGCTTTGCACGTTCGTCATCACTTCGACGAGTTTGCGATTCGCAATCGCCCAGCCGATGCGGAAACCGGTCATGCCGTACAATTTCGCGACGCCGTTGACGACAATGACCTTGGTGTTCTCGACGTCCTTGTTCGTGAACTTGTAGGCGCTGGGCGTCCGCTTGCCGTCGAAGACGAGTTTGTGGTAAATGTCGTCCATGATGACGTAGATGCCTTTGCGCTCGCACAAGTCTACGATCTGAGCGAGGAACTCGTCGGAGAAGATGATGCCGGAGGGATTGTTGGGCGAATTGACGATGATCGCTTTCGTCGCCGAGGTGACGACGCGTTCGATGTCTTCGAGGCGCGGATGAAACGTCCCATCTTCCGGCGTGACGACGACGGGGATCCCGTAGCACATCTTGACCATTTCCGGGTAACTGACCCAGTACGGCGCGAGGATGATGACTTCTTCTTGCGGATTGAGAAGCGAGTAGAGGATGTTAAAGATGGATTGCTTTGCGCCGGCGGAGACGATGACATTCTCCGGCGCGACGACCCGGTCATAGTTCTCTTCGGTGTAGCGGATGATCGCTTTCTTCAGCGAGGGCAAGCCATCGGTAGGCGAGTACTTGATGTCGCCGGTGCTCAACTTTGACGCCGCGCTCAGGATCGCCGTGATCGGCGCGCGGTTCTTTGGCTCGCCGATGCCGAGGTGAATCACGGCTTCGCCGCGCTCGCGTAAGAGCCGCGCTTCTTCGTTGAGCCGGATCGTGGGCGATTCGGCGATGGACCGGGCGAGTGTGGAAAGTGTCATAGCCAACTCCTGGGACAGCCCTTCGCGGAAACCGCAAAGGGCTGTGAAAATTCCTGTGCCATTATACGACCCTTTGCTTTTTTTGCCAAAACATCGCGCGCTAGAAACAAAAATGCCCGCGCACCGTACGCGGGCAAACNNCGCAAGGTTGATCTACTCCAGCGCGAGCATCACACTCTCGCCTTCCACTTTCACCGCGAATGTTTTAATCGGAAACATCGGCGGCAGAGCGGTGACTGCGCCGGTCTTGAGATCGAACCGCCCGCCGTGACGCGGACACTCGATCTCGCCATCCGCCAATTCCCCATCGGACAGCGTGCCGTTGTCGTGCGTGCAGAGGTCTTGCATCGCGAAGAATGTGCCTTCCCAATTCGCAACCAACACGCGCTTGCCGTCCACGGCGAATGTCTTCATTTGACCGGGTTTGAGGTCGGTCGTTTTGCCGATGGTGACGTATTGTACCATGATCCTCTCAATTCAAGAGAAAGGGGCAAGGCGACCAAGTCACCTTGTCACCCAGTCACCGTGTCACTCTTCCTCTTCCTCGCCGGGCCACGCATTGATCCCGTACACGCCCGCCTTGATCACTTTGAGGGGCAGCAGCGCGCACTTGATCCGCGTCGGTCCCAGCGGAATGCCGAGCAAGTCGAGGATGAATTGCTTGTCCAGTTGCTTGATCTCGTCCAGTGATTTGCCGATCAACTCGTCGGTGAGCATGGAGGCGGACGCCTGGCTGATCGCGCAGCCCTTGCCGTTGAATTTCACGTCTTCGACGACATTGTTCTTTAACTTGAGGTCAATGCGAATCTTGTCGCCGCACAGTGGGTTCGAGTCCTCGTAGGAAATGTCCGCGTCCGGAATTTCGCCGTGATTGTGCGGGTGCTGATAGTGATCGAGAATGAGTTCGCGATAGAGATCGTCCATCTTTGGCTACGCCTTGAAAATCTGTCGTACCTTCGCCAGCGTCTCAACGAGTTTGTCCACTTCTTCTGGAATGCTGTAAATGTAAAATGACGCGCGCGTCGTCGCGGCAATGCCATAATACTCGTGCAGGGGCATCGCGCAGTGGTGTCCGCCGCGCACGCAAATTCCTTCGCGGTCGAAGATTTGCGCGACGTCGTGCGGGTGCGCTTCGGGAATGCTGAACGCGACCACGCCGCCGCGTTGATCGGGATCGAGCGGTCCGAGAATTCGGATTCCCTCGACCGCGCCTATCTTATCGAGCGCGTACGCCGTGATCGCGCGTTCGTGCGCGCGCACGTTCTCCATACCCAGCGCGGTCAGATAATCTACCGCGACGCCCAAGCCGATGGCTTCGGCGATCGCCGGCGTGCCGGCTTCAAACTTCCACGGCAATTCATTCCACTTGGAATACTCCAAATGGACTTCGCGGATCATGTCGCCGCCACCCAGAAAGGGTTCCATCTTTTCCAAGAGCGCGCGCTTGCCGTACAAGACGCCGACGAAGGGACCCAGCATCTTGTGTCCGCTGAACGCGAAAAAGTCGGCGTCGAGCGCTTGAACATCTACGGGCATGTGGGGCACGGCTTGCGCGGCGTCCACCACGCACACCGCGCCGATGGCGTGCGCGCGGGCAACGATCTGCTTGATCGGCGTCAGCGTCCCGGCGACATTCGAAGCCATGGTCGCCGCGACGAGCCGGGTTTGCGCGGTGATCATGGTTTCGATGTCGTCCGCGCGCAGCAACCCATGCTCGTCCGCGCGGATGAATTTCAGCGTCGCCTTTTTCTCTTTTGCCAGCAACTGCCACGGCACGATGTTCGCGTGATGTTCCAGCACTGTCGCGACGATCTCATCGCCTTCCTGGACATTGGCTCTGCCCCAAGCGTACGCGACCAGATTCAGCGCTTCGGTCGCGTTGCGCGTGTAGATCACTTCGCGGTGCGATTTGGCGTTGATGAACTTTTGAATCTTTTTGCGCGCGCCTTCGTACCGCGCCGTGGCTTCTTCCGCCAAGTAATAGACGCCGCGATGGATGTTCGCGTTGAACTTGCGGTAGTATTCGTCCAAAACCTGGATCACCGCTTCAGGTTTCTGAGACGTTGCCGCGCTATCTAGGTAAACCAGCGGCTTGCCGTGGACTGTCTGCTGGAGAATTGGAAAGTCTTCCCGGATCGCCGCGACGTTTAGTCCTGAATGTGTCATCGCTGTTCTCTGCGTTCAGTCGAGCAGTCGTCTAGTCTTGTAGTCGCATAGTCGAGCGAGTGCATGACCAGGTGACTACGCGACCATTTGACTATCCGACTATTTGACTACCACCCCATCAACAGCCCGGGGTCTTCCATAAAATTCGGATCCCACATGTCCGGCAGAACCGTGACCTTGAGTGGCTTGCCGATGGTTTGTTCGGCGACATCTTTCACTTGCTGGATCAGCCAGCCGCCGTACGGGCAGAATGGCGTCGTCAACATCATTTTGATTTCCGGCTCGGCTTGACTCAAGACGATCTCGCGAATCAAGCCGAGTTGGATCACGTCCAACCCGATTTCAGGGTCCTTGACGGCGCGCAGCGCTTCTTTGATTTTGCCTTCGGGACTCGCGCTATCGTATTCAGGCGCCGCCTGCTGCGCCCTAGTCGTATCATTCATAACACCCTCACTCTACAATTGCAAACCCCCGTCCACCGCGAATGAAGACGGGGGTTGCAGGATCAACCCAGGAGAAAACTAGACAGTCTTGCCGGGCGATTTCCACTTGGCTTCGAAATCGGCGGCCGACAGTTTGTAATAATCGGCGTTCTTCTCGGTGAACGACTTCCATTCGTCCTTCACGTCCGGTTCGGGGAAGATCGCGCTGACTGGACATTCGGGCACACACGCGCCGCAGTCAATGCACGTGTCCGGGTCAATGTAGAGTTGCTGCACCGCTTCAAAGTTCTCATCTTTCTTTGGATGGATGCAGTCCACCGGGCACACATTGACGCAAGCGGTGTCTTTGGTGTTGATGCACGGCTCAGCAATCACGTACGCCATTGTCTTTCTCCTTTCGAGGAAAATTTGGATCGCTTATTCAGTTAGCAGCGTATGCGCCAGGACGATCGGTTGGATCAGTTTTTGTCCCATGGCTTTGCGGCTCGGATACTCGCGCGCGCCGCCTTTCAGCGTGTCAATTCCCAACGTCGCGCACCGCAGGCGTGATTTTACCACATCTTCGCCCATTTGGTCAATTAACGGCGCGTACGGCAATTCCTCGATTTCTTTCAACGTTTTGCCCTTGACCATCTCGGTGATGATAGACGCGCCCGCCAGGCTGACCGTGCAGCCCTTGCCCTCAAATTTGACCTCCACCACGCGGTCGTCCTCGTCCAGTTTGACGTACATCGTCACGACGTCGCCGCAGCCGGGATTGCCGCCGTTCACCAGAATATCCGGGGCATCGAGTGGTCCGTGATTGCGTGGGTTGTTAAAGTGGTCGAGAATGAACTCGACGTATTCGCTGCGATCCATCTCTACTTTTCGATCGGCGCGCCGACCAGGTTGCCCCACTCGGTCCACGAGCCGTCGTAATTGCGAACCTTTGGATAGCCGAGCAGGTACGTCAGCACGAACCACGTGTGGCTCGACCGCTCGCCGATGCGGCAGTACGCGATCACGTCATTGTCTTGGGTGATACCTTGCGGCTCGTACAGCGCTTTCAATTCATCCGCCGATTTGAACGTCCCGTCTTCGCGCACGGCTTTTGCCCAGGGGATATTTTTCGCGCCCGGGATGTGTCCGCCGCGCAGCGCGCCTTCCTGCGGATAGCCCGGCATGTGCAGCAATTCGCCGGAGAATTCCTGCGGCGAGCGCACATCCACCAGCGGATTGCCGCCGGCAACGTGCTTCATCACCTGATCGCGGAACGCGCGAATCTTGTTGTCGTCGCGCGCTTGGGCGACGTACTTGGTGGAGGGATAGTTGGGCGCGTCTTTGGACAACGGACGATTTTCGGCGATCCACTTTTGGCGTCCGCCGTTCATAATCAAGCATTTCTCATGCCCGAACAGTTTGAACACCCAGAAGGCGTAGCATGCCCACCAGTTGTTCTTGTCGCCGTAAAAGACGACAGTTGCGTCGTTCGCGATGCCGCGGCTGGAGAGCAATATTTCAAAGCCGCGCTGGTTGATGTAATCGCGCACGACTTGGTCCTGCAGATCCACGTGCCAATCTATTTTCACCGCGCCGGGAACGTGACCGACGTCGTACAGCAGAATGTCTTCGTCTGATTCCACGATGCGGAGGTTCTTATCGTTCAAGTGCTGGGCGACCCATTCGGTCTCGACCAGCACTTGAGGATGTGCGTATTGTGTCATGGCAGATCCTTTCGCAGGACAAGTTCTGCGAACTTGTCCTACATGCCGATTTTCGTTTGAATCGCTTGCGTCAACTCTTCGCGGATAGATTCGAGCGGAATCTTCTGCATCAACGGGTCGAAGAAACCTTCGACGATCAATCTCTCGGCTGCGACCTTTGGAATGCCGCGCGCCATCAGATAAAACATTTGCTCGGGATCGATCGGTCCGACGGTCGCGCCGTGCGTGCAACGCACGTCGTTCGCTTCGATCTCCAGTTCGGGAATCGAGTCCGCGTGCGCGTGCTGGCTCAGCAGGATATTGCGATTTGCCTGGTACGCGTCCGAACGCTGCGCGTCCGGATTCACGCGGATCAAGCCGCGAAATACCGAGTACGCATTGTCCTTGAGCGCGCCCTTGTAGAGCAGGTCGCTCGTCGCGTGCCCGGCGATGTGGTTCTGGAAAGTGTGTTGGTCAAAGTGTTGTTTGCCATCGCCGAAGAAAAAGCCGAGCAAAGCGGCATTCGCGCCAGCGCCTTGCAGTTTACAGTCCAGGAAGGCTTTGGTCACCGCGCTGCCCAGCGTGCCGGTCAGCCAAGTCAACGACGCGTCCTTGTCCATCAGCGCCGTCTGCGACGTAAAATGCCAAACGTTGCGCGCAAGATCTTGCAGGTGGAAATAGCGCAGACTCGCGCCTGGCTTTAAGATCAGTTCGACCGCGCCGTTGGAAAAGCGTTGCGCTTGGTTCTCTTTCGACGCATAGTTTTCGATCAACGTGACCGCCGCGCCTTCTTCGACGACGATTAAGGTGTGGGTGAACATCGCGAGGTTGGGCGCATCGAAATATGTAAGCGACTGCAATGGTAGATCAATAACGACGCCGCGCGGGACGTAGAGAAAAGTCCCGCCGCTGAAGAACGCGCCGTGCAGCGCGGCAAATTTCATGTCGCCGATGGTGTTGCCGTAACCGCCGCCCTCATGTTTGCCGCTTTTGGTGGTTGACGGCTTGGCGCTGGCGTAGCGATTCTCGCTGTACGTGACCGCTTGGGTCATGAAATATGGCTTGACCAGATCGGGATGCTCGCGAATCGCGGCGTCGAGATCGCAAAAGATCACACCGCGCTTGCTTGGTTGATCGGCGAGCCGCGCGTACGCGCCGGTCGAGTTGTACTGCACGAGCACGCCGCCCGCGTTCGCATCGTTCGCGATCTGCTGGAATTTCTCCGGTAAGGATGGGGTTGTCCCGTTCATTGCCGGCACAAATGCAATCGCTGCGTCGAGTTTCAAATCGGCAAGCGACGTGCGCCGCCACAATTCATCGTTCGGCGCGGGCAGCGGCGTCTCCTCGTACAAATGCCACGCCTCCAGCCGCCGCGCGTGCACCCAGTCCGGCTCGTTTTTCAATTGAGATAAAGCGTCAATCGCGTTTTTTGAAAAGCCAGTTTCTAGTTCCAAGGTTGCTGCGTTGTTTGCCACGTACGTTCGTCCTCCAAATATTGCGTAGGGCAAGTTTGGAAACTTGCCCTACAAATTATCCAACTGATCCTTCCATCTGGAGTGCGATCAATCTGTTAAGCTCAACCGCAAATTCCATTGGCAGTTCTTTAACAACTGGCTCGATGAATCCCGCAACGATCATGGTCGAAGCTTCGGCTTCGCTCAACCCGCGCGACATCAGGTAGAAAAGTTGCTCTTCGCCGATTTTCGAAACGCTGGCTTCGTGACCGATCGTCACGTTGTCCTCGTCCACTTCGATGTACGGGTACGTGTCCGAGCGCGAGGTCTCGTCGAGCAAGAGCGCGTCGCAGCGCACGTTCGACTTGACGCCTTCCGCGCCGGCATAGACTTTTAGCAAGCCGCGGTATGACGTGCGCCCGCCATCCTTCGAAATGGATTTACTGGAAATCACGGACGATGTATACGGCGCGCCGTGCACGACCTTGCCGCCGGCGTCCTGGTGCTGACCCTTGCCGGCGAACGCGACCGAGAGAATTTCGCCGTGCGCGCCTTTGCCCATCATGTAGACAGACGGGTACTTCATTGTGAGCTTACTTCCGAGATTGCAATCCACCCATTCCATCGTCGCGTCTTCGCGCGCGACCGCGCGCTTGGTCACGAGATTATAGACATTCGACGACCAGTTTTGGATCGTGGTATAGCGCACGCGCGCGCCCTTGTGGACGAGGATCTCGACGACCGCGCTGTGCAGCGAATCTTCCGAGTAGGTAGGTGCGGTGCACCCCTCCACATAGTGCACGTACGAGCCTTCGTCCGCGATAATCAGCGTACGCTCGAACTGCCCCATGCTCCGCGCGTTGATACGAAAGTACGCCTGCAGCGGCATGTCCACGTGGACTCCCGGCGGGACGTAGATGAACGATCCGCCCGACCAGACCGCCGTGTTCAAGGCGGCGAATTTGTTGTCGGCGGACGGAATCACCGTGCCGAAATACTTTTTGACGATGTCGGGATGTTCGGCGAGACCCTGATCCATGCCGAGGAAGATCACGCCTTGCTTCTTCAGCGATTCCTGGATGTTGTGGTAGACGACTTCACTTTCATACTGCGCGCCCACGCCGGCGAGGAATTTCTTTTCGGCTTCCGGGATGCCGAGGCGATCAAAAGTCTTTTTGATGTCACTCGGCACTTCGTCCCACGAACGTTCGGCTTTGTCGGTTGCGCGCAAAAAGTAGTAGATGTCGTCAAAGTCAATCTCGTTGAGGTTGCCGCCCCACTGCGGCATTGGTTTCTTGTAGAACGTTTCCAACGCGCGCAGACGGTACTGCCGCATCCAGTTCGGCTCGTTCTTCATCCACGAAATCTCTTCGACGATCTCGCGGCTTAGCCCTTTTTTCGCTTTGAAGACGTATTTCTCCGGATCGTAGAATCCGTATTTCTCTCTGTAAACTGAACTCGATGCCCCGATGTCGAACGTTGTCTTGTTCGTATCTGTCATGCGTGCCTCCTGCTCCTGGTCGGATGGTCTGGTATTCGAATAGTCAGATAGCCAGTTTGCGACTATTCGACCACGTGACTATTTGACGACGTGACCATTCTCCTTGACCCAATCGTACCCCTTTTCCTCGAGTTGCAGCGCGAGTTCTGGACCGCCGGAGAGAGCGAGTCTGCCGCCCACCATCACGTGAATGAACTGCGGCTTGATGTAGTTCAAGATACGCTGATAGTGCGTAATCAACAGGACGCCGAGGTTCGGACCCGCGAGCGCGTTCACGCCTTCCGAGACGATGCGCAGCGCGTCAATGTCGAGGCCCGAGTCGGTCTCGTCGAGCACGGCGAATTCGGGATTCAAAACTGCCATCTGCAAGATCTCGACGCGCTTTTTCTCGCCCCCACTAAAGCCATCGTTGAGATAGCGCGTCGCGAAGGACTGATCGAGTTTCAACAGTTGCATTTTCTGCAGCATCAATTTGCGGAACTCGGGAATGCTGATCGCTTTCGAACTGCCATTCGACCCGGTCGCTTTGCGCCGAGCGTTGAGCGCGGTGCGCAGAAAATTCGCGACGGTCACGCCCGGGATCGCCATCGGGTACTGGAACGCGAGGAAGATGCCTTTTTGGGCGCGGACGTCTGCGCCCCATTCCAAAATGCTTTCACCCTTGTAGAGAATGTCGCCTTTGGTGATTTGATACTTGGGGTGCCCGGCGAGAGTGTTGGCGAGCGTGGACTTGCCGGAACCGTTCGGTCCCATGATCGCATGGATTTCGCCTTTGCGAATGGTCAGGTCAATGCCGTTGAGAATCTCTTTGCCTTCGACTTGGACGTGTAGATTTCTGATGACGAGTTCGTCCGACATAAGGTGCGATGCTCCTTCGTGAATTTGCCTTTTAACATTCTAGGTGCCTACTCTTAAGGCAGTATAAGAAAGGGGGGGTGAGAGTAAAGAATCCGTTAGAAACAACATGCCTCAGCGCGTCAACTCGCGAAATGCCCTTTGCAATTTCATGGCGATCGGACCGGGTTTTCCATCGCCCACTTTCCAATCGTTCACTTGGACTACAGGCATTACCTCGTTGGTCGTGCTCAGAATCAAGAGTTCATTAGCGCCCGCCAATTCATTTTCAAAAACCGGAAATTCTCTAACTCGGATTCCCAACGCGCGGCAAAGTTCCAACACGACATCCCGAGTTATGCCGGCAAGAATGTGATTCGTCTTGGGATGAGTGACGAGTTCTCCATCAAAGACGGCACAAAAGTTGCTGTGCGATCCTTCGGTGACCGTCCCAGCGCGGACGAAGATGGCTTCCTCCGCGCCGCGCTCTTTTGCCTGCTGGCTGGCGAGGATGTTCGGCAGCAGCGCCACTGACTTTATATCACACCGCGCCCAGCGAATGTCCGGCACCAGAATGACCTTGACTCCATTTTCGATTTTCTGCGTGGGTGGTTGCAGCGCCGACGCGGTAAGATAGACTGTGGGAGGGGTGTCTGTGTCCGGGAAAGAGTGTCTGCGCGGAGCCGCGCCGCGCGTCACCTGGATGTAGACCGTCGCGTCGCCGCGCAGGTCGTTGCGCTCTAGCAGTGACGCGGCAATGTCCTGAAGCTTCGCGACAGCGACGCCGGTGATTTTGAGTTCGCGCAGACTGCGCTCCAGCCGCTGAAAGTGTTCCTCGGCTTTGAACAATCTGCCGCTGTACGAGCGAATAACTTCATAGACGCCATCGCCGAGCAAAAAGCCGCGGTCGTCCGGCGAGATGCGGATTTCTTCTTTGGGGAGGAAGCGGGAGTCGAGGTAGGCGAGCATTTTTCATCAAGAATTGCCCATGACTATATACCTGCAGCCTGTACTGTTTTACGCTTTGTAGCTACCTTCAGCGCTTTGCCATATTTTTCGCAAAAGAATCGCACACACTCAGGCGCGATATCTATCGCGTGTTCATCGTATTCGCCTGTCTCTGGATTGGGCCATATCAGGGCATAATCTCCGCGAACGAATCGAAATCGCTCCGGCTTTTTCAACGCCTCAAATACGCCCCCCGGATTCTCATCCACTACCATGGGGAACAAGTCCAGCTCGTAAATCGAAACATCGAAGTCGTCCTCAAACCATAGACGCAACTTGTAGGCGGCGATATATTCTGCCTTGAGAAGTCCTTTCTCGTGGCGCCCTTGCCAGAAACTAGGATTATCGGCTATGGTCGCCCATTCTTGCCACTTCATATCTACCCCACGATTGAAACGGGTCGGTTGTTCCGCGCGTTGTCTCATTGCTCAAGCAACTCCGCCTCGTGCGCTTCCACCCATACTTCCACCAACCTCTTCAAGGCGGACGGCGAGTCTAAACCAGACCTCATCCAAGTTCTGGTTTTGATCTCGATGCGGTAGCTCCGCACGTCTCCCTGGTATTTGACGTGAACGTGTGGCGGAGCATGGTCGACATAGTTCATCAAGATGACCAGTGCGCCTTTCTTGAATGGGTGTGAAACAGGTGGCATGGCGCTAACGCTTCCCCACTCGCTCTAAAAAATACCGATGGAATCGCGTATCCTGCGTCAACTCCGGGTGGAATGACGTCGCCAGCAAATTGCCTTGCCGCGCTGCCACGATCGTCCCGTCGTCTAACTGAGCCAAGACCTCCACCGCTTTGCCGATGCTTTCGATCAGCGGCGCGCGAATGAAAATCGCGTGAAACGGCTTGGGTTGCCCGTTCTCGGTCGTCGCGAGCGCGGAGACGTCGAGATCAATCTCGAAACTATCCACCTGGCGACCGAACGCGTTGCGCTTGACCTTAACATCCATCAAGCCCAGCAGCGGTTGCGGGCGACCGATGTCTTTGGCAAGAAAGATCATTCCCGCGCACGTGCCCCACACCGGCTTGCCAGCATTGCACAGCGCGCGAATCGGCTCGATCAAGCCGTACTCGATCGCGAGTTTGCCGAACGTCGTGCTTTCGCCGCCGGGAATGATCAAGCCATCGAGATCGCGCAACTCGTCTGGCTGGCGCACCTCGACGGCATCCGCCCCCAGCGCGCGCAAAACCTGGACGTGTTCGATAAAGTCACCTTGCAGGGCGAGGACTCCGATCTTCATCTGGATTTCCCGTCGTGGACAATCGTGATTGGAGATTAGAGATTGGAGATTTCCAATCTCTGATTACCAATCTCTAATCTCCGCTTACCAACCGCGCACCGCGAGCAATTCCTTCTCTGGAATCTCACGCGCCGCGCGCCCAACCATCGGCTCGCCCAGCCCGCGCGAAACCTTGGCGATGATCTCCGGGTCGTTGTAGTGCGTGGTCGCTTCGACGATCGCTTTCGCGCGCCGCGCCGGATCGCCGGACTTGAAGATGCCGGAGCCGACGAACACGCCGTCCACGCCGAGTTGCATCATCAGCGCGGCGTCCGCCGGGGTCGCGATGCCGCCCGCCGCAAAGTTCACGACCGGCAGGCGCCCCAGTTCGGCGGTCTCTTTCACGAGTTCGTACGGCGCGCCCATTTCTTTCGCCACGCGCATCCATTCGTCGGGGCGCATGTTCTGGAGGCGGCGAATTTCGCCAAGCACCGCGCGCGCGTGCCGCACGGCTTCGACGACGTCACCGGTGCCGGCTTCGCCTTTCGTGCGGATCATCGCCGCGCCTTCGCCGATGCGCCGCAGCGCTTCGCCCAGGTTGCGGCAGCCGCAGACAAAGGGCACTTTGAAATTGTGCTTGTCAATGTGGTTCTCTTCGTCGGCGGGCGTCAGCACTTCGCTTTCGTCAATGTAATCCACGCCGAGCGCTTCGAGCACCTGCGCTTCGACGAAATGCCCGATGCGCGCTTTTGCCATCACCGGGATCGTGACCGCTTCCATGATCTCGACGATCTTGGTCGGGTCTGCCATGCGCGCGACGCCGCCCTCGCGGCGAATATCCGCCGGCACGCGCTCGAGTGCCATCACTGCGCACGCGCCCGCGTCTTCCGCGATCTTCGCTTGCTCGGCGTTGGTCACGTCCATAATCACGCCGCCTTTGAGCATTTGGGCAAGCCCAACTTTGACTGCCCAGGTTCCAACCGTTTTCTCTGCCATAGCAAACCTCCTCGTTGGTCGAATAGTCTCTAGTCTCCTGGTCTGATCGTCGTGAGAGCCGCGCAAACGACTAGGCGACTATCGGACTATCAGACTTGCATTCGCGATTCTATGCCAAATGGAAGAGGTTGTCAACTAAATAAAGAAACCAGGTTTCTCGAAAGAAACCTGGTTTCCAGAGTTCATGCGACTGGCGTCACTTTTTTCCGGCGACGCAAGACTGCGCGCAGGATCAGCGCAAGCACGACGAATGGCAGCAACAGAACAATCAGAATCGGCAAAAGGAATAGCAGCAGCCAGATTGCGAGGTCGGTGAGACCTCGCAGCGCTTGCACGAGCGCGCGCAGCGCCTGCGCGGCGGTCCGGTTCGGCACCCACGTTTCGGGCTCGAGCACCTGAACCTCTTCGTGCGGCGTGAGGTCAATCGTGATCGTCGCCAGCGCGCTGGTCTTTTCCAGCACGTTCATCTGCCCTTTGATCTGCTCGATCTGCGTGCGGACCTCGGTGAGTTGTCGGTAGACCGCGAGAATGTCTTCGGCTTTGCCGGTGCGTTCGCGGACAGTGTCGAGCAGTTTGCGGAGTTCATCCTCCGTGGCGGTCAGGTTCTTCAACCGCGCGTTGAGGTCGGTGTACTGATCGGTCACGTCGCGCGAGTCCTTGTTCCGGCTCAACACCTTTAGACCGATCGCTTCGATTTGCTTCTGCGCCGCGTCGAGCGATTCGGCGGGGATGCGAACGGTGATCGAGCCGCGCATGCGACCCTTGCTATCGCGCGACATGTTCGACGCGGCGAGATAGCCCTTGTGCTGCGCGGCGATCGCGGCAATGTCGTTCGCGGCTTTGTCGGCGTCTTGCACTTCGAGATTCAGGCGGACCGTGTAAACGATCATGCGCTCATCGCTCGCGGCAGCCCTATCCGTAGCCGCGTTTTGCGTCGCGTCGCCGCCCTTGCTTTGCTGCAACGACTCGCCCAGCGACGGTTGTCCGGGGAAAGTCGGCGCAATGGCGACTGCCGGGGCGCGGGTGGGCACGGGAGCGGCAGCCGGCGCGCAAGAGATCATCGAGAGCGTCAACGTGAGGAGCATGATTGCAAAGAGCAGGTGTTTCATGGTGTCCTTCCTTTCGGGGAGCGTCTGTTTTCACTCGATAGACGTTCGGTTCTCGGAAAAGGTTCCGCGAATGTCCAGAGCGGGCATCCTTCGACTTGGCTCAGGACGGCAGCCCCTCTACCCGTTTCGTTCACCACCCATAACTCAACCGCTGAATCAGGCGCGTCGGCAGTTTCGCCTGTTCCATGTCCGCCTGCGTCGCGGCGATGTCGTAGGCGACGCGACGGTGCGTGAGGGTCAGCGTGTCGAGGTCGAGGAGCGCGTATGCCGCGCGCGGATCGCCGTCACGCGGTTGTCCGACGCTGCCCGGGTTGATCATCATGCGTTCGGGACCCAGGACGGTGGAGAAATTCTCGGGCAGCAGTTCGGCGGTCGCCGTTTGTTCGTCGCGATGAAAGCGATACAGCACGGGAACGTGCGTGTGTCCCACGAGACAAAGGAGCGTATCGAAGAAATCGAAATTGATGCGCGCGACCGCGGGGGTCAGGACGTATTCCCAGATCGGATAGCGCGGGCTGCCGTGAACGAGCGTGAATTTTTCGGCTTGAGTGGGAATTCGTTCCGGCAGCGCGTGCAGCCAATCGCGATTGGCGGGCGTCAATTGATTGCGCGTCCAGATCGCCGCGCGGCGCGCGTCGGGGTTGAATTCTTCCAGGTCGAGTTTGTCGAGCACTGCCCAGTCGTGATTGCCGGCGATGCAGAGGAGATCGAACGCGCGCAGTCTTTCGATGCACGCGTTTGGCTGGGGTCCGTAGCCGACGACGTCGCCCAGGCACCAAACGCGGTCGAACTTGTTCGCGTCTTTGAGCACGGTTTCTAGCGCGACGAGGTTGGCGTGAATGTCGGAGACGATCAAGATGCGCATGGGTTACCTCTGATAACATTCTACCACACTTGGCGGGGAAAGCAAAGACGCGGTGACAGGGCGTGTGCAAAGTCAGCCGCCCATGTCATTGCGAGCGTTTTTTGCGAAGCAATCCCCAAAGTGCTGTGGACGCTTCGCGGCTTCGTCGCAAAGACCGCTCCTCGCAATGACAAATCGCTCTTTGGCTTTGTCAAGCAACTTTGCACACACCCTGGACGCGGTGACGGGGTGTCACCTTGCCCGTGTCTTGTCGCGTACCTGCAATCGGAGTATAATGCGCTTGCGCTGAAAATCAGGAAGTAGGCATGGCACCGGTTTCCGACGAACACACCCTCGACATCATCAGCCACAGCGTCGCGCAAACGCAGCGGTTGGGCGCGCGCCTGGGCGAACTCGCGCGCGCGGCAGATGTGTTTTGCCTTGAAGGCGAACTCGGTTCGGGCAAGACGTGCTTTGCCCAGGGCTTGGGGCGCGGACTCGGCATCGCCGAAGCGATTCACAGTCCGACGTTCATCCTGGCGAACGAGCATCGCGACGGACGTTTGCCACTGTTCCACCTCGACCTCTACCGGCTGCGCGGCGCGGACGAGGCGCTTGGAATCGGTTTGGACGATTATCTCGCCGGCGATGGGGTGTGCGTGATCGAATGGGCGGAGAAGATTCGCGACGTGTTGCCGGCAGAGCGCTTGTGGATCACGTTTCGACACGTGAGCGATACGAAACGCGGCTTGCTGCTGGTCGCCGCTGGCGCGCGGTACGAGGAATTGTTGCGCGAGTTCAAGGCAAGTGCGTTCGGGTGACAGGTGACGAGTGACGGGTGACGTGCGGCGCGGCTTGGTGTTCCTCGTCACTCGCCACACGTCACGCATTGGATGATTCGATGTTATTGGCTATTGACACCGCCACGCGCGCGGCGAGCCTCGCGCTCTACACTGCGGAAGGCGTCTTGGCGGAAATAACCTGGCGTTCGCGCGAGAATCATACCGTCGAGTTGATGGCGCAGATCGTGCGCCTGCTCGATCTGGCGCGCGCGCAAAATCGCGATTTGCGCGCGGTCGGCGTCGCGCTTGGTCCGGGCTCGTTCACCGGCTTGCGCGTCGGCATGAGCGTCGCCAAGGGGCTGGCGTTGGGCTGCCACATCCCACTCCTCGGCGTGCCGACGCTCGACGCGCTCGCGCTGGCGCACGCAGAGCAAGCGCTGCCGATTTGGGCGATTCTCTCCGCCGGGCGCGGGCGCGTTTCCGTCGCGCGCTACGCGGCGCGGCGTGGCGCAGTCCAGCGCATCGGCGCGTGCGCGCTCGTGGATGCGGCGGGCTTGCTTGCCCTCGTCGCGCGCGGCGACGGCGCCAGACCGGCGCGTGCGCTTTTCTGCGGCGACATTGATGCAGCGCTGGCGCAGCGACTGCGGGAACAGGTCGGCGCACGCGCGGTGATTGCTTCGCCGGCGATGAACGCCCGGCGCGCCGGTTTTCTGGCGGAACTCGCGTGGGCGCGTTTCCAGCGCGGCGAATCGGACGATCTCGCCGCGCTCGCGCCCGTGTATCTGCCGCATGATTGACTATTCGCGTCTGCCCTACCGCGTCGAGCCGATGACCTCGTACGATCTGGACGCGGTGATGGAAATTGAATACGCGTCCTTTTCCGCGCCGTGGTCAGCGCGGGCGTACGATTACGAATTGCACTATAACGAGATGGCGCACTATTACGTCGCGCGACCGCAGAATGGCGCGGCGCGCCCGGCAGTGGTTGCGCCGCGCCGGTCGTGGTGGCAGCGCATGCTTGGGCGCGCCCGCGCTGCAAACAGCGTCCCGGCAGCGCCCGCGCCGCTCGTCGGTTACGGCGGCTTTTGGATGATGGTGGACGAAGCGCATGTCAGCACCATCGCGACGCATCCCGAATGGCGCCGCCGCGGCATCGGCGAACTGCTTTTGCTGGCGATGCTGGAGGGCGCGGCAGAGGTCGGCGCGCGCGTGGTCACACTCGAAGTGCGCGTGTCGAATGAAAGCGCGCGGGCGCTATATCGAAAATATGGTTTTGAGGTTGCCGGCGCGCGCAAGAACTATTACAGCGACAATGGCGAGGATGCGTTGATCATGACTACGCCGACCCTCACACTCGCAGAGTACCAACGCACGCTTCAGGGCTTGAAGGACACGTTGTACGCCCGCTTGTCGCAGTGAATAGGATGTGGTAAAATCTTGGTCCAATAGTCACCCAGTCGCTTGGTCAAATACTCGACGAACCAAGCCGTGAGACTGGAGGACTAGTCAACGAGGAGAGGAAGGAGACGAGATGGTTAGCCCAGAATTGCTCGAGATTTTGCGCTGCCCGGCCTGCGTACGGAATGGACCCAACGCGGGAATGTTGGATTTTGTGAGACAGACTTGGCTGGTTTGTCACGATTGCGGACGCAAGTATCCGGTCAAGAATGACATTCCCATCATGCTGATCGAAGAAGGCGACAAACACAAGGAGACGCCCGTCGAACAGTTGGGCGCGCCGGCGTAGAGTTCGGAAAAGGTCATTTCATGAAACGCGTCTTGATTCTTCTCGCGACATTGATCGCGCTGCTCGCGTTCGCGCTGCCCGCGTTCGCGGACGATCCGATCACCGTCACGTCCAACAAGTTTACCAACAACTTTCGAACGAATCTCCAATTCCAGTTGGAGGCGCAAAGCAGCGCGGGCAGGATTACGCAGGTTGCCTTGCTCGTCCAGATTGACGGCGTGGCTTCCAGCGGACGCCAGATTCCGGAATTTACCCCCGACCACAAGATCAAAACGACCTATACGTGGGACCTCGCCCGGAGTTACTTGCCGCCGGGAGTAACCGGGCAGTACTGGTGGACGATCGAAGATGACGCGGGAAACAAGAAGCAAACGGACAAGCAGCCCCTGCGCGTCGAAGACACCGCGCGGCCATGGAAGAAGATTGCCAACGAGAAACTCGCGCTCTATTGGTATCTCGGCGGCGATGCCTTTGGCAAAGCGCTGTTCGATCGCGGCGTCGAAGCGATGAAGTTTTTGCAGCAAGACACCGGCGTCACGGTGGACACTCAAATCCAGATCTACATTTACGGCAACCGCGACGATTTCCGCAGCGCGCTGTCAGTGGGCGCGCAGGAATGGACCGGCGGGCAAGCCTTTCCAGATTACGGCATCGTCCTCATCAACGTCGAGCCGTCGAGTCTGGAATGGGGCAAGAGCGCGACGACGCACGAACTGACGCACCAAGTCATTCATCAGAAAATTCGCAGTCCCCTCGGCGACCTCTCGATGCCGCATTGGATGGACGAAGGGCTGGCGATGTACTACGAGACCTATCCCGGCACGTTGGATGCTCAATTTGCCAATCCCCTCAAGCGCGCGGTTCAGAACGATGCGCTCGTGGCGATCCGTTCTCTTTCCGGCTCATTTCCGGCGGATTCGGCCGCCGCCAATCTGGCGTACGGGGAGAGTTATAGCGTTGTAGATTTCATCATTCGCCACTATGGACGCGAGAAACTGGCGCAGTTGCTTCAAGCGTTCAAAACCGGCGGTTTTTACGACGACATCTTTCTCAAGGTCTTGGGCGTGGACACCGACGGGCTTGACAACGCATGGCGCAAAGACCTGGGACTCAAACCGCGGGTGATCGCCACGCGTTCCAGCGCGCAGCCGACCGCGTTCCCCACGTTCAGTCTTTCAACCGACGACTCGACGCCGGCGCCGGTCGCCAAGCCAACGGCAACGCCGCCGCAGGTCGCACAAGGCGCGAGCCCCGCGCCGCCGCAGCCAACGCCGACGACCGCGCCGCGCGGTTCGGGCAATCCGGTTGCGCAACTATGCGGCGGCGCGTTCGGCGCGATCGCGCTGGGNNATCGGGCGATGGTTGTGATTGCCACAACCATCGCCCGATTTACTCTAAAGCATCATTCATTGCCCACGCCGCGCCGCACCACCGCGCGATCTAGATCGCTCGCGACCATCGTATTCGGGAAAATCGCGCGCGCTTCGGCGTCAATCATCGCGCTGGAATAGCGCCGCGAGATGTGCGTCAGGTACAGTTGCTTCACCTGCGCGTCGCGCGCGCACCCCGCCGCTTCCGCCGCCGTGATGTGACCGTACCGGCGCGCGGTCTCGGCGTCCTCCGTGATGTACGTCGCCTCCATCACCAACGCGTCCGCGCCGCGCGCGGGCGCGAGCACCTCGTCAGTCCGCGCGATGTCGCCGACGTAAACGAGTTTCGTCCCCGGTACCGGCGCGCCCAACACATCTTCGGGCTTGACGCTGCGCCCGTCCGCCAGCATGATCGTTTCGCCGGCGACCAGGCGTTTGCGCTCGGGTCCCGCCGGCACGCCGAGCGCTTCCGCTTGCTCGACCAAAAAAGGGCACTTTGTCTTTTCCTGGAACACGTAGCCAAAGCAGCCGCTGCCGCGATGAATCACCGGAAACGCGGAAATCGTCAGATTCTTTTCTTCGATCAGAACGCCTGGCTTGACCTCGACATATTCGATGTCAATATCTACCTCTTTGCCGCGCAGCACGACCTTCATCAAATCGCGCACGCGGTCAATCGCCCACCGCCCGCCGAAAATCTCGATGCGCGAGATCGCTTCCCAGCGACCGAACGTCGAGACGATGCCGCCGAGCCCCAGGATGTGATCGAGGTGTCCGTGCGTCAACAGAACCCGGCGCAGGTCTTTGAAGCCGAGTCCGCTTTGGAGGATTTGGCGCTGCGTCCCCTCCGCGCAGTCGAGCAAAAAGCGCTGGCCCTCGTGAACCAGCAGCGTCGAAGTCATGTTGCGCTCGATGCTCGGCGCGGAGGCAGAGGTCCCCAGAAAACAGAGTTCGAACATTCAATCCCTCAATCCTTCCAACTCCCACGCCTCCGCCAGCGCATTGCGACCCTTGACCTTGAGCGCGGGCATCGGCTTGACGTTGACCTGGCTGCGAATGGGTTGATACGCGGATGCGCTGAGCAGGATCTGCCCGCCCGCCGCGTTTTCCTGCAAGCGTTTTGCCAGGTTCACCGCGTCCCCGATCGCGGTAAAATTCATCTGCAATTCCATCCCTACGTTGCCGACGACCGCATCGCCGGTATGAATGCCGATGCCATAATCTAGCCGCAGTTCCTGCGGCAGGCGTTCGTGCAGGTGAGCGACCGCCGCGCGCATCGCGAGCGCGGCGCGCGCGGCGCGCAACGCGTGATCGTTCTGCGGCAGCGGCGCGTTAAAGATCGCCATCACCGCGTCGCCCATGAACTTGTCGAGTGTCCCTTCCTGTTTCCAAATCGCGTGCGCCGCGCACGCGAGGTATTCGTTCAAAACGTCCACGAGTTCTTCCGGCGGCAGCGGCTCGCTGAAATGCGTAAAGCCGCGAATGTCCGCGAACAGAATCGTGATTTCCTGCCGTTGCCCGCCCAGTTTGAGCAACGCGGGATTGCCGGGCAGACGATCCACCACGGCGGGGGCGACATAGCGCCGGAACATCGCGCGGGTCGCTTCGAGTCGCCGCTTTTCGGTCACATCGTCTATGACGACGGTGATTCCTTGCGGCTTGCCGCCCGCGTCTTTCAAGGACGAGATGCTGAAACTCAAATTGACCGCGCCGCGCCCGGGCAGTTCCGATTCGATTTCCGCGCCGACGCGTTGCTTACCCTCGCGCTTGACCTCCTCGACCAACTGGGGCAACGCCGTGGCTTGGAGCGGCGCGAGCGTTTCGCGGTAGCAGCGTCCGAGGGATTGGTCGGCGGACGTTCCAAAGATCGTTTCCGCCGCGCGGTTGAACGCGGTGATGCGATCCTCCAGGTCGGTGGCTATAACGCCGGACGCGATGCTGGCAAAGATGTTGTCTTGAAAAGTCTTCAGCCCCTCGATCTCGTACATCTTTTGGCGAACGCTTTCGAACAGCCGCGCGTTTTCGATCGCGATCGCGGCTTGGTCGGCGAACGCGCGCAGCGCGTCGAGGTCCGCCGGTTGGAACATGCCGGCGCGTAGGCGATTGTCCACGTAGACCACGCCGATGACGCGCTCGCGCGCCTTGAGCGGCGTGCACAGGATCGAGCGCAGACTGAGACTGACGACGCTCTCCTGCGCGGCAAAGCGCGGGTCGAGCGTCGCGTCGGTCGTGATGACCGGCGCGCCGGTCGCGGCAACGCGCGCGACGATACTGCGGCTGACCTGAAACGCCGGGCTGGTGATCGTGGAATGTTCCAGGTTGCGCGCGACCTGGAAGGTCAATTCGCCGCGCTCGTCGGCGAGCATCAAAAAGCCGCGTTCGGCGCGCGTCACCGCGATAATAACATCCATGGCGCGGTTCAAGACTTGATCCAATTCCAGCGTCGAGTTGACCGCGCGGCTCACCTGAAACAACCCGGCGAGTTGCGTGCGTTCCTTTTCCTGCTGTTCCAGACTGGCGTTCAAGCGTTCCAGGAAGGTGCCGAGTATGGAGAGGCGTCCATGGAGTTCCTCGGCGCGCGGCAGCGCGGCGCGCTGCGCGTCGAGCCAAAGGGAGAGATCGCTCAAGCCGCGGCGGAGCGCGGCGACATCCGCGCGCGCGCGTTCAATGGTCGAGGGAGTGAGTTCAGGCATAGATTGCGACCTACTCAGTCAAAGACTTGAGGCAGCCGGCCTGAGCAATAGCCGAAGGATGCCGTCAATGCCCAGCGCGGCTGGGCGACTATCCGTTTTCATGCTGGGGGTGAACACTCTTCACGACGCCTCTGTGACAGAAAGGGAATGTGACGTTTCCAGATTACTTGTCCCCGATGAGACTGAGTTGCTTTGCGGCTTGGTCTTTCAAATCCGGTGGCGCAGCAGGATCGTTAATGACAAGCGTGAACTGGCGCTTGGCTTCGTCGTTGGCACCGCGCCCGACGGCTAACATGCCCAAGCCAAAGTGCGCCTCCGGCAAATTGGGATCAAGCGTCAGCGCGCGGGTGTAATTGCGTAGGGCTTCTGCCGCTTTGCCCTGCGCGCGGTCGAGATCGCCCAGGCGCCACAGCGCCGGCGCACTGTCCGGCTTGAGACGCAACGCCTTTTCGTACGCGGCGCGCGCGTCGTCGTACTTTTTTCCTTTGAAGAACAGGTCGCCTTGACCCAGCAGCAAATCCATGTCTTCCGGCGCGGCATTTCGTCCGGCGGTATAGTACTTGGACGCGCGGTCCAAGTCGCCTAGCCGGGTTGCCAACTGACCGGCTTGGGCGTACGCGTGGGGCGATTTTGGATCCAGTTTGATGGCTTGGTCGTATTCGCCGAAAGCCGCCTCGTACTCCTTCGCTTTGACGAACGCGTCGCCGAGTTGAACGTGCGCGTTGGGGTCTCGGGGGTTCACGGCGACGCGAGTTTTCGCCGGCGCGACCGCATCTGGCGCAGTAGTGGGACGAACCAGTCGCGTCGAGACGGGCGCAACGCCCTTTAGCACGCGCGCGATCACCTCGCGTTGAGTCATTACCAGCGCGCCGCACGCGATTAGCACGAGCAGCGCGACCACGCCCAGCGCGAACGCGGTGCGCCGAGAGCGGCGCGGCGGCGCCACCGACGCTGCGGCGACGGGCGCGCTGGTCGGCGTGGGTGTTGCGGTTGGGCTGACAGCCGCCGGAGGCGGCGCGGCTGCTGCGAGGGTTGGAGTCGGCGCGGGCGGCGCGGCGACCGCGGGCGCCGTTTGCGCGGCTTGCTCGAGCGCAGTCATCAAATCGGTCGCGTGCGCGAACCGCGCGCTCGAATCCTTTGCCAGCGCCTTGAGCAGCACGCGTTCGATGTCGGGCGACAGTTGCGGGTTGATCGAAGTGGGCAAGGGCAGCGGCGTGTAGATGTGATCGTGAATCACCGCGTAGGGCGTGTCCGCGCTGAACGGCACGCGCCCGGTCAGCATTTCGAACAACACCACGCCGAGCGAATAGATGTCGCTACATTCGCTCGCGGAGACGCCGCGCGCTTGCTCCGGCGAAATGTACTGCGGCGTGCCGATGAGCATGTCCTGCGACAAAGTCGAATCGCTTGCCGCGGCGATGCGCGCGAGTCCAAAGTCGGTGAGGTAGATGTGACCGTCGTTCGCGCACATCACGTTCGACGGCTTGATGTCGCGATGCAAAACCCCTTGCGCGTGCGCGTATGCCAGCGCCTGTGTCACCGGGCGAATGATCGCCAGAACGCGTGCCATCGGCAGTTTGCCCTCGCGCAAAACGGCTTTGAGCGTCTTGCCTTCGATGTAGCGCATCACGAGGTACGGCGTGCCCGCGTGTTCCGAGAAATCGTAGATCGGGATGATGTTGGGATGATCGAGTTTGGCGACGATCCGCGCCTCGCGGTTAAAGCGCGCCAGAAAGTTAGAGTCCTCTTTGAAGGCGGGATGCAGCACTTTGATCGCGACGTAGCGGTCGAGCGCGGGGTGGTAGGCTTTAAAGACGGTCGCCATTCCACCCTGCCCGAGCGGCTCGATGACGCGGTACGGTCCAACATTGTCACCTGGCGAGATGGTCATTGCGGTCCCTCATTGGAATCAGGTTCGTCACAGCAGGAATTGCGCGTGCGGCAACGCGTGACGCGTGGCGAGGGTTGGTTTACGTCACGCGTCCCTCGCCACGCGTTCATGGTCCTGCGCTCAGCGATTCGCGCGCCCAGAGGTTTCCGTCCGGCGCGGCTTTGATGAGCAGCCGCGGGTTCGATCCGTCCGCGCGCATCACAAGGATCGCCCACCCGGTCCCATTCTGGTCCGAGCGCCAGAAAATGAAATTGCCGTCCAATGACCAGGTTGGCTGTCCATCGTTGCTCTTGCCGGCGGTGAGTTGCTTGACGCCGCTGCCGTCAGAGTTCGCGACAAAAACGTTGATGTGCCCTTTGCCATCGTCGGCGTGATAGACGATGCGGTCGCCGCGCGGCGACCATTGCGGGTTCCCGCCGTTGTCGCGCGTAAGCATCGTCGCGGCTTTGGTCTTCAAGTCGAGCACGAACAAGCCGCACTGGGTCGAATTCGGTTGGCAGCCGGCGTACGCGAGCCGGGCGCCGTCCGGCGACCACGTTGGGTTGAAGCCGGTTGTGATCTCGGCGATGCCGGTCCCGTCCGCGTTCGCAAGCATGATCTTGGTGTCGCCGGCTTTGAGTTTGCCTTGCAGGAAGGTCACGCGCTTTGAATCTGGCGCCCATTGGACGCAGCACGTCTCGCCGCCGACGATGCGCCGCGGGTTGCCGCCGTCTATATTCGCGACGTAGATGCCTTCGTCTTTGATGCGATGGTACGCGATCTGTTTGCCGTCGGGCGCGAGCGCGGGCCAATTCGCTATTTCGATCAGTTGCCGCGCGTCGGTCCCATCGGCATCGGCGATCCAGATCGAATGTTGCTCCGCCAGTTCGCCCACGGCGACGCTGTATGCGATCTTGCCGCGCGGCGCGCTGAGCCCGGGCGCCTGGGTTGCGCCCTCGCGCGTTGGCGAAGCGACCGGGCGAGATGGCGTGGCGGTCGCCAGCAGAGGCGCGCGGGCGGTGCCCGCGCCGACCGGCGTCGTCGTTCCGGTGATGACAACTGCGGCGCGCGTGGGACCGCCACCGCTTTGGTTTTGCGCCTGCCATGCGAGGAACGCGCCGCCCGCGAGGCAGGCGAACAGCAGGATGAGCGCGCCGAGCGCGAGAACGAGCGGAATCCAGGGAAGATGGCTGGGCTTGCGCCCTGCCCCCGCCCGCGGCGGCGCGGCGAGTGCGGCGCCTTGCTCGCGCGGTCCCTGCGCCGCGTTTTCCAGCGCGTGCATCATTTCGCGGACGCTTGCATAGCGCTGGTTGGGGTCTTTGGCAAGCGCCTTGCGCAAGACCTGTTCGACCGCCGGACGAATTTTGGGATTGAGCGATCGCGCAGCGGGCGGCGGCTCGTTGATCTGCGCGATGACCGTGGCGTACGGCGTGTCGCCGGCAAAGGGGACGCGCCCGGTGAACATCTCGTACAGCACCACGCCGAGCGAGTAGACGTCGGTGCGGACGTCCACACCTTCGGCTTTGGCTTGTTCGGGGGAAATGTACTGCGGCGAGCCGATGAGCATTTCGTGCGAAAGCGTAGATTCGCTGCTTTGGGCGAGGCGCGCCAAGCCAAAGTCGGTGAGATAAACGTGCCCGTCGCGGTCAATCAAAATGTTCGACGGTTTGACGTCGCGGTGCAGCACGCCCTGCGCGTGGGCGTACGTCAGCGCAGCGGCGACCGGGCGAACGATTTCGAGTATCTGGGACGTTTCGAGTTTCCGGGCGCGCAAAACCTCCTTGAGCGTTTTGCCGTCAACGTACTGGAGCGCCAGGAAGGGTGTGCCATCGAATTCGCTGAAATCGTAAACGGTGACGATGTTCGGGTGATTCAGTTTGGCGATGATGGACGCCTCGCGCTGCAAACGCGCCAGGAAGGTTTTGTCTTCCCTGAGCGCGGGGTGGATCACTTTGAGCGCGACATCGCGATCGAGGGCTGCATGATGCGCCCGAAAGATCGTCGCCATGCCGCCTTGCGCGACAAAGGCAGTAATCGTGTAGGGTCCTACGGTTTCACCAACTGCAAAGCCCATGCACGCTTTCCTCCTCTAGCAGGATTATATCGCGAAATGCGATAAGGCACAACCACTTGCCCACCCACAACATCACGGGCGGACACCCACCCGAGTATCCGCCCGTTTCATTTCTTGCGCTCGTTGGCTGACTCTGCGCGCCAACCGCCAGACTACCCGACCCCTGAACCCCCTACAACGGCTGCCAGCGATCTTTGAGGGTTGCTTGCACTTGCGGCAAGGAGGTGTATTCCATCTCGTCCAGCGGCAGGCGGTGTGGTTCGAAAGGTCCATGGCGGCGCAGGTGGTCGGCGACGAGGTTCGCGTCGCGGCGCGCCTCGTCCCAGGAGGGATCGTCGAACATGTCGCGCGGACCGACCAGTTTGCCGTCCGCGAGTTGAAAGCCCAGGCAGATCACGCGCGGCGGACCGTCAAAGCGCGACGGCGTCGCTTGCTTTTGCGACGTGGGCATCAGCGGTCCATAGTGCGAGCCGCGCATCCAGCCCTCGATGATCCAGGGATAGCGGAACGGTTCCAGCACTTCGCCGACGGCGGGAAAGTTGTGCTGCGAGCGCACGACCATCACCGGGTCGTCCTTGCCCACGTACTTGCCGGCGATCAGCGACAGTTTTTCGGTGGAGGACGCGGCGGCAATCGTGCCATCGGCGCGCGAAAAGACGTGCTTGATCGTAAAGCGGCTGGGCGTGCCGATGAACATCAACAGACCGTACATCTCTTCGGGCGCGTCAAAGAAGATTTTCTTGTGCTCGCGCACGTCGTGCACTTCAAAGCGAAAGCCCTTTTGCAGCGACGGCGCGATCACCAAGCCGGCGGTGTTGAACGGGTCAACGAACATCTTGAAGAGCGGCAGATTCCACGACCCCGCCGAGGTCTTGTCCGCCATAAAGATCAGGACCGGCTCGGACGCGCGCTCTTCGATTTCCATTTCGGCGACGCCCGGACCTTGCCCCTTGACATTGCCGGAAAACGCGTCGCTCAGCAGGTCTTGCCCCGCGCCATACAGATGCAACTTCTTGGCGACCTCGGTGCCTTTGACGAACGTGTCCCACGCGAGCCGGTGAATCTTCTCGCTGTCCACGCCAAAGTTGTGCGTGGTAATCAACTGCAAATCGTCGCCGCACGNNCCCACCCAGCCGCCGATGTCGGCTTTGATAACACTCAACGTTACTTTCATGGCAATCACTCCTTTGTGAGATATTTTTGGCGTGCTATGCCTTGCCTACCACAAGACGGAGGGCGGGCAGAATCACTTGGGCGCGCGCTTGCGCGCGGGCTGCTATTTCTAACTGGACGCGCTGCCCCAAGAATTGCTCGAGCGTCTGGACGATTTCGCCGGCGCGCTGTCGCGCGTGAGCGGCGTGCAGCGGCTTGTTGCCTTGCAGTTTGCGCGGACCCTCGCGACCGCCTTCCGGAATGTCCCAGTCGCGCAGCCC